>CBFHLZ010000058.1:0-4341 GCA_965656795.1 Patescibacteria group bacterium
TTCTAGTTCTAGATCTTGATTTAGAATGTTTCTTTTTTGGACCAAAAGCCATAATTCTAATATTTAGTATATAAAGAGCGAAATTTCACCGCGCTATTGTATTACGTTTTCTATAAAATGCAAATTTAATTTGAAAAAAAGATTACTTGGGGTAATATGTAAAAAGAAAAATAATAATATTAATTGAAAACACATGCAAAAGATTTTAATTATAGAGGATGATAGAGGTATTTCAACGTCATTAAAATTATATTTAGAAAATAGTGATTTTGAAGTTTTACTTCATGATGATGGTACTGATGCATTAGAAAAAATAAATCAAATTGCTCCTGATATTGTTATTTTAGATATAAATTTACCAGGAAAAAATGGTATAGAAATTTGTGAACAACTCAGAGTATATTCACAGACTCCTGTTGTAATGCTTACAGCCCGTTGAGCAGAATCTGACAGAGTAAATTGACTAGAAGTTTGAGCTGATGATTATATAGCAAAACCATTTTCACCAAGAGAGTTATTAGCAAGAATCAAAACTATACTAAGGAGGTTTTCTGCGAATTCACAAAAACCTGATAATATAATTATATTTAATCATATTTCAATTGATACAAATAAAAAAATTGTTAAAAAATCTTGAGAATTGGTGCTATTAACTTCAAATGAATTTGATATTATGGCAAAAATTTTTTGAGAAAATGGAAATATTGTAAGTAGAGAAACACTAATGACTGAAGTCATCTGATATGATAAATATATCTACGATAGAACTATAGATACACATATTAAAAATCTTAGAAGAAAGCTTTGAGATAAGAATATCATCTTAACTGTAAGATGAGAGTGATATAGATTAAATAAATAAAAAACATGAAAATATCAACAAAATTTATATGAGCTCTAGCTCTAAGTATATTTTTTATTGCTGTAATTAATTTTATTGCATTCTATTTTTTTTATACTACATATTTAAAAATATATTTTACAGAAAAAGTAAACTCTAGAGAAAAAATTACATTAGAATACATAAATAATATAAAAGAACAACAAGCTATTGATGAAATATGAAGTATATTTTATGATGTAGAAATAGAAATATTTGAGTTATTTGAGGAAAATAATTGAGAAATAATTTTAGATGATGAAAGAAAAATTAACTTAGTAGTAGATTATTTAATAAAAAGTTGAGTTTGATCAAAATATATTCAAGAAATTGTACCAACAAATAATTTTAAAAAAGTTATTGATGCAATATCTGAAGAGAATTCTGCCGAAAAAAAATTCTTAAATAATTTAACATATTCAATATTATTCACAAATATAATTGCTATTTCTCTTACAATATTTGTAGTTTTATGGTTTGTTAGATCAACAATATCTCCTTTAAATAAAGTTGCAGAGAGGATTAAAATATCCAAACCTTGAAAAGATTATAAGATAATTGATTATAAAAATCCTCATGATGAAGTATGATTATTAATTTGATCAATAAATACCTTAAATAAAAAACTTAATTTACAAGAAGAAATACGCTGAAGACTTTTAGCTGATATATCCCACGAACTTAAAACTCCAATTACATCAATTCAGTGTTATTTAGAATGAATTACAGATTGAGTTATTAAATTAAATCAAAAAAACCTAAATTCTATTACTGATGAGATGAAAAGACTTATTATTATGGTGAATAAAATAATGGAGCATGAAAAATTAGAAAGAGAAAGGCTAGAATTACATAAAGAAGATGAAAATATATATGATATCATCACTCAAATAGTAGAAACGCATAAGAAAAGGTTGAAAGAAAATAAACAAAGAATAAAAGTTAATGGTGATATTAATCAAAAGATAAGTGTTGATAGAGATTTATTTATGCAATTAATACATAATTTGATCTGAAATTTTTTAAAATACTCATGAAAGAAAACTATTTTAAGAATAAATATAACCAAATCTTATATTGAATTTGCTGATGACTGAATTGGTATTAAATCGTCTGAGGTACCATTTTTGACAGAAAAGTTTTATCAATGAAAAATTGAAAAATCTTGAGATGTAGAAGCAAGGTGAATTTGAGTTTGATTAAGTATTACTAAGAAAATAATTGAATCTCATGACTGGAGATATGATATCAAATCTGATTTATGAAAATGATTTCATTTTAAAATATATATATAGTCTTCACCAAACATTCACATTAAACTATTGTAATATAATATCAATCAGTATAATAATTATGAATTAGGGAATCTTCTTAAATGGTTAAAGCCAATACTTTTTTAATTGATTCTCTAGTTTTTTACGTATAAAAAATATAACCATATGAAAAAAATAATATTATGAGTTATAGGTCTAATTTCTATATTAAATTGTGTACAAATACATGCACAAACATGAGAAATACTTAAAGATAAA
Source organism: Patescibacteria group bacterium (assembly GCA_965656795.1). GTDB lineage: Bacteria > Patescibacteriota > Gracilibacteria > BD1-5 > UBA6164 > CAJXJP01. The sequence continues at coordinate 2,413 of CBFHLZ010000058.1, forward strand.
TCAATAAAAGAGATAAAACAAAACATAGAAAAACTTAATAGTGATAAAAACTTAATATCGAATCAATATTCAGAATTCAAAATTGAATCTAACATAAGTTCATATTTTAAAAAAACACTATCAAACGATGATATAACAAATATAGAGAAACTTATAGCACAATACAATTTACAATACAATGAATTAAATGTTCTATTGTTACATAAAGCAAAAAAATTAGAAAGTAATGAGGAAATAAAAAATCAGTTATTACAAGTAAAAAAAGATTTATATATCAGTTTATTAGAGTATATTGATTCAGATAAATACGCAGAATATGTGAATTTCATAAGATGAGATGCGACGATATCTAAAAAACAAGTAGAAGTTAAATCAGAAATAGCATCTACAAAACAAATTTATGATAAAAAGGTAACTAATATTGAATCCAAAATAATAGCAAATAGAATTCATTTAGCTGAAAGAATCAATAGAGTAGTAGCCGTGAAAATAGATGAAAAAATTAAGACTATGAAAGATAGTCCTAATTTTAAAAATCTTCCTAAACACTTACAATTAGAAGTTTTAGAAAAAACTATCCAAAAAGTAAATGTAAATATATCGGCTCTTGAATCAATAGAATCAAAAAATGGAAATATAACACAAAAGATTGAACTTTATTATTTACTTAATGATAAATTATTAATATTCAAAAATTCTATTCAACAAAAAAAATAATGAGAGTATCTCATTATTTTTTTTGTTTTAAATATTCCAATTAAAATATTTCTCTAAATCTAATCTTTCGTCATCATATTTAAATAATTTTCCATCTTTTTTAAGCATTGCTAATACTTCATCAACAATTTTTTCTGATACATTTTTCCCGTATAAATGAGATTTATTAACCATTTTTTTATTCGCAATTGCTCACTTTACCACTTCAGCGATTAAATTTGAATTAATTGGTGGAGCAATAATATTTGTACCAGCTAAGATTGTCTCAGTTCTATCTGACCCAAATCTCACTGTCACACAAGGAACTCAAACAATATTTGCTTCTTCTTGCATTGAACCACTGTCAGTCACTACAGCTCAAGCTTGAGAAATCATATCAATTACTTCGCTATGATGAGCTAAAGCAGGTCAATAAGCGAAATTTTTAGAATATTTATCTTTTAATTCTTCTATATCACTTCTTAAACCGAAGTTATCTATTGCAAATTCTGAAGCATATAAACCTAAAAAACACACATAAACACCATCTTGAATTAATTTTTTTATTGCATTATAAATAGCTAAAAATCTTTCTTTCTTCTCAGTATTTTCTCTTCTATGAATAGTAATAAATATAAAATCTTTTCATTTCATATTTGGGTATGTTTCAAATGCTTTTGATTCTCATACTTTTAGTTTAGAAATTTCAATAGCATCAGCAACTGTATTCCCTACCACTTTTATATGTTCTTTTGGAAACCCTTCATCTTTAAGTGTTTTTTTGTATAAATCTACTGGTGCAGCAAATAATCCAGTTGATCACTCAATCGCTCTTGTATCAAATTGTTCAGGATATGGTTCAATAGAACCTCTTTCATAAATTTCAAATTCTTGAAGCGATTTATAATATTTTTTCCAGTCGAAATTTCATTTTTCATATTCACTAAATAGTGTATGATAGAAATCTTTATTTGGAGTAAATGTTCTGATTCATGCTTCCACATGAACGACTGCAAATTTATTCAAAAATGCTGCTTTATCAGCTGTAGTAGCGGTAAGTGTATCACCGTGAACATATGGAACAGGTATTTTTTTATAAATATCATTTAACTCTACTAGTATTTCTCATAATCTTTCGATAATCAAAGAATATTTTTTGTGAATTCTTCCGAAAATATTTAAATTTATATCTACTTGCATTCAGAATTCTTCTAAAACTCCTGAAGATAAATT
>CBFHLZ010000058.1:4440-7351 GCA_965656795.1 Patescibacteria group bacterium
ATAATCATAATGTTGTCCAGTGTGAACTAAAACAACTAATTCCCCTCTTTTTTTAAGTTCTTGATATAAAGGAGCTTGTTTTATAATATCTGGTTTTGTTGCAATCATAATAATATGAGCGTATTTTTTTTCACTATTTTGAATATCTTGCCAAAAATTTTCTCTGATAAATACTTTTTTATCTTCCATAAAAGTGTGTAATAAATATATTTCTGCACTAGTATAATGATGAATAAATAATTTCAAATAATAAATAAAAAACGAGAATTATCTCGTTTTTTATTTATTCAAAAATATTTCTGATAATATTTTTTTACATTCTTGCCAAAAAGTTCATTTTTGTTGAGGATTTTTTTTATTTTCAATTTTTTCAAGATTATTTTTCATATCAATGTTATGTTCTTGAATTAAAACCAAATTTTTATCTAAAACACTTAAAAATCAAGAAAATAAATTTATTCCAGCTTGATTAGTTATTCATGTTTGACTTCCTAGAATTGTAAGTGCTGTTTTTATTTTAGTCAGGGTTTTTATTCTCATAATATCGTCAATCATTGCTGTTTGATATTCATTTACTCACACACGCAATTCTTTTGGCAAATAGTTATCAATATCTTCTATCTCTTCAATTTCATGAATTTTTTCAAATATTTCTTGAATATCTTTATTATTTAGTTCATGATTGTTTGCAATTTGTTCAGCTTGTTGCTGTGATATAATTCACTTTTCTACTAATACTTTTAGATCTTCTAATTGTTCTTCCGTTTCCATTTGCGCTTCAATATGCTTTTTTGTAACTTCGTGAGTTTTTTGTTTATCTAAAAATTCTTTTAATTCTTTTTTTTCTTGATCTTTTTTTAATTTTTTTTCTTGTTCAGAATATTTCCCTGCTTCAAAATTCATATTAATTTTATTTTAAAATATATCATAGAGTAATTAATGTAATAACAATAATTATTACAAATACATTTCTCAGAGTTGGAATATCTTTAGATACAATATATGACGTAACTAATCAAGTTGCTATTCAGAAAAATCATAGAATAGTTGTTACACTGAGTCATAAATCTCAAATTAATAAAATATTTATTAACCAAGAAACCCAAACTAATCATCATATATTTCTAAGAATATAATATTTTTTATCTAATTTTTTTATTCATTTTATTTGTCATGTAAAAAAACAAATACTTCAAACAAATAAAAATGATAATAAAATATAAACGGTATAATAACTCAGTGATCAATTACTAATAATAATGTATCAAGTTGTAAAGTTTGCTACTGCAACTAAACATTGAGCTAAACAGAATAATAAAATATTTCTAGAAAATTTTAATGTTTTAAAATTTATAGAATTTATAATAATCACTCAAATAGCCAGTAGAAATATTCATAAAGAAGTATAAGAAATATCCTCTCCTAAAACAAAAACTCAAAGTAAAATAGTGAGAATTTTTCATAGATTTTCAAATGGGACAAGTGATGAAAACTTTTCTCGTCTAAATACATACTGATTAATATTTATTTGAATCAAAAATAGTACAAATGTTATTAAGATTAAAAAATAATCAAAAAAACTTGATAGTACAATATTAAATTTTCACAACAGAAATATTAGAAAAATACATATTAAAGCGAGTGTATGACCTAGAAAATCATTTAAATTTGCAGATATTTTATAATTTGTTGTTTGCTTAAAAAATACTTTTCAAATATTTGATAAACTAGTCGCTAATATTGCCCAAAACATAAAAAAATAATCCTTTTACAAAATATTATTTAAAGTATAATAAATAATTTAAAAAACTAAAATAAAAATACTCAATACAAAATATTAAAATATTTGTATATTTTTAAAAAAAATATTATAATGAGTTATGTTTATTTTTAATAAAAAAAAATGATTAGATTTATAGTTCCAATATTATTAGTATTAGTTCCTGTAATTGCTATATTATCAGGAGATATTACAATGTTAGCAATCGCTGCTATTTTTGATATAATTTTAATTGCACTTTCAATTAAAATTGTTACACCAAATACAGTAAGAGCTGTAGAATTTATGGGAAAATTTAATAGAATTTTAAGACCAGGTTTTCACTTCATTATTCCATTTTTAGAATGGACAAAAAACCAAGTATTATACAGAAGAAACTTCCCAGTTGAAGTTGAAGGGATTACTGGTGATAATGTAACTGGTTATATCGGATTAAATGTAATTTACTATGTAAATGATGATAAAAATGGTACAGAAGAAGGAAATATCTATAAATCACTTTATAATATAGATGATCCTAAAACTATGATGAGAGCTACCATTGATGAACAATTAAGAGCTATGATGGTTACTTTTACTCATAAAAATATCTTTGCAAAAAGAGAAGATATTGGTGAAGTTATCGAAGAAAGACTTAGAATCAAATTAGCAACTTTTGGTTATACTCTTGATTCAATTCAAGTAAGAGACGTTAAACTAGAAAATACTGTTATGTCAGCTATGAATAAAATCGTAGAAACTGAAAAATTAAAAGAAGCAGCTTTAAATGAAGCTGAAGCAAATAAAATCATGCAAGTAAAAGAAGCTGAAGCTGAAAAAGAATCAAAAGTTTTACTTGGTGAAGGTATGGCTGGTCAAAGAATGAAAATCGCTGAAGGGTTTAAAGAATCTGTTGATATGATTAAGAAAACTGATGATACACTTGATGCTCAAAAAGTATTACAATTTTTACTAGACTCTTCTAGAATTGAAACATTAGGAAATATTGGTTCAAATGAAAATTCTAAACTTGTATATTTAAATGAAGATTTAGAAGGAAGATGAAATTCAAAAACTGATAGACTTGTTGCTGGAAGCGATATTATGTAATAAAAAAACTCACTAAATTAGTGAGTTTTTTTATCATAAACG
>CBFHLZ010000059.1:0-5856 GCA_965656795.1 Patescibacteria group bacterium
TTTCTTAGCTTGATCTAAAATTTCTTCGTGTGTATTTTTCCCGTCAGAACAAGTAGAGTGGAAATGCATATCTAATTTATTCATAAAAATATGATTAATAAATAACATAATGAGTATAATAGTTTATTTAAAAAATAATTTAAAATAAAATAAATATGTAAAATAATATTACATAAAATTTATTTTTTACTTTAAAATAAATAAAATATCAATAAAATAAAAGTGTAATATATTTTTACACTTAATTATGAATATAAAAATATTAGAAAAACTCTGACTTTCCGGAGATGAATCTTTGGTGTATATGTATTTATTGGAACATCCTCAAAAGACATTGAGTGAAATATCAAAACATACAAATATCAATCGTCCAAAACTCTATAAAATCATGCCAAATATGCAAGAATCTGGCTTGATTTGAACATCTATTCAAGGAAAAAGAACTTTATTCATTGCTGAAAATCCTCAAATTTTAAATAATTATTTTGAGTCTATTCAGCAAGATTATGAAAACTTTATTCCTCAGGTAGAAAGAATGTATAAAAATTCTTTTGATAAACCAATATTTAAACATTTATCTGGTAAAACTTGAGTGAGAAATGTGTATATGGATATAGCTCATACACTCAAAAAATGAGAATCTTTTTATAGATATTCATCACGCAGGGATATAGAAAATACAAATATTTCTGAAAATTTTCATAGTAAATATAAAAAAATCAGAAACGAAAAACAATTACAAAGATATGTAATCACAAACGAATATTTAACGAGTTTAAAGCCAAAAAAACTAGATAAAGAAGTCGTAGTTATTCCCAAAAAAATAGATGATTTCGAAGATAATATTACCAAATTAATTTATGCAAATAAAGTCGCAATTATCGATTTTAACACGGATGAAAGTTTTATTATCGAAAGTGAAATTTTTGCATCTTTTGAAAGAAAATTATTTAAAATGTTATTTAAATTTTTACAATAAATTTTATGAAACTTATTTTAATAACAGGCAGAGCAAATTCAGGAAAAACGACTCTTGCTAACCATTTAAGCAAACATTTTGATATCAAACGAATCAGTGCTTCGGATTATACAAAATCGCTCACTCAAGATCATTCTAGAAAATCTTTAGAATCACTATTTAATCGTATTATTCAAGACAAATGATTTGAATATTTAGCTGAGCAAACTCTCGAATTTGCATTCAAATGAGAAAAATTTGCTATTATTGATTGACTCAGACATTGAGAATTTCTCAGGGCATTTAATACAATTTTATGAAAAGATAATTGTTTTTGTATATGAATTTCTCTGAGTAAAAATAATAGATTTTTACTGGCAGAAAATGCAAATAGAACAGAAGCTAAAAGTTATGAAAGATTTTGTGAATATGAAAAAAATTCGAGTCATGAGATCCTTGCAGATGAAATATTTTGATTATGTGATTATAAAATATATGACGAAATAATTCAAAATAAAAAAAAGGTGTATTGTGAAGTTTTAAATAAAATAAATAATTTTTTAGAAAAATAGATTTTAGAGTATAAATTTTTCGAAAAAAACACTTATATTTCTATAAGTGTTTTTTCATTATAATCTTTTTAATAACATTTCTGCTACTCGTTCTGACGATGCTGGATTTTGACCTGTGATTAATAATCCATCTTCTACTGCATATGGATTCCATGCGTCAGTTTTAGAATAAATTCCTCATTGTTCTTTCAGCATATCTTCAACGAGAAATGGAACTACATCTGTAAGTTGTACACCATCTTCTTCTTGATTTGTAAATCAAGTAACTTTTTTTCATGCAACTAGAGGAGTACCATCAATATTTTTTGTATTTTTAAATATTCCTGGAGCGTGACAAACAGCACTCACAATTTTACCGTTATTATAAAAATCTTGTATCAGATTAATAGAGTTTTCATCTTCTGCTAAATCCCATAGAGGACCGTGTCATCCTGGATAAAATACTGCATCATAATCTTGATGATTTATTGATTCAAGTTTATGAGTTTGTGATAATTTTTCTTGTAATTTTTTATCTTCATTAAATCTCACTGTTGCTGGAGTTTGAAAGTCTTCTTGTTCACTTTTTGGATCAATTGGTGGTTGACCTCCTAGTGGAGAAGCTAGAGTAATTTCGATACCTTTATCGCTTAATAAATAATATGGTGATGCAAATTCTTCTATCCAAAAACCTGTTTTTTCTCATGTATTTCCTAATGTATCATGGCTCGTAAGTACGAATAATATTTTTTTCATAAGTATCGTTTGTTAAAAATTAACTATATAAAGTATAGTAACTTTTATAATAGTTGCAAGTTTTTTTCCAAGATTTTTATATTTTTATTTATAAAAAGAGAGCATGAAAGCAAAAAACACTTATACGAAATAAGTGTTTTTTAATTGTATTAAAATTCTTCAATAATATCAATGGTTTGAGAAATTATTTTATCTAAAATAATTTTTTTGTCTCATATTTTAAACTTTCCAGCATCATAAATTTTTGTTTTACTTCATTTTTGAGTAACAACAAATTGAGGATCTATATATCAGTATTTTTCGTCATTTTTTTTATAGGTAAAATTGCAGGCAATAAGTTTTTCTACCATAAGATTTTTATCTTTTATTTTTATTTTGAAGCTATGATTTCCAAATTCTGTATATTCCACTCAATAATTTTTAATAATTTTTTCGCGAATTAAAACTTCAGATTCGTCGACTAATTTTTCTACTTCTTCGACAAAATTTCATTGAAACATTACTTTTGATTTTATATTTAATCTATTGATTTCTGCTTCTCTAATTTGGTCTTCTATTGATGCTTTGTATATAGTCATTTTTTATAATAATTAATTATTTTTTTAGATTATAATTTAATATTTATATTTTTCAATAACAAAGGATTTTTTAGTATATTTTTGCAAATTTTTAATAAAAATATTTTATAAATATTTCATACAAATTTCTTACACTTTTACTCTATACTTGCTAGTGTTTATTTAATAACTATACGATTATGAATTGGGATATAGTAAAAGGAAATTGGGAACAAGTAAAAGGGAAATTAAAAGAAAAATATGGTGATCTAACTGATGATGAAATCATGCAAATGGAATGAAGTGCTGACCAAATGAGTGGGAAACTTCAAGAAAAATATGGTATTTCAAAACAAGAAGCTGAAGATACTATGAAAGAATTAGAAAAATCTTTAAACAAATAAAAAATCACGCATTGCGTGATTTTTTTTAAGCGCGATGTTTGTACTTCACACAAAAACTGTAGGCAAAAATAGGCTTTTTAGTTTTCTCATCATATGATACTAAAGCGCTTGTTGTTTCGATATTATGAGAATCATAATCTCTATTATTTCTCGTAGATTCAACAAAATTATGTAATTCTTTTAAAACCTCATCTTTGTTATGAGATGTTGCTTCAAAAATTTGTAATCTCAACTCAGCTGACATATATCCCTCCTTTTTTGAGAAAATTATTATAAATATAATTATTTTTTTGTCAAAAAATTATGTATAAAAAAAAGTTATATTTTAAAAATATAACTTTTTTAGGGTCTTTTAGCTAATTTTTGAAATCCTATTTTTCAAAAAAGTACAAACATACAAATCGCTCAAATGGTAAAAAATTTGATTCCATTTGGAAGACTTGAGGTAGCAACTTGCAACACTGATAATCAAACAAGAGTAGCGTACAAAAAACTAAAAGCCAATGGAAAAGAGTTTGAATATGTAGACATTGTTATTTTTTATCAATTAAACATATATATTATATGTTTAAAATGTATGAAAAACGTAAGATTTTGTTTTTAAATTAAAATAAAAAACTGTTTATTTAAACAGCTTTTTATTGAATCATATATGTATCTAACTCAAATCAAATATTTCATATGAGCAAATTAAATTTATTTTTCAGAGTTTCTTTTTGAGTATTTTTATAAGGCATTTTTCAATAAGATTCTAAAAATAATTTAGTATGCTCAATAATATTATTTTCAATAATTATTATTAAACTCTCATCTGAAATATTTTCGTATTTTAACTCATTTAATTCTTGAATTCTATTTTCAATGAGCTTAAGTTGTAATTTTGCTTCACTTTCGTGAGTCAACGCAAAGCTAGAAGCTAATGATTCATTAAAATATATTTTTACTGGATAGAGTGATTCTCAGGGGATCGAATAATGCGCTCCCACTGAGACTCCTGCAGTTAAAATCAGGGTTATGCAAACCACTATTATATTAAACATATACATCGACTAAGTAACAAAATTAAGCTTTTCTTCCTGCTAATAAGTAGATAATAAGACCTAAAAGTGGAAGTAATCATACAACTAATATCCAAACAAGTTTTTGAATAAATGTCATACCTGATCCGAGAATTTGTAATAATGCCCAGATAAAAATAACTAAATGAATAATACCAAAAATCCCTCCAAATGGGGAAGCAAAGAATTCCATAATTTAAAAATTATTAAATAAACATTGCCATAATATAAAATATTTGTAAGAAGTTTGTATGAAAAATAAAAAACCAATAATCAATTATTGGTTTTTTATTTTTTATTATTTTGATGGAAATAGACAGTTACTTTTGTATAAACATCTTTTTCACTTTCAATTTTTATATCCCATTTATAAATTTTGGTAATATGTTTTATAATAGAAAGTCAGATTCAGCTTCATTTTTCAGCATACGATTCTCTAAAATATCTATCAAATATTTTATCTAAATTTTCTTTTTCTATTCCTACTCAATAATCTTTTATTTGTAAATAATCTTTATCTAAATAAATATTTATAGTACTATTTGGATGAGAATATTTTATAGCATTTTTCATTAAGTTTTGAAATACTAAAATCACTGGATCTATATCCATATATTTAATTATTGGTTTTTTCGAATTATATTTTTTTGTAACACTAATGTTGTGTTCATCAAGTAATAAATCAAAATCTCGTAAACATTCATCAATTAATTTCACTAAATTAATTTTTTGTTTCCTATAATCACTATTGGCAAAATGAATTAACATCCCTAAAGTATCTAAAGTTGAGTTGAGCCTATAAGCTGAGGCAACAGCAAAATCATTTGATTCTTCATAATTTTGTATTTCTTTGGCTAATTCTAACGAAGAAATAATTTCTGTTAGCCCTGTTTTAAATTCATGATTTATATTCCCGGCAAATGATTCTAAATTTACAATCATTTCTCAAAGTGGTCTATAAATTTTTTTTATAATCTTTTTACAACTATAATAAATTGCCATAAAGATAAAAGGAGAAACTAAGAGTAAAATAGCAAATACCATCCAAACTTTTTCTAAAATATCTTTATGTTGTGCCGTGACAATAATATTATACACCGTTTGATTACTTACACTTGAAGTTTTATAAAATTTTTTTCATTCTATTAAGTTTATCACTTCAGGAGGAAAAATATAATCTTCAAAATTATCAAATTGTATAGAATCAATAATTACTTTTTGATTTGTGTAAATATACGTATCAGTAAATATTTCATCAATAATTGCGTTGAGTTTTACATCTCAAAAAGAATAGTTTGTTCCTAGAGATTCTATCATTGATTGTATCCTTTGAGCTTTTAATTCTAAAGCTTTATTCTCATTTTCATTAGTAAGATAACTACTAGTGAATTGAAAAATAATAACTCAAACATACAAAAAAATAAATATGAGCAAAGATAGCAAAATACAAACTCTTTTTTTATGATTTTTTAATAGTTCTAAATTTTTCATAATTTTATTTTATTTTATATCAAACTCATCTGACTGTTTGAATAATATCTTTTCCAAGTTTTTTTCTTAAATATCATACAT
>CBFHLZ010000059.1:5951-7343 GCA_965656795.1 Patescibacteria group bacterium
GCTAAATATAAAAGCAGATTAAATTCTAATTTTGAAAGTTCTACTTGAGCTCATTTTTGTTCTACTTTTAATTCATCGACATAAATCGTAATATCATCTAAATGCATCACATTTCCTTTCATAGCATGATCACGACGAACAATCGCATCTAAACGAACCAAAAGCTCTTTATAATCAAAAGGTTTTGTGAGATAATCATCTGCTCCTGCCTCAAATCATACAACTTTTTGTTCTGTAAGTGTTCTAGCAGTGAGCATTAAAATAGGTACTTTATTTCATTTTTCTCTCACTTGTCTACAAATATCTAATCCATCACCTTGTTCATCTCACAAACCAAGATCCAAAATAATAATATCATGATCTCATAACATGATTTTTGAAACAGCTCACTCATAAGTTTTATGTTCCTCAACTTGATGATCTTTTATCTCCAAGTATTTTTTGATATTCCCACGAAGAATATCATTATCTTCAATTATTAAAATATTCATTTCTATACAATTAATAAATTATTGCTTCTATAATTATGATTTATCAAAAAAAAGCAATATAAAAACCCTCAAGCGAGGGTTTTTGATAAAAAAAATTATAAATGCACATTTCTTTTAATCTGCGTACTACCATCTTCAAAGAAACACAATTCATGTTCTATGTGTCCAAGCGAATAAACTCGGATAGAAAAACCTTTCACTCCATCTTGATCTAAATCTTTAAATGAATTCACTTTTACTAAAAAAGTTGCATTTAAATATTGATCTTCTCGCTTAAACATAGCTTTGAAAAAGCACGGTTTTGATTGGCTATCTAACCAAAGGTCTTTACTTTTTCTTTTCGCTCTTACATAAGCTAATTTATAAAGATGCTCAGGCTGAGTATCTTCATGTTCTGGTAGGTAATTCAAAAGTTCTAACTTATCATAATAACTCGAATCATATTTCATTGGAGTGAGTTTTGGTGCCGGAGTACTTTTGTTTTCGTACACACAATACTCATATTTTCCAGATAAAATATCATACAAAACAGCTGATATTCTTCCGTTGCTTTCTCTTTTATATGAACCTTCTTCTACTTCAAAAGTATCGATAGTTGCACAAGTGTTTTTTATAATCTGAGTTCTAAAAAACTGTGGTCCTGGAAAAAGATGACGACTTTTAGAACGCTTTTTTCTTTTTAAACCATTTGATAATGATTGTAAACGTCGCTTCACGCTTGTAATATAATCAATATCATAACCTCGATTTTGAAAGTCCGGTAGTGCAGGTGCAATAAAAATTTCTTGAGTCACTTGAGCCATAACTTTTCTCCTTTTTTATGACGAATTTTTACAAAAATTGTAAATGAATTATAAAAAATATTACTATAAAGTCAATAATTAGATTTTTTATAAAAATA
>CBFHLZ010000060.1:0-7309 GCA_965656795.1 Patescibacteria group bacterium
TATTAATAAAAATTAATTTTATGAAAAATATATTAGCAAGTTGATTTGCTTTAGTTTTACTTTCTAGTTGTGGAACAAATACATTTGAAACACCTCAAGAAGCATTATTAGAAAACCAAAAACAAATCGTAGAAAAATTAGAAAAAATTTCTGATTTAACTCCAGCTCAAGCAAATTCAACTGGGAAAATAGATTTTTCAATTGAATCAAGTGATCTCAATTTAGCAGCAATTATGTCATATAATTTTGATGCAAATCAAGAAACATGAGATACAAGTGGAAATATGAATATTTCTGTTGATGGAAATATCGATGAAAATATGGGATTACCTGTTTCTGATTTTGCTGGAAAACTTGATTTTGATTTAATTGCATTAAAAAATAAATTATTTTTCAAAGTAAATAATTTAGATATTTCTAAACCAGCTGAAGATCCTGCAGTTGCTATGATTACATGATTAGCAAGTCCATATTTAGAAAAATGGTATTTCATTGAAGATGCGCTCAATCAAGCACAATGAGCAAACTTAAATATGATTCAATTTCAAAATGAATTTATTGAAGTACTTAAAACACAAAGATTATTAAATCATGTTGCTACGAATGAAAATGAAAATTTTTATGACTATCAAGTAGAATTAAACAGCGAAACATTGATAAATATTACAAAAAAAATCAATAATTTGTCAGCAGCTGATGAAAATACTCAACTCACACAAGAAGATTTCGACTATATCAAACAAGATATCCAAACTCTCAACGAATCAATGGATATGAATATTAGAATCTCAAAAGAAAATGTAGAACATTTTATTTTTACAATTTGAGATGAAAATGCTACATTTACTCTAGAAAATAATGACACAAATCTAAATCTTCAATTAGTAGATTCATTTTCTGACATGAAAGTAGATTTCATAGGTACAAAAAAAATCAATGGAATTTCATCTCAAATAAAAGCATCTCAAGGTGAAGAAGATCTACTATTATGAGTATTAAATATTGTAACAGATGGGAAAAATACAAATGTAGAATTCGAAGCTACAGCGAATTCTCAAGGTGAAGAAATGAAAATTATTATGAATATAGATGATGTAACAACGAAACAAAAAAATGAAATTGTAGAACCTCAAGATCCTACTGATTTCCAAGAAGTAATTATGCAAATAATGGGAACAATGCTTGGAGGAACTCAAGTACCTGGAGAAACATCATTTCAAAATGAACAAATAGAAGTAGAAATTTCTCAAGAAATTGCTCCTCAAACAGCTGAATAATATCCTTATTTTAAAAAGTATAAAGAAAAATTCTTTATACTTTTTTTATTTTCTTCATCTAGTAATTGCATAATTTTATTTTTCACTACAATAATTATAATATTATTTTGCAAAAAAATTTTTATGAGTTTTACGAGAAAACCTACTCAACAAATAAAGAAAAAACCAAGTATTATTTTTAGATTTATAAAATTATGTATTTGGTTAAGTATTTTTATTTTATGATATATTTATATTTGATATTCTAACTTTACTTCTGCTGTATTAACAGGAGAAAAACAAGAAATTATTATCAAACAACAAGAAAGTTTTAGTGATCTTTCACAAAGATTATCATTAAATGAAACATATTTAAAATATTATTTATCAAAAAATCATCCTGAATATTCTCTCAAAGTTGGGAGATTTGAAATTCCAGAAAATGCAAAAATTGATGATATTTTACAAGCACTACAAAAACCGATTTTTGATACCAGAAATATCACTATTTTAGAAGGTTGGAATATTTTTGACACGGATGAATATTTATATAATCAAGGATTAATTTGAGAATGAGAATATATTGCTTATGCAAGAAATCCTGAAAAAATCACAGCTTTAAATGAATTTTTCCCGTTTTTAGATAACCTAGAGACACTTGAATGATACTTATATCCTGATACTTACACCATTGATCCAGCAACTTTTGCTATAAATAAATTTGTTATTTTACAGCTCGAAACGTTTGAAATAAAAGTATATAATAAATTATTTCCTGCATCAAATCTGAGTTTAGAAGAATTTCAAGATATGGTAAATTTGGCAAGTATAGTAGAAAAAGAAGAAAAAAATGCTGCTGAAAAATCTACCGTAGCTGGTATTTTGAAAAAAAGATTAGATGAATGATGGATGATTTGAGCTGATATAACTGTCTGTTACCCTTACGAACTTACAGCGCACGAATGTAAAATGGTAGTTACAAAATATCTCTATGAAAAAACGGATTATAACACCAGACAAATGGTTTGACTCCCAAGAACTCCAATTGGAAATCCAAATTTTGAAACCGTAAACGCTACCGTAAATTATAAAAAAACTCCGTATTATTATTATCTGCATGATATTCAAACTGGAAAAATTTATTACGGGAAAAACAATGCAGAACACGAAAGAAATAAATCTTTATACTTAAGATAATGCAAAAAATTCAAGAAAAAGATGAACAAATCAATAGAAAACACAGAAGACTCATTCAAAAATTACAAACTATTTGGTTTTATAAATTTTTTCTCTCAGGTGTGAAAACTATTTTTTCACCGGTAAAAAAATTTATAATTATTTGATGAAAATGAGTTTGAAAAATAAAATGAATTATTTCCCTTTCAACATTTAAAATATTTTGAAAAAAAATCTGATATATTGATGATTTTGTTATTAATAAAAAAGCCCGTGGAAAATGATTGTGAAAAAAATTAATGATTGATACTCTTAAAAAATCACAAGAATCTCAACATGATTACGTAACTCTAATTAGTGAAAAAAATAGAAAAGCTTCTCATGGTTTATATAAAAAAGTCTGATTTAGTGTGATTAGTTTATGAGCATTTGTATTTGCATATAAAAAAATAAAGAAGAATAAAAAATAAAAATATTTCCTCAAAATTAAGGAAATATTTTTTTGTTATATAAAATAAATCTGCTATAATTATTTTAATTATTTTTTGAAAAAATATTATGTGAAAAATATTAGCTGTTATTTTAATATCTTTGATTTTTATTTCTCAAAGTTTTGCAGAAGAATTGAAAAAAGTAGATCAGAATTTTTTATCGAGTTGTTATAAATATTATGCTGAAATTCCAGGAAAAAATTTCCAAGAAAATGAAACATTTTTTCTTCAATGAGATTTCAAAAATCCAGTAATCACACAAGACCAATATTTTTCTCGTGTACAATTATTTGATACTATTGAAAGACAATTCACTTATCAAAGCGAAAATATTTCTGAAATAAGTGCTTTAGTTGATGAAAATCCAAATACATTTATTGAAATTGATACAAGTCAAACAACTGAAATAATTTTAGATTTTTGAGAATTTATTAGTGAAAAAAGTATTCAAATGCAATTAACTTTTGCAGCAAAATATCATGATTTTCAAATTTCCCTAAGTAGCGATAATCAAGAATATATTGATGTGGATGCTAGAGATATTTGAGATTATGGCTTCCAATATATTCGTTTCAAAATATTTAAAGATGTAAAAACCACAAATAATGAAAAAATAAAAATTTCTCAACTTTCATTTATAAAAAAATCATACGAATATTTAGTCAAAAATAATTGAGATGAAATTATGAAAATTTATACACAAAATACCTGTGTAGAAAAAAATATCGTACCAAAATATTCTTCAAAATTATCAAGCTCAAATCAAACAAAAAAAATAAATATTCATTATGAAGAAAATCCATTTTTAGTAGAAAATCCTGAAAATGATTCTGATTGAGATTGAGTTTTAGATAAAGCTGACAATTGTCCATTGGTATTTAATCCCAAACAAAATGACGTAAATAGCAATGGAGTTTGAGATTTATGTGCTGATGATGATGCAGACGGAATTTATGGAGACAATGATAATTGTATAAATATTTACAATCCTAAGCAAACCGATATAAATAGAAATAACATTTGAGATGTTTGTGAATTTGACGCAGATAGTGATGGTATTTTTGATAGCTTTGATAACTGTAGAAATATTGCAAATGCGGACCAAAAAGATACTGACCAAGATACTATTTGAGATGCGTGTGATAATTGTAAATTATTTAATCCGAGCCAACGTGATGTTGATGAAAATAATATCTGAGATGTTTGTGATCAAGCAAATATAAATCTACAAAAAAATGATGATGACAGTGATGAAATAATAAATAATCTTGATAATTGTAGATATATTTCAAATAAAAATCAACTTGATAGCGATAATGATGGAGTTTGAGATACATGTGATAACTGTAAAAATCTTCAAAATAGCTATCAAATAGATATGAATCAAAATGGAATCTGAGATAAATGTGAAGATAGCGACAACGACCAAATACAATGATATTTAGATAATTGTATAAATAATTACAATCCAGATCAACTTGATGATAACAATAATGGAATCTGAAATATTTGTGAAGATGACGATAAAGATACAATTATTGCAGCAAATGATAACTGTGTTTTCAAATATAATCCTGACCAAAATGACATAGATACAGACGGAATTTGAGATGTTTGTGATACAAAAGATGATAGATTTCTCGAATCAAATAAAAATATTTTTATAGCTTTATTTATAGTTCTCATCGCAATATTTTGAGTGTGAATATATAGTGTAATGAAAAAAATAAAATAATTTATATACATAACATATAAAAAATGTTTCAATTATTAAACAGAATTTCATGGATGTTGAGTCTGACATTATGATTTATATGAGTATTTTTCATATGAATATTATTAGATGAGATGCAATGAAACTATGCTTGAATGCTCGATGATGATATGATTATTTTTTGGATTATTGCAACTTATACTTTATGAGCAATTATTAAAAAGGTATTTTTATCTAAAAAACATCTTATCAATAGATTAGAATTCTTTGCTCAAGCTGTAGAAAAAAGATGAGAAAAAAAATATAAAAATACATTTTCTCAAGAAAAAAATATTATTTCTCAAAATAAAAATACTCATTGAGAAGAAACCGAAAAAATTATATCTAGCTATTTACAACACTCTCAAGAAGACGTAATCCAATTGGCCTGTGATAAAATTTCACAAGATTCTCATGATATTAAAAATAATATCTCTGAAAAAAATACTCAAGAAGAAGAAGAAATAAATCCTGAGAATACTTTAACTCAACAAACAAATAATGTTTTTGAAAAAATAGAAGAAACAAAACAAAAGTCTCAATTTGAAATATATATGAGCAAATTTTTCTCAGAAAATTTATTAGCAAAAATTGGTTCTATATTAGTTTTTCTATGAGTTGTATTTCTGATGAGTTTGATTTGGAATCAAATCCCTTCGATTGTTAAGATTTTAATTTGATTTTTTATCTGATTTTCTACCTATATTTCATGAGTCATTTTAGATCAAAAATGATATACTGGAGAATCTAAAATTTTACTTTGAACGTGAATTTTAATCAATTTTCTCGTAATTTTAGCTGGGAAATACCTCATCTCAGGTTCTCTTAATATTGTAGAAAATAGTTCTGCAGGGTTATTATCAAGCACTGCAACTTTTATACTACTGATCTTAAATACTATTTTTGCAGTGGTAAGCTCGCTGGTGTATAAATCAAGAAATATTTTATTATTTGGTTTTGCGTTTGCATATCTCAATCCATTTTTAACATGAGCAAGCAGCGATACACCATATCTTTTAGTTGGATATAGTTTAATTATTTCCCTTTGAGCACTATTTATTTGAGAAAAACAAAATGATACAGCTCTAAAATATTGTGCATTTATCGGTGGGAATATTTTATTTTTACTGGCTCCATTTAGTGAAAATATTGAATGGATTTCAAAAATCGCAGCAAGTGGGATATTAGCTCTGACAAGTTTTTATTACTTCTATAAATCTGACTGCAAACATATACAAAATATTTTTATTGGAAATTATATATTTATTTTTGCATTATTATTTTTTGGAAATTTAGAAAATATTTTAAATATTTCTAGTAGCTTTATTATGTATTTAATAAGTGTGTTAGGATTTTTTATCTGAGGGATATTTTTATTTCTCCGTAAAAAATTACCAAATATTTTTCCAATCTTTTTGATTCCACTATGAATATTTTTATCACAAATTTTCACTTGAGTTGATAGTTTCATAACAATTTGATTCGCAATTTTTGTGACTACATATTTAATCAGTTTCTTTATT
Organism: Patescibacteria group bacterium; assembly: GCA_965656795.1. Classification (GTDB taxonomy): domain Bacteria; phylum Patescibacteriota; class Gracilibacteria; order BD1-5; family UBA6164; genus CAJXJP01. The sequence continues at coordinate 6,200 of CBFHLZ010000060.1, forward strand.
TTAGAAAAATACATTCCAAATAAAATAAAATATATTTTCTGGAGTGTACTTGGAATCTTTATAATTATTATTAACGCATATAGTTTTAATATAAATATTATTCAATCCACTCAAACCTTTTTCACTACTGCAATAATTTCTATTTTATTTTTGTGAGCTTGATATTATTTAGCACTAAAAAAAGATTTAGGATATTTATACTCTATTGGAACTTTTTGAAGTATTTTGATGTTATTCCCTATTCTCACAAATAAAGTTTCTGAAAATTGAGAAAATATTTTGGTGATTTGATCAATTATTACAATAATTATTTTTGGATTATTAAATATTTTATTCCCATTTATGAGTAAAAAATTTAGAGAAAATGAAAATAATTTACAAAATATAGTTATCGCAACTATTTTATGAGTCTTGTTTATTGCATTTCAGCTCTATAGTTTTTGAAATATATATTTCCCAGGAATCGCAATTTGATTCACCTTTTTAGCATTTGCTGGAATATATTTTATTCTATCATACGTGATGACTTTGAAATTATGAATTCAAAATATTAAAGATTCTGCTGACTTCAAAAATATAGTTATGAATTATTTATTTATTTCTATTTCACTGCTGACTCTGAGTATTGCATTAATTTTTTCAAATAATCCTGAAATTATTTCAACTGCTTGGATTTTTGAAGCAAGTATTTTATTTTATTTTTTCACAAAAACGAAAGAAAATAAAATATTTATTCTTGGGATGATTCTGTTTATAATCGGGACAATATTACTTGGGAATGTATCTGTACAAACAGCCGATTATTTATTTTTTATTCCATTTGCTCTGATTTTATGAGCCTATATTTTCAATCTAAAAAACCTTGATTATCTTGAAACATCTCAATGAAAAGTTATTCATGATATAGTTCATATAGCTTGAATGGCAATATTATGAGTCTTACTTATCCAAATAATTCCATCAACTGGTCAATGATATAGTTTCATATGAATTTCAATATTCTTGATAATTTTAGCTCTACTTTATGCAAAACTTTCATCTCATATTTTAAAACTTATCATCATTTTTAGTATTTGAATGTTGAGTTTATATCATATTGTAAGTTTCGAA
>CBFHLZ010000061.1:0-6811 GCA_965656795.1 Patescibacteria group bacterium
TCAATTTTATCTTGTTTATTTGACATAAATGGTCAATTAAGATTAGAAAAGTGCCAGTAGTCTATACAAAAATTAAACAATTGCAAACTTTTTTTATCTTTTTTCTATATTAAAAATAATATTTCAAATAAATAAAGATAATATTCACAATTGTTTTAATTTTTTAACAATCTAAAATATTTTTTTGTATATATTTTTATAACAATAAAATATTTTAATTTTTAATTTCAGTTTCAAGTATTCTATTATTTACTGTTCTTTCTTCTATAATATCTTGAATTTTTTCAAGTAATTTAGGATATTTTTTTGTTAATTCTTTAATAGAGAAATCTAAAATAGTTACTAAAATACATTCTGTTTTAGCTATTGCTGTTGCCATTCTGGTATTATTTTCACCAAATAATGCCATTTCTCAGATTATTTCTTCTGCCTTTACTATTCATAATTCTACCCTTTTTCACTCCAATAAATTAGATACTTGTATTTCACCTGATGCTAAAATATACATTGCGTTTGCATCATCTCATTCATGAAATAAAGTTTCTCAAGGTTGTAAAAATTTTTCTTGGCAAAATAAAGCTAAATTATCCTTTTGAGAATCAGATAATTCTTTTAATAATTTCAACCCATTAATAATTCACATAAACAAAAAATAAAATGATAAACATATTCGTTTACCATTTTACTAAATTATTTTTGAATTTCAATTTTATATAGCTCTAATTTATCTTTCATTTCTAATTCAACATCTCAGACAAATTTTATACCACATTCAATTGGTCCTTCTAGTTCATTTACTTCGATTAAACCTGATTTTAGAGATTCAACTTTTCCATGCCCTACTAATTTTTTATTTCTAATTACTCTGATTTGAGCAGATTTTTCGATTTTATTTTCTGGTTGTAAAATAAGACCTGCAATCATAAATTCTTTAGAATTAAAGAAAATACCTCAAACTTTTGCTTCACCTAGAGTAATTTCAACTTCTTTAGGATCAAGCATACCAGTAACAATTTTTTCAATTCTTTCTGTTACATGATAGATAATACTACTTTGAATATATTCTACTTTTGAAGATTCTAAAGTACTTCTAGCTGCAGATAATACGTCTACATTAAATCAAATTAGGATTGCTCCACCTCATTGACCCATGAGAATATCTCATTCTGTAATACTTCAAACTCATGAATGAATAACTACTACATTTGTTTCTTCCGTTGAAAGTTTTTCTAATGATCCTTTCATTGCTTCTAAAGCACCATTTGTATCAGCTTTTACAATTACTTTTAATTGTTTTAAACTTCCGGCTTTAATTTTAGACATAAGTAGATCTAAACCTGAAGCTCATTGTTGTTTATTTCTGAGTAAAATTTCTTTATACTCAATTGATTTTTGACGAGCAACATCAGGAGAACTTACCACCTGTAAAACATCTCAACCTTGTACAACTCTATCTAAACCAACAATTAATACTGGTTGAGAAGGTCCTGCTAGTTTAATATTTTTTGCAATATGATTTTTAAGTATTTTTACTTTACCGTATGATTCTTGACATACAATGTTATCTCATTTATTAATTGTACCAGTATTGATTAAAACAGTAGCAACTGGACCTAATTGAGTATCAAGATGCGATTCTAAAACTGTAGCAATAGCTGTTCTATTTGGATTTGCTTTTAATTCTTTCATTTCAGCAACTAATAAAATGATTTCAAGTAAATCATCTATACCAAAACCAGTATGAGCTGAAACTGGAACTACTGGAGTATCTCCACCCCAATCTTCTGGAGTTAATCCATTTTCAGAAAGTTGACCTTTTACAAAATCAGGATTTGCACCTTCTTTATCCATTTTATTTACAGCAACAATAACAGGAATCCCTGCTTCTTTTGCATGATTTATAGATTCTATAGTTTGTGGTTTTACTCATTCATCAGCAGCAACTACTAATACAGCAATATCAGTAGATTTAGCCCCTCTTGCTCTCATGACAGTAAATGCCTCATGACCAGGAGTATCTAAAAATGTGATTTTTTTACCATGTTGTTCAACTTGATATGCCCCAATACTTTGAGTAATACCTCCAGCTTCACCATCAGTTACTTTTGATGACCTAATAAAGTCAAGAAGTGAAGTTTTACCATGATCTACATGTCCCATAATAGAGATAACTGGTGATCTTTCTTCTAATTTTGAAGCATCATCTTCTACAAGTAAATCAGCAATATTTCATTCTAAAATATCTTCCACTTTAACACCTTGAGAGTTATCTCTTTGAAGAGTAATTTCAAATGCTTCAGCTACAATAGAAGCTGTATCAAAATCTAATTTAGAATTAATATTTACCATCATACCATTTTTCATGAACTCAGCCATAAGTCTTGGAAGTGCAATACCAATTTTTTCAGAAAATTCTTTGAGAGATAAGATTTCAGGTACAATAACTGTTTCACCTGTTTTATCAGTTAGATTTTGTTGAATATCTTCAACTTTCTTTTCTTCTTTTTTTCTTTTTGCTAATTTATTTCCTTTTCCAAATGCAAATTCATCTGTGGATTTAAATCTTCCTCTTGTTTTTTTGTGACCAAATAATTTTTTTGCATTTACTTCTTGATCAGCTTTTTTAGTTACTACTGGTTTTTTTGATTTTTTTGGAAATGTTTTAACTGGTCATTCAGTTTTTGGAGCATCTTTAAATTTTGATGCAGAATTTCTTTCTGTACCAATAGTTTCTGAAGATGATTTTTTTATAACTGGTAAATCAGCTTTTTTTACCACTTCAATTTTTTGAACAAATTGTTTTTTCACAACTGGCTTTGTATCATTTTGAGTTGGTTTTTTGTCAGCTTTTTTAACTACCTTAGATGGAGCTTTTTTTACTGCCTTATTTTCTTCAGCTTTTTTTTCTGATGCTTTTTTTACTACGATTTTTCTTTTAGGCTTAATTTTTGGTTTTGCCTTTTTTGAATCATCTGCAGTATTTGCTTCAGATTTCATATTTGAATAATAATCGTCTACTACGTTTTTGTCTGCCATTAATTTTAGTTACAGTATAATTTAAAATACTCTGAATTTATAGAGAAAATATTTGACATAAGATATGTTTTTTTTTCAAATTGTCAAAAAGAATATAAAAACTTGTCAAAATCATATTTTTTGATAATCTTACACAAAATTTAAATTATTAAATTGTGGTGATATGAGAGAGCTTATTGAAACATTTTTTCAAAAATTATGAGTTGAGTATGATTCTTTTGAAATAAATGAAGATGAAAAATGATACACAGTAAGTATACAAAGTCCTGAATCTGGACTATTAATTTGACCTAATGGGAAAAACTTAGAAGCAATAGCCTCTATTTTACGTCAAATGATTAATCAATGAGAAAATAAAGCAAAACTTCGTATAGAAGTAAATGATTATCAAACATGAAAAGATTCACGTTTATTTCAGTTTATTCAATCTAAAATTGATGAAGTTAAAAAAACAGGTATCGAATGCAGACTCCCAGAATACACACCGTACCAAAGAAAAAAAATTCATTCTTATATTGCAGAGTTAAATTTTGAAGAAATAGTAGCAAAAAGTAAATGAGAATGATCACAAAGAAGAATGTATATTTCAAAAAAACCAAGAAAACTCACAATTGATATTGATGGAGACGATATTTAATTTGATAAAAAGTGAATAAAATGAATAAAAAATTAAAAAAAATTATTTTTATAAAAATATGTATTGTAATTATAGCAATAATATTATTCTGATTTTATAAAGTAAATATAAATAATTACCAAAAACATAGAGAAATTTCTCAAATATATGTAAATCACCCTGATAATTTAATGAGTCCTGAATTTGCAGAAAAAACAAGTTTTTGATTTTCAAACCTTCGTGCTGATTTATACTGGCTGCAAACGATTCAATATATTTGATGAAATGCCGTAAGTTCTGAATATAAAAAGTATTTATTTGCAATTACTGATTTAGTTACTCAACTTAATCCTCACTTTGAAAGACCCTATATAATTGCTCAACTTTTGCTTCCAGATTACAATCAAAGATATGAAAATATCTCTCAAGATGTACAAAACACTCATATTGATGAATCTATTACCATCAGTCAAAAATGAATAAAAAATTTCTGTGATTTAGATAAAGTTGAAGTTATAAAACAAGAAAATAACTTAAAAGAAATTATCACAAATCCGAAATATGCAAATCCTTGTAAAAGTTACAAAATACCCTATTATTTAGCCTATATTTATTACTTTTATAAAAATGACCCTGCAACTTCAAGCCAGTACTATAAAATTTCAGCTGCAAATGATGATTCTGTAGAATGAGCAAAAACAATGGCTGCAATAATGGCTGGAAAATGATGAGACAGAGAAAAATCAATTTTTATGTTTTTAAATATTGCACAAACTCTTGATGTAGAAAATTGAGTTTGTAGTGAATTTTCAAAACAAATTAACGAAGTAGCTCATGGAGTATTTACAACAAAACAAATTCCTTTAAATGGTCCATTAGTAAAAGAAATCGAAGATGCGAGAAATTATGTTTTTTGAGAATTTGATGGATCAACTCAATCAGATCAAATTTCAGATACAAGTTGTATGAATTTCCTCAATAAAGCAAACAGAGAAATAAATTTAGCATATATTCAAAATGCTGATGAACAATATTTTAAAGATAATTCAAAACATTCAAAAGATGCTCAAGAATTATTTGATAAAAAATATATAGATTTCCTCCCAACAGATTTTCAACAATACGAAGATTATGGAATCAAATATGTTTTTAACGAAGAAACTTGAAAATATGATTATAATATGGAATACTAAAAAAGAACTATTTTTATAGTTCTTTTTTTATACAAAAATAAAAATATTGATATTTTGAAATTTTTACATATAATCCCCCGCGTTTATATAAATATATAACTAATTTTTAACTAATTTTTTATGAAAATTGAAAAAAATTTATTAGAAAATTCTATCGTTGAACTTCTTATTGAAGAAGATTCATCAAGTATTGCGAAAAATAGAAATAAAGCGATCGCTCATTTAGAAAAAAATGCTGATATTAAAGGATTTAGAAAAGGTGCTAAAATCCCAGAAGCAATTATTGTAAGACAATTTGGTGAAGAATATATCACAAACCTTACGGTTGAATTTGGAATTGACGCTCTTTATAAAGAAGCATTAAGAAAAGAAAAATTAATCCCAGTTGCACAAGCTGAAATTAAAGAAATTATTTCTCAATCTCCTTTAAAAATTAGAGTTCATATTGAAGTTTTACCAGAAGTTGAAATTTCAGATGATTATAAAAAAATCAAATTAGAAAAAGAAGAAATTAAAGTTTCTGCTACTGAAGTAAAAGCTGCATTAGAAGAAATTGAAAAAAAATTCACTAAATTTGAAGAAGTTACAGATAAAAGATCAAAAGTAAAAATGGGTGATAGAGCAACTATCGATACTCAAGGTTACGAAAATGGTGTAGAATTAGAAAATACAGCAATGCAAGAATATCCTCTTGTACTTGGTTCAAATATTCTTGTTCCTGGTTTTGAAGAACAAATGGTTGGTGCAAAACTTGGAGATGAATTAGAACTTGATGTAGATTTCCCAGAAGATTATCATAATGATGATTTTAAAGGGAAAAAAACAAAATTTAAAGTAACAATCAAAAAATTTGAAAAAGCCGTTGCTCCAGAATTTACAGAAGAATTTATCGAACAATTAAGAGGAAAAAAACTAGACTTAGCTGGTTTCAAAGCTCTTATTAAAGAAGAAATCACTGAAACAAAAGAAGCAAATGCTAGAATGGAAGAAGAACAAAGACTGATTGATGAACTTTTAAAAGTTACAAAATTAGACCTTGGAGAAAAAATGATTGCTCAAAAAATCGATCAAGTTTTCGAAGAAATCAAACAAAACTTAACACAACAAAATGTTAAAATGGCTGATTACTTGGAAAGTTTAAAACTTACTGAAGAAGAATACAAAGAAAAACACGTAAAAGAATCTGCAGTAAAAAGATTACAAGGTGAATTAATTCTTCATGAATTAGCTCAAAAAACAAATTTCGAAATTTCTGATAAAGAAATGGAAAAAGAAATTAAAATTATTTTAGAAAAATTTGGTTCAAAAGATGTTTTAGCAAGACTAAAAGAATTATATGTACCAGGAAATAAATACTACGAAGAATTAAAACAAAGAATGAAATATAGAAAACTTATTGATTCTTTCTTCACAGTTAAAAAATAATCACAAAAAAAAACTTGAGAAATATTTCTCAAGTTTTTTTTATTTGCCAAAATTCATATTTTTTATACAATCGTTTTACTTTTTGTAAATAACGTTGGAGTAACAAGAGTTGAAAAAAGTAGTATTAATAATGAGTATACTAATATCTAATAGCTTTATTACAGGTTGTGCGAATAATACATCAATTGTTCCTGAGGTAAATTGTGAAATCCCAGTTCCGACTCAATCGGTCGTAGTATATCGAGATTTTTCAAGTAAATTTCCTGCAGATGAAGCAAGAAGATTATACGAAAACCAATGTGAGCTCGATGAAATAAAAAAAGGTCAGAGACAAAATTGTAATGATGATTTTGTTGATGAAGTAATAAAATTTGCAAATTCAACACTCACTATAGCGGAAATTCAGTCATTAAATAAAATGCATCTGAATCACTGCCCTAAAAAATAATAAAAAAATTATTTTTCATATATAAAAAAACGCTGATTAATCAGCGTTTTTATTTTTTTCAGTTTTTTGTAATTCATTGATTATTTCCAAGAC
>CBFHLZ010000062.1:0-6770 GCA_965656795.1 Patescibacteria group bacterium
AAGCTTTGAGAATAGAGACAAATAAAGAATTAGATTTTGCTGAAACTTCTATTCAAGATTCTCTCGATTTACTTACAAAAGGAGGAAAAATATTTGTTATATCATTTCATTCTCTTGAGGATAGATTAGTAAAACAGATATTTAAAAAAGAAACCAAAGATTGTATATGTGATGATTTGATTTGTAGTTGTGGACATAAAAAGTCGCTAAAAATATTAACAAAAAAACCGATTCTTCCTACACCAGAAGAAATAAAACAAAATTCAAGAAGTCGTAGTGCAAAAGCTCGACTTGCTGAAAAAATCACTCCCGCAGTAAAAAACTCCTAATTGTTACCTCCTAACTCTAGCGAACGTGAATCCTAAAGTAATGACTACAAACTTAAAAAATAACTTCTATTCAAGAAGAAAACAAGAAAAAGAAAAGTTTCAAGTTTGAGTACAAACTACCTACATAATAATGTTGTCATTCATTTCAGTTCTCCTACTATACTATGTTTGGATAATAAATGTAAATGCAACAAAAGGTACAAGTATTCAAAAACTTGATATTCAAATGCAACAACTCAAACTCGAAAAAGAATTACTCGATGTAAAAATAGCCGAACTTGAAAGTCTATCAAACATTCGTAGTGATAATGATTTAGAGCTAATGGAAAAAGCTGAAAACCCTGATTACTTAGTAATTCAAGACTGAGTAAATTACGTATATAACTATTAAAACAAGAATTGCTTGCAATATCTTGTTTTTTTTATAAAATTTTTTCTAGAAGTTCAGTATAATAACCCTGTGTCTAACGGACATCTCCACCTTAGTAAAGGCAAAAAATTATTATAACCAATCCGGCCTACCGGCCACCTTCCCTTTGAAAATGGAAGGTTAATTCTATAAACTTACCATATGCCTGAAGCGTTAAAAAGACTCATTCAATCGATTTGATATTTACCTGGAATTTGAGAAAATAGAGCGACAAAACTCGCATTTTTTTTACTCAATTCAAATCCAAATTTTGTAGAAAATTTATCAAACGATATTAAAAATATAAAAAATAAAGTTGGATCGTGTGAAAACTGTCATGGACTGACAGATGTTTGACAAAAAATTTGTAATATTTGTACCTCAAAAAATAGAAATCCTCTACTTATAGCAGTAGTTGAAGAGTATTTAGATTTACTAACTATCGAACAATCTGGATGATTTACATGACAATATCATGTCTTAGGTTGAGCTATTTCCCCTATTAATTGAGTATTTATTTGAGATTTAAACTTTGAAAGTTTATTTAGTAGAATAGTTGATTCTGACAGAAATATAGAACTCATCCTTTCAATGAATCCAAATATTGAATGAGAAGCAACTATAAACTACATAAAAGAAGAAATAGAAAAAAGAAAAATAAAACATAAAGTAACCCTGACTCGTCTGAGTAGATGATTATCTTCTGGATATATAGAATATGCTGACAATGTCACACTTATGAATGCACTCAAAGAAAGAAGAGAAGTATAAAAAACAAAAAAAGAGCTCATAGCTCTTTTTTTATAATGGCATTAATGTACAGATATTTTATAATTAGGAAAGTACTTTTCCAAAATATCGCACACTGCTTTTTGCATATTTTTATCTAAGTCTATAAAATCTTTTTGCTGTCCTCCAACATGCATTTTCATCATTTTATTAAATGATACTTCTATGAATTTAGAACCTTTGAATGCATCATAATCTAAGATATATTGTAGATTGCTTATAAATTTTTCTAATTCTTTTTCATGGTTCTCAAAAGAATGAAAACTATAATCTTCTATTGGAGAATTAAGTAGATAAATAATTCTATATAATCCTCCCATATTTGGTACATCTACGTCAAATATATTTATTTGAATTTTAGACATAATTATGTCTCCCGTTTCTAAGTAATATTAATTATATTACGATATTAAAAATAATTGTCAAAAAAAATTTTTAAATATTACAAAAAATAAATATAATACTAAAAATTATCAATAATATAATTATTATGTCAGAATTTGCCCCTCCTGGATCAAATGCTCGTATGACTCCAGCTCAAGTGAGAAAATATGTCCGTGATATGAAAAAAGCTCAAGATGAAGCAAAAAAGAAACTAAAAGAAGCTGAAAAAAATGGAGAACTCAAAGAAGATACAAAAGAATTAGAAAAATTAGAAAATTTATTAGATGAATTATAAAAATAATTTATTACAAAAATTAAAATAAAAAAAAGAGAAAATATAAATTTTCTCTTTTTTTTATTTTATCCAACCATCGACTAAATCATCTATAATTGATGCTATTTTTTTAGAACTATGTCTGACAAAATCTTGTTCATGGAGCATATCTCTTTCTATGATTTTATATTTTGCGTTTTTAAATTCTTTTATTTGTTTATCTTTGAGTTTTACTGGTTTTTTTGATTCTGAATCATGATATTTTTTTACCATATAATCAGAAATATTTCCATTATTTACTACTACGTAATCTAAAACTCATTTTCATAAATATTGTTCTATAACATTGATAAAATCTTTTACTTCAAATCAAGTAGTTTCTCATTTTTTTGTCATAATATTACAAAAGTATATCACTTTTGCATTACTTTTTTTAATAGATTTTGCTACTCATTTCACGAGTAGATTTGGTATAATAGAAGTATATAAATCCCCTGGACCTATGACTATTATATCAGAATTTTCTAAAGCATTTTTAGCAACTTGATTTGCTTTTACTTCAGGTTCTAAATATGCATTTTCAATACGCAGATTTCCATCATGTTCTGGTACATCAATATTTGATTCTCCACAGACTTTTAAACCGTTTTCTAATTCTACACAAAGATTTGATTGTTCCATGGTAACTGGAATAACTTTCCCGTTTACCTTAAACATTTTATTAATTTGTTTTATTCCATCTCAAAAATTTCCTGTAATATCAGCTAAAGCTGTAAGAAGTAAATTTCAAACTGTATGACCTGAAACTGAAGATTCTTTATCAAACCTATATTCAAAAAGTTTTCTTAAAATTTCTGATTCCGTAGAAAGCGCTAAAATAGCTCTTCTGATATCCCCTGGAGGTAATACTCCAAATTCATCACGAAGCATCCCTGTGCTTCAGCCACTATCACTCATCGTCACAATAGCTGCAAGGTTATACATCTCATTATTTCTTAAACCTGATAATACATTATAGGTTCCGGTTCATCCACCTATTGTCGTAATATTTACTTTATTTTGAAACATTTTATTTTTTCAATGAATAATTGTTCTTTATTATAAAGATTTGAAAATATTGTAAAGCAGAAGAATAATTTTATGTTAAAAAAAGTGCGACATAAGCCGCACACCTTTTTAAATATACTAATCCCAAATTACTATATTTTTCTGTAAATAATAAGCCACAAATCCATTAGCTTTTGCTCTTAGATAACCAATTATAACTTTATCTTTACCATTTACAGTACGTTTACTTAAAGTTCCACCAAAACCCCATCTAGAATTAAGTAAATTTCTGGCTGCTAAATTTCTTCCCCAAATATACTTTTTTGAGCCATTGTATGATAATTCATAATCGCATGCAAATTCATCTGGATCATTAACAACACGCTCAATACTATCAACAGTTAAGTAGTATGAATAATAATCATCTACAGGAAATTCTCGATAATGTATATGTTTAGGATAGTTATAAATCTTGCAACCAAAAACATTACTTGATCGATAACCTAAATCTTGTGAAGCTTGATTAAAATACTCTTTGAGCTTCACATCACTTACATCATTTATATAATTACCATCTGCTTCAGCAAGATCATAAACTCTATCAATTACTAGCTCATCAGAATTTGATGACAACTTTGAAAGGTGTAAGTAATTCCCATTTAGTTTTTTACGAACAGACTTTAAAACTTTGTGTTTAATTTCAACTGACAGTAGGTTAAATTGATTTTGAATATCAATAGCTTGAATATCAGTTAAACTTCTATCTGCTCTAAAAGCACGTGAGAATTGATTAGTCGGATGGGTTTGTGGCTCAAGTAATTTATCGGCTAAAAATTCTACATCTACTTCACTAGCAAATGAATGCATAGTTACAGAAAAAGCTAGAAAAATTATTACAATTTTATGGAATTTCATATTTTCTCCTTTACTTTGAAATTCACTTTCGAAATGAAAGCAAAAAGATAGTATTGATTTTTTTTTGTTTTTGCAATAATATTTTTATATATTATATTTTTTTATTATAATTTATGAAAAATAAGTATATACTAATTATATTTTTTATTATATTATGGCTACCATGAATTTGGTTATGAATATTTATTCATGATATATTTTGTTGAATATTCCAAGGTTCTAATATATGTATTAGAGAATATGATTTTACATGAAGTCAATTCTTGTTTTTTCATATATGATCTGTTATTCTCTGGTGATTAACTCATTATATATTAAAAAGACCTTCAAGCAATATATCTAATAATATATTATATTATATAATATATTGAACAATTTTACTTTGATTTGTTTGGCAACCATTATTCTATTCGACTTTTATAACCAGTATTATAATTTGAGGATTAAATCTTTTATGATGAAATATTAACCTATTTTTAACAATAGAAAACTATAAAATAGTTTTTATTTTATCAGAAATAATAATTTTCGCAATATTTATTTACTTCACTGCTAATAAATATTTTTATCAAAAAAAGAAGAGTAAAACATAGTTCACTCTTCTTTTTTTATTTTTGTAAAACAGCTTTTATTCTTCTTACACCAGAACTTGATGCTTCTTCTTTTTTAATTTTAAATGTTCCCATTCCAGCAGTTGTTTCTACATGTGGTCCACCACAAAGTTCACGTGAATACACTTTTCCTGATTTCCCAACCATAGAATATACTTTTACTTCATCTGGGTATTTTTCCCAAAATGATCCTTCAACTCATTCTTCCATAGCTTGAGTTTTTGGCATATTTGTAACCGTTACTTGTGTTTCATCATCTATTGCTTCATTTACAAATTCTTCTACTTTATCAAGTAATTCTCTTTGTACTTTTCCATCTGCATTAAAATCAAAACGGAGTCTTTCAGGAGTAATATTTGATCCTTTTTGATGAACTCATCCACCTAAAACATGATTCAATCCAGCGAGCATTAAGTGAGTTGCAGTATGCAATTGAGTTGTTGCTTCAGAATCATCTGCTAAACCTCATGCAAATTTTTTCTCTGAACCTGCTCTAGATTTTGCTTGATGATCTTCAAATGCTTTTGCAAAACCTTCTTCATCAACTTTGTATCATTTTTCTGTAGCTAATTCAACAGTCATTTCTAGAGGAAATCCATATGTATCATAGAGTTTAAATGCTTTTGGACCTGCAATTGTATCAATCTTTTTTCCAGATCTTTCAAAAGCAATTTCAAAACCTTTGAGTAATTTATCAAATTCTTTTAACCCTGATTTTAGAGTTTTAGCAAATTTTTCTTCTTCTTTTTGTAATTCAGTATAAATAGTTTCTTCATTATTTTTTACGCAGTCATAAATATCTTTAAATTTATTTACAAACATTTTAGATATTTCTACTAAAATATTTTCTTCGTAGTTCATTTTATATGCTTCTCTGATTGATCTTCTGAGTAATCTTCTCAAAATATATCCTTGATCAACATTATTTGGAACAATTCCATCAGCAATAATATGTGTCCCCATTCTTACATGATCAGCTATAATTCTTGCTCATCTTTCATCATAATTTTCTGCTCAAACAAGAGATTTAATTTTTTCTAAAACATCAGCAAATGCATCAGTTTCATAGACAGATTTTACTCCATTAAGTGTTGCTGTAATTCTTTCTAAGCCCATTCCTGTATCGATATTTTTATTTGGAAGAGAAGATAGTTTTCCATTTTCATTTCTGATATATTCCATGAATACATTATTCCAAATTTCCATCCAGTTATCTTCGTCATTTGCAACATTTGAATCAGCTTTTGGTTCTCCTTCTCAAACCCAATAAAAAATTTCAGAATCTGGTCCACATGGTCCAGTATCACCTGCAGCCCACCAGTTTTCAGCTTTATCTAAATATGAAATCCTTGATTCTGGCATACCAACTTTTTTCCAAATATTTGCAGCTTCTTCATCTCTTGGAGCATCTTCGTCACCTTCAAAAACAGTTACAGCAATATATTTTGGATCTAAATTTAACCACTCAGGTGAAGTTAAAAATTCATATGACCAAGCAATTGATTCTTCTTTGAAAAAATCTCACAGTGACCAATTCCCTAACATTTCAAAAAATGTTAAATGAGAATCGTCTCATACTTCTTCGATATCATTGGTTCTTACACATTTTTGTGAATTTGCTATTCTTTTCCCTTTTGGATGGGCTTCACCTAAAAGATATGGAACCATCGGTTGCATACCAGCAACATTGAATAAAACTGATGCATCATTTTCAGGAATTAAAGGAGCAGATTTTGTTATATAATGCCCTTTAGTTTCCATAAATTTTAAAAATTTTTCTCTTATTTCGTTACAACTAAATTTCATAAATTTTATATATTTAATTTTATTTTAATAAAGCCATTATATAGATATTTCAACAATTTCAAGAAGCACTTGACGATTTTTTGAATTTTCCTTTACAATGTGATAGAATAAATAAAAATAATACTTATTAGAACAATTATGGCTATCTCTGGTGAAACAATTAAGACAATAAATTCACTGCATTATGAAGATAATAAAGAAGAACA
>CBFHLZ010000063.1:0-6754 GCA_965656795.1 Patescibacteria group bacterium
ACTAGACCTAATGCAGCTTGGATAATAATAGTTTTCCCTTTAGAAACTTTTTCATCATCTCCAGCAGCTGTAAGGATTTGAAAACCTCACCATAATAGGAATAAAACAGCTAATAATGCTAAAAAAGTCATAAGATTAGCAACAATATTTTGAATTACATTATCAGCAGTATCTGTACTCCCTTTAATTTTATCATCTACATTATCTTCACCAAAATTTAGTGCAGCAGATGCAGAGTTTACAGCTAATAACGAAGTACCAGCAGCAGCGTATAAACCACCTTTTACAATTTTTTTCATAGTGTTATTTCGTTAAAAAAATATTAATAACACATTAATTATAGACAATTTTGATTTATTATGCAAATTTTTTCACCTTTTTTTTATTATTATTGTAATATTTTATTTTTCTATAAAATAGTTTTATATATTTTTAGATATTTATTTATCATATTTTTATCATTTATTGAACAAATTTTATATGAACAGAAAAGAATTAATTAAAAATCTTAGAGCATACGGTATTGAAAATACCGTTCCTAATATTTCTGATGTAAATGCAAAATTTATAGTAGATTTACTCAAAGTTTCAAAATCAAAAAATATGCTGGAAATTTGAACAGCAAATGGATTTTCTGCTATTAATTTTGCAGACTATTTAGAAACTGTTGAAGGAAAAATTACTACGATCGATTTTTCACCTAAATCTTATGACGAAGCCCAAATAAATTTCAAAGAAGCAAAAGTAGATCATCTTATACATTCCATACTTGGAAATGCTCTTGATGAAATCCCAAAACTCGAAGATAATTCTTTTGATTTTGTATTTATAGATGGAATGATGAGAAGAAGTAAAGATTTTTTAGAACTGTGTTGGCCAAAAACAAAAGTTGGATGAATCATTATAATAGATGATGTTATAAAATTCAGAGAAAAAATGGTTGGTCTTTGGGAGTATTTAGAAGAAAAAAATATTTCTTATAATACTCTGCCAATTGACATTGATGATGGAGTGATGATGATAATAAAAACAGCATAAATTATGCTGTTTTTATTATGACTTGAAAAATCTCGTTTTTCACTACAATAGTCTCATTAAAATTCTTATAAAAACATTATGAAATTTATTATCAAACCATTTTCAGAAATAATGGTAAAATCAAAAGGTGTCAGAAAAAGATACCTTGGGTTTTTACAATTTAATCTCCAAGCTCAATTCAAAGAAATATCTCCTGAAATAAAAGTTTCAGTTCATTATGATAAACTCGAAATAAATATCAGAGATGAAAAAACTATTGAAAGAATGCAAAATGAAATTTCAACAATAGAAAAAATTTTATACCGTACTCCTGGTGTAGAAAGTTTTATAGAAGTAGAAACTCATGATGTTTGCGATTTAGATATGATGGCTAAAAAAGCAGAAGAAGTCTATATAGATAGAATCAAAGATAAAACATTTTGTGTAAGAGTAAAACGTACATGAAAACATGATTTTAGTTCACTAGACTTAGAAAAACATATCTGAGCCCATTTACTCATCACTTTGGATAATACATATGGAATTCATGGGAAAGTCAGTATGAAAAATCCTGAAGTAACCGTTTATATGGAAATAAAAGATGAAAATTTATATGTTGTAAAAAATACTGGATATGGTATTTGAGGATTTCCAGTTTGAGCACAAGATAAAGTTGTATCACTTTTATCTGGTGGATTTGATTCTGGAGTGGCTGCATTTTCGATGATGAAACGTGGATGTAAAGTAGATTTTTTATTTTTTAATTTATGAGGAACGGCTCATGAGCTATGAGTAAAACAAGTTGCCTATTATCTCAATAAAAATTTTTCTGCAGGATATAAAGCTACTATTGTAAGTGTACCTTTTGAAAATGTAGTAAAACATTTAGTAACAAAAACTGACCACAAATATAGAGGTATTATATTAAAAAGATGTATGCTCAAAGTAGCAGATTTCTTAGCTCAAAAATATAATTATTGTGCTTTAGTAAAATGAGATTCTCTCGGACAGGTTTCAAGTCAAACATTAAAAAATATTCATGTAGTAGATAAAGCTTCAGATACAGTAGTACTTCGTCCTTTGATTTCTTTTAATAAACAAGAAATCGTAGATATTTCAAAACAAATTTGAACCTATGACTTTGCTTGTAATATGCCAGAATACTGTGGTGTAATTTCTGATAGACCAAGTGTTTGAGCAAAAGTAAGTCAAGTATCACAAGAGGAAGAAAATTTTGATTTTTCTCTGCTAGATGAAGCTATCGAAAATAGATCTACAAACAGAGTTGATGATATTTTACAACATGTACAAGATGAGTCTGATGAAATAGAATATAAAAACTTTCCTACGGATAATGATGTAATAATAGACTTAAGAGATCCTGATTCAATAAAAAAATCTAAATTAAAAGTAGATGGAAGACATGTCTTAGAAATACCTTTTTATGATATAAATAATGAATTTTCAAAACTTGATCAATCAAAAAAATATCTTCTGAGTTGTGAAAAATGAGTTTTATCAAAACTTCATGGACTATATTTATTAGAAAAATGATTTTCAAATGTAGCAGTTTTCAAACCACTTGAGGCAGATAAAGCATGTGGAACAATATAAAAACTAAAAAGAGCGTTATTCACGCTCTTTTTTTTCTCGTTTATAATTAATATATTTCATTAATGGGAAAACCAAAAAAAGAAACATTAAAATATAAACTGTACTTTCACCAAATGGTAATAAATCCATGTGATTATCCTCCTTGTTTTTATGAAACATAAATATATTATTTTTTATTTTTTTTGCAAATAAAAAATCTTCCCAAAAATATTGAGAAGATTTTTAAATCCAACTTTTTTTATCCATTATATTTCAATCCAAGATACTTAGAGACTACAACTAACGCTATTAATACTACTATTGTAATACCTAGAGCAAATGTATTCATAATGTCTCTCCTATTAATAGATTAAGTTAACTATAAATATTTTTTTAATTATTGCAAGTAATAAAAAATCCCTCAAAGAGGGATTTTTTATGCAGCTTTTTTCTCTGGATTATTTTTTTTGTATAATTCTTTATATTTCGATTCAAAATCTTCATTTTTAATTTTATCTTGAATATCTTGCAAGGAAATTTTATCTCAAATACTTGCTATTTTAATAGTTAAGTCACTATCTGATACACCATCTCAATATGGTGTCGAAAGTTTTGCTTTTACATCTCATTTTCTATCTCTGAGTAAAATTATATTCATTTCTTCTCCATCTATATTCAAAGTATCAATTGTTTTTCTAGATTTTTCTCATAAAAGAACTTCTTTCATATCCGCATGAAGTTTTTGAGTTTCTTTTTTTTCTATAGCATTGTTATATTCAGCTAAAAATTCAGTATTTTTTTCAGAAATTAGTTCTCTTAATTCATCTGGAGACTTATTTTCAATATCTATTAACTCTACTTCAGATTTATAATCAGAAATCCCATCAAAAAATTGAGTATCTACATAGAGTTTATTATTTTTCGAATCATATTCTACTTCTAAAAATTCTCCATTTCACAAATCGATTTTTCCTGCATCTGGAAATTCTTTGAAATATTCTCTTAACCATTGTACTGATTCTTCATATGTTTCTAATACCGTTTCTTTTACTTCATTGTATGTTTCTACTGTTGAATCTACAGCGTTATCAAAAGTTTCTTCAGCTGCGTCTGAAAAAGTCTTTTCTGATTCAACCGGTGTTTGTAAATCAGATAAAATATCATCTACTGATGCTGTTTGAGTTTCTTGAGTAGCATTTGTATTTTGTGATTTTAAATCTTCAAGAGTAAATCAAAGTTTTGCTAAAGTTTTTTCACCAGCTTTCCCATCTGCAATTAATCAATTTTCTTTTTGAAATGTAACTAATGCATCGTAAGATTCTTTTCAAAAATCTCAGTCTGCTCAATATAATGGCATACTTGCTCATTTACTTAATAGAGATGCTTGTATTGTCGAAATAGCAAAACTATCAAATCACATTGCATTGTTAAATGCTTTTGCTTGATCTAAAGAAAATTGATATTCTGCTAATAATTCTCAATTTACTAATTTTACTTCGAAATTTTTTGGTTGATCTGCATAATTAATAAAACAGTCTTTTTGTGTTTCACAATTTAAATTTGCTAGAAGAATAAAATCTTCAAACCTTTCTTGGCTCATAAGTGTTTTATCAATTTTTACACCTTGAGTAAAAAGTTCTAAAGAATGTTCTTTTTGAAATTCTTTAAATTCTTTTACCGTTTCTTGAACTTGTTCGTTTAAACTCGTATCTAATTGATTTTCATCTTGTTGAAATTTATCTTGAACTGCTATTAATTCTGATTTATTTACTGTATTATTAGCTAAAGCTTCATCCATAGCTTTTTTTAATTCTTGTGCTTTTTGGTCAACTGACATTTCTGAAGTATCTTCTTTTGTATCAATTTGATTTACATCTCCACCTTCTGGAGAATTTATATAAAATACTGGAGAAAATAATAATTTTTTATAATGTGAAAACATATTCAAGAAAATAACTAATAAAATATTTATATATTTATTTTATCACAATATTTATTTGAAAAACAAATAAATCATTTTACATTTTTTTATTTTATGTCATAAAAAAAATATATTTAGAAAATTTCTAAATATATTTTTTGAGTGCTACCTTTGCAGCTTTATCCATAGCTCTTTCTCTGAGAACTTGTTTCTTTTGATGAGCTTTTTTTCATTTTGCCAGAGCGACTCTAACTTTTATTAAACTTCATTTAAAATATAATTCCGTTGGAATAATTGTATATCCTCACTCCTTTGATTTTTGAGTGAGATATTCAATTGTTTTTTTATGTAATAACACTTTTCTTGGAGCGTCAGTTTCGAGTGCTCATCTATTAGAAAGTGCTTTCCATGGTGTTACATGTAAAAATTTTAAATATAATTCTCCAGACATGATACTTAAAAATGCTCATTTTAAATTTACATGTCCATGACGAATACTTTTCGTTTCGTGTCATTTTAAAATTATTCAAGCTTCCCAAGAATCTATCATTTCATAATCAAAAAATGCTTTTTTATTTTTGGTTATGAGGTTTTCATTTTTTTTCATTTCTCTATTTTCGTCTATAAACTAATGTAATTAATTTAATTATATGTTTATTTTATATTATTCAAATACGGTTTTTTGTAATTCTAGTATTTCATAAATAGTATTTTCTTTAAAATACCAATCCCATCTCATATAATCATCATAATCATATGTTCATGCCATTTTTGAATTATAAGGATTTTTATGTATTGGAAAATGCAAATGATAATCATCATAGGCTTCATCTGGAACTCATGATATTCAAATAGTTCAAATTTTTTGCCCCTTTCTTACTATTATTCACTCTTTAATATTTGAGTAAATATCTTGTAAGTGACTATAAAATACTACGTCTCATTTTGCTGTTTTAAGCCAAACTTGATTTCATCTAAGTGTATCAAGATTTTTTATTTTTTGATCTTCTGAAATATTTTCTCCATATACTAATCTACTTAAATCACTATATTCAAAACCAGAAACAACTCTAATAACCATTGCATCGTCTAAAGAAACTACTTCTTCTCAAAGATCCCCATCAACATCCCAGCCATGATGAATTCCATCTGTATAAGATTCTCTATATGGTCTTCCTGCATTTGGTAATTTAGAATGTTTCGTGGAAATTTCTCTTCATTTTACTGGGATTTTATATTTTTGTGATCTTTTTTCGACAATATTATTTAGTATATTATACAAAAAAGCTATTTCATAAGTTTCTCTTGTATTTCTAGCAGAAATATATCCTGATTTATAGTCAACTTTTCTAGAAGTTAATATTAATTTTTTATCTAATGATGCTAATGCTTTTTCTAAATCTTTTGTTGGATAATCAATAAACTTATCCCATAGATCATATTCTCAAATAATATTTTGTTCTAATGTAAATAATTCTTCATTATCTTTTTCTAATTTTAATACTTTACTACTACAAGTTGAAAAATATTTTATATTAAAGATATAATATTCATTTCTTTTTTGAATAAATTTTGAATAATTATCACAACTAGAGGTAAGTTTTGCTTGAGATAAGTCAACTGGAGATTTAAAAATCAAAATATTTGAATTGAGTTTATTTGATTCAGGATAAATGTTTTTAGAAAGTTGAAAGTCTAAAACAATCGGTCAAGAATACGAATTAACATTCCCGAAAACAAGAGAATAACCAAAAACAAGACTAAGTACAAAAACTGTAAAAACAGCTAAAAGGAGTGATTTTTTATGCATAGTATTAATATTTTTTTGAGAATTTAAGTTCAAATAAATATATAGAAAAAAATCTTTAAATCAACTACGAGTTTTAATTCATGTCAAAAATTTGTGCAAAACAAAAACCAGCTCAAATAGCTGGTTTTTTTGTTTACTAAGTATTAACAACATGATGCTGTATAATGTTTTTTATAATAATCATTATAATACTGAGTATATAGTGCTTTACGCGAAGTTTTATCATATTTTTGAAGATGACTATTTAGTTTTTTAAATGCTTTTTTCCATTCGGAAAATACCTGCCAATATCTTGATGTTGGGTTACGACGAGACATTGGATTAAATGGTTCAACTTTAATTTTATCAGAAACTTGCGTAAGTGTAATATCTGTAGACATAATTGTCTCTCCTTTTTTTGAAACAGAATTTAA
>CBFHLZ010000064.1:0-6688 GCA_965656795.1 Patescibacteria group bacterium
GCGTTTATAATTGACTAGACAATTTACAAAATTATTTTAATAGTTTATTTAAGCCAAGAAATTAATGTTCTTCACATTTTCTTCACAAAGCGAAAGTGTATAATTTGAGTATATAAAAAAAGTAAAATTTACCCTTGCATTTTTAAAAAGATTACTAAAATAGTAATGTTTAAAATAAAATAGATATTAATCTAAACAATATGATAAAAATAAATGATTTACATGTAGGTGTCGAAGATAAAGAAATTATTAAATGAATTTCTTTAGATTTTGAGATTGGAAAAAATTATTGTCTACTCGGAAAAAATGGGAGTGGAAAATCGACATTGTCGAGTTTTTTAATGGGACATCCAAAATATAGACATATTTCTGGAGATATTTTAATAGATGGAGAAAATTTATTAGAAAAAGATCCAGAAGAAAGAAGTGCTGCAGGATTATTTCTTTCTTTTCAACATGTTCCAGAAATAAAAGGAATTAAATTAAGTGAATATTTAAGAACTATTTACAATATTTCTTTAAAACAATCAAATCCTGATGTGGCTGAATTATCACCATTTTTATTTAAAAGATTTATAAAAAAATATTTAGAATCTTTACATATAGATGAAAAATTTTTAGAGAGAGATTTAAATGTTGGTTTTTCTGGATGAGAAAAAAGAAAAATTGAAATTCTTCAAATGAAATTAATTTGACCAAAATATATTATTTTAGATGAAATTGATTCAGGTTTAGATTTAGATGCATTTAGAGCAGTAGCTGAATTATTACAAGAACTTTCAAATGAAAATAATACCTTAATTATTATTACTCACTATTTTAAAATTCTTGAATATATTGATGTAGACACAGTTTATGTAATGAAAGATGGGGAAGTAAAAGCTACAGGAGATAAAGCTTTAGCAAAACAAATTAGTGAATCAGGTTTTTCAAATATTTAAGCAAAACAAAAAGCTGAACATACGTTCAGCTTCAATCGAGAAATTTAAGACAATTTGCTTGAAATTTCTGTGTGTATAGCATCGTTTATTCCTTGAATTGCAGCAAAAGCTGTACCAAGAAATAAACCAAATACTATTGCGAGTGCAAAATTTTTCATTTTATCTCCTTCTCTAAAGCGAAAATTAATAACTCAAAATATATTATACAATAAAAATTTAAAAAAGCAAAAAAGCCGTAAAAAATTACGACTTTTTAGATATATGAATCATGCAGTTGCAAAGTTATCTACTTTGCAAAATTCAGCAAGAGGAATAAAGGTTTTTTCTTCTACTTTTACAAACATAATACCTTTTTTACCAGCGAGTCTTAATAAGCTTACACAATCTTGTATAGAAAGTTGCTTTTTAGACACTGGTTTAATACTTTGTTTATCCTGTAGAATTTGAAATTTTTTTCCTCCTATATCAATCATAGTAAACTGATCTTGGTTGCTTTTTCGAAAAGCTGAGTTACCGTTTTTTCTAGACATGACCTTCGCTCCTTTTTTGCGAAATTCATATTAAAATTTCTATAAAATAATAACAAAAAAAATAATTTTTCAAAATTTAAATTTAAAAAAACAATTATGTCAACTAAATCACAAACTATTAATATTGAAGGGTCTTGGGATTACTCGGATGAAATAATCTATAGTGAAACCGTAGAACCAGGGATTAATGAAAAAGTAGTCAGACAAATTTCTCTTTCGAATAAAGAACCTGAGTGGATGTTAGAGCTCAGACTCAAAGCACTAGCTTTATATGAAAAAAGAGAAATGCCAAAATGGTGACCAAATCTAGATAAGCTTGATTTGGATAAAATTTATTATTTTGCAAAACCTGAAGGTGCTGGGAATAATAAAACTTGGGAAGAAGTTCCAGAAAATATCAAAGCTACTTTTGATAAACTTGGTATTCCAGAAGCAGAAAAAAAAGCACTTGCATGAGTTGGTGCTCAATATGATTCTGAAACAGTATACCATTCTTTAAAACAAGAATTAACAGACCAATGAGTTATTTTTGATGACATGTCTCAAGCTTTACAAAACCCTGAACGTGCTGAGTTAATTAAAAAATATTTTGCAAAATCTATTCCTTTAAATGATCATAAATTTTCTGCACTTCACTACGCGGTATGGAGTTGAGGGACATTTCTCTATATTCCTAAAGGTGTAAAAATTTCTGAACCGTTACAATCATATTTTAGAATGAATGTAAAAGCAGGTGGGCAATTTGAACATACTATGATTATCGTCGAAGATGATTCAGAAGCACATTATATCGAATGATGTAGTGCTCCAAAATATGACGAAAGTTCTCTTCACGCTGGATGAGTAGAGATATTTGTTGGAAAAAATGCAAAAATGAGATATTCATCAGTTGAAAACTGGAGTCTCGATACATTTAACTTAAATACAAAAAGAGCAATAGTTCAAGAAGCTGGTGTAATTGAATGGGTTTGAGGAAATATGGGTTCTAATACAACTATGTTATATCCTTGTTCTGTTCTTGTTTGAGATAACTCTAAAGCGGATCACTTAGGTTTAGCATTTGCAAATGAATGACAAAATCAAGATACTTGAGCAAAAGTAATTCATATTTGAAAAAATTCTTCATCAAATATTGTTTCTAAATCGATTTCAAAAGCAGGATGAATTTCAACCTATAGAGGTCTAGTTGACATTAAACCAGGAGCAATCGGATCAGTTTCAAAAATAGAATGTGATGCTCTACTTTTAGATAATAAATCAGTTTCAGATACTATTCCGGATATTAGAGTGGGAAATGCTGACTCTATAGTTGCTCACGAAGCGAGTGCATGAAAGATTAACGAAGAAGATTTATTTTATCTTATGTCTCGTGGTATTTCAGAAGAAGAAGCTCAAGCAATGATTGTAAATGGATTTCTATCTCCAATTATGAAAGAACTTCCTCTAGAATATGCTTCAGAAATGAATGTTCTTATTTCAATGGAAATGGAGGGAAGTATTGGGTAATAAAAATTATTTTGTCAAAAAATAAATAAACATGATAAAAATAGATAAAAAGACATTAATAGAGTTTCAGGAAAATAGAGTGAAAAAAATTCACGTATTTTTTTATGATGCTGGATGTTCTGGGACAAAGGTTGATATTGAAACTGATTTTGATGAAAAAGATTTAGAGTTAGTTGCTATTTTTCCTGATTTAGATTCACAATGAAAACCAGTTAATAATCCACCTTTAAAGTGAGAAGGAATAAAAGTATATATTATTCCTGCAAATAAAGAACAATTTGATGGAGCCATGGTGACAAAAATAAGAGAAAAATCAGATAATCCTCATTTACAATGAGCACGTGAAAAATATATATTTTCAAATCCAAAGATTCAAGATAGATGTGGATGTGGAACAAGTTTCTCATTTGAAAAGAAAGTTCCAAAGATAGATTTAGAAAAATTAAGGTTACTTAAAGATAGATTCTGAAAATAGTTCATACTATTTTAGAAAATAAATTTATAAAATTATTTATTAATTGAGAAAAAACATATGAAAATTACAGATTCTGGATTTCATAATATTTCTGAAGTAGAAGAAGCGAGTATAGTTATATCTTCTTGAATACAAGCAGTATTTTTTGATAATAATTCAAAAGTATCAGAAATTATTTTAGAAGAAAACGCTCAACTAAAATATTTTGGATATTTTTGAGAAGAAAATACTTTTAATAAACATATTATTACAAAAGGTGAAAAATCATCTGCAAAAATAAATTGTTTTTTATTAGCTCAAGAAAATCAAAAAATTACTTCAAAAGTATTTGGTGAAGTTGCTGCAAGCGAATCAAAAATTGATACAGATATTATTGCATTAGCTAAAAATGAAGGTTCTATTGATATAGATGGAATTATTCAAATAAATAATGGTGTAGAAAAAGTAGAATGATATTTAAATGAAACAAATATTTTCCTATGAGATAAATGATCAGTAAGAGGTTTTCCAACACTTTTAGTAAGAAGTAATGACGTACAAGCTGGACATGGATGTAATATAGAAAAAATTTCTGATGAAAAATTATTTTATCTCAGAAGTAGATGAATCGGAAAAGAAAATGCTTTAACTATGATGGTAATAGCATATATTGAAACTATTTTTGGTGATTTACAAAAATATAATCAAGATTTTCATGACACTTTAGTCTCACAAATAATAAATGATATATAAAACTTGTTTTTTTACTCAATATTCTTATAAATATTGAGTTATTTATCTTAATAAAAAAATTATATGAAAAAAATTACTGCATTATTATTAGCAATTTTTGCTTTACAATTTTCATCAGTTTTTGCTGAAGAAATACAAGAAGTTACAACTTCTGCACCAGTTACTACTCAAACAGAAATGACAAATACAGGTTCTAGCGTAGAATCAAGTGAAAATCAAGAAGAAATAGTATACAACTACTATTTTTCTCCAACATGTGGATGGTGTCAAAAACTTGATGCTTTTTTACAAAAAAATGATGCATTTGAAAAACTTACTATTAATAAAATTGATGTAAGAGGTGAAAATGGTATTAAAATGATAGATGCAGCAACTGAGCACGGAATTGATCCATCAGGTGTGGGAACTCCATTTGTTACTTATGGTCCAAATGGTACAGGTAGTTATATTCAATGAGGTTTTTACGGTGCAGCTGATCATTTTGCTCAAGCTCTAAATGTTGATAGCCCAATTGCAACGGCGCAAGAAAATAAATCAAAAAGTTTGATTATTACTCTTTTAGGTTTAATGATTATTATTGCTCCACTTGCTTACTTAGGTTTAAAAAAATAAAAATATGAAAAAATTAATTTTATGATTCATAGCATGGTTATCAATTTACCAAGCTACATTTGCTGAATCGATGCAAGAATTAGCAAAATCAGATAGTTTTATGGATAATATTGGTTTTTTAGCTTTTTTAATACCAGCAGCAGCAGGAGATTCTATTAATCCTTGTGCATTTGCTGTAATGATTATTTTGCTTACTTCAATTTTAAAACAACATAAATCTAAAAGTAAAGTTATTTGGTCTGGGCTTATGTTTATACTTGCAATATTTATCAGTTATGTTGCTATGGGATTTGCCTTATTTGATACACTCGCAGATGATTTTAACCCAGTTTATATTAAATACACTATTTGAGTTATTTGAATAATCATTTGATTAGCAAATTTAAAAGATTATTTCTGGTATGGAAAATATTTCAGAGTTGAAGTTCCAACTTCTTGGAGACCAAAAATGTTTAAACTTTTAAGATGAGTTACTTCTCCAGCTGGAGCTTTTGTAATAGGTTTACTCATTAGTTTATTTTTACTTCCTTGTACCGCAGGACCATATATCGTAGTTACTTCATATTTAGCAACAAATGAAATTTCATTTAGTATTGCAGCTATGTATATTTTGATATATAACTTAGTCTTTATTATTCCAATGTTTATTATCATGTTTATGATCGCTTTTGGTGTAAAATCTGCTGAAGAAATAAATGAACTCAAAGAATTAAATGTTGAAAAAATGCACTTAATAACATGAATAATAATGCTTTTATTATGAATTTATGTTTTATTAGATGCTTCAGGAATAATCACTAAATTATTATTTATATTCTAATTGTATAGAAATTTTTATGTATAATGAAACAATTACTTTTTATAGTAAAACTCCACCAAATAAACAGGCACTTGAAGACTTTACAGTAAAATATTATGAAGATAATAACATTTGTTGAGATGATTTAGAAGTTTATCTAAAAATCGAAGATAATATCATAAAAGCTTTTGGTTTTACTTGAGAAACTGCCATTATTACAACTGCTTGTGCGAGTATTTTAGGTGAATCTATAATAGGTCAAAATGTTTCAGAAGTTTTAAAAATGGACTATCAATCAATCGAAGAACTTATTGAAATGGAAGTTTCTCCTAGAAGAAGACAAGCTTCTGTTCTATGATTACTCACTACGAGAAATGCAATTCACACGTATTTAGAAGATGGGCAAAAAGATGAATTTGATGATATTATATAAAAAAATAGTATGCTAAAACTTTCAAAAAAATGATCATATGCAGTTAAAGCTATGATTTATATTGCTGAATCAACTGATGAACTTGTGAAAATCTGAGATATTTCTAAGAATGAAAAAATTTCTCTAGGAATGCTTCGTAGAATAATTTCAGATTTAGAAAAATTTAAACTCATAGAAACTAAGCAGGGAAGAAATGGTTGAATTACTTTAAAAAAAGAAATTCAAAAAATTTCAACATATGATATACTTTCTGCTATTTGAGAAGAATTATGAATAACAGAATGCACGAGATGAGAAGATTGTAGTAATCATGACTCTTGTTCTACTACAAACCTTTTCACATCACTACAAAGCTGATTTAATAGTTTATTGAAGATGTACACACTCGATAAGATAATAAAAAACAAATAATTTTTAAAATTATTTGTTTTTTTATTATTAATAAATTTATATAAAAAAAATATACTATTTTCATAGTATATTTTTTTGAAGAATTACGCTTCTTCTTTTGTCATATCAAGTTTAATTGAAGGCCCCATAGCGTTACAAACGTATACAGAGTTGATATATTTCCCTTTTGCACCAGCTGGTTTAACATCTTCAATAGTTTTTAAGAAGAATTCTAAGTTTTCAGCTAATTTTTCAGCACCAAATGATAAT
>CBFHLZ010000065.1:0-6632 GCA_965656795.1 Patescibacteria group bacterium
AACTTAAAGTCGAAAGTCATTTCATCTTATAATTAGAACTTGAACGCATCGAGTGCATGTCTGCTTATAAGTGATTTATTTCTTGTTTTTGTATTCTGGTCAGTAATTAAACACTATTTAGTTTGTTTCTTTTCCAATCTTGGAATAGCCTTCGTTTAGACTCAAATTTGAAACAAACTGTTTTTTCTCGCTTTTTTCATTTGTATGTTTTAAGTTTTACCAAACTATTTTCATCTTGTAAGATGAAAATTTATACCGAACTTAATCGGCTTTTTATTTTTCAAGAATTGCTACGTGCGTAAGACTCGTTGACAAAACTTGAATCAAATTGTAAATGAACTACATTCAAATGAGTGGTATGAACGATAGAACTATTTATTTATAATGTTTTATTTAATGAAGTCAAATATTTTTTCAAAAAAAAAAGAGCCGAGTTATTACTCGGCTACTTTACAAGCTAAAAGAACCAATACTATATATTCAAAAAGGTTAATTAAAAAATATATAATATAATCCTATTACGTCTTTCTGAAAAACGTTGTAGATTTATATTCATAAATATTATTCTGTCAATAAAAAAATATTACCTAAATTTTAAGTAATATTTTTTTGTAATTAATCCATTATGAAGTCTTCTTTTTGAGATTCTTTATGATTAAATTCTACTCATGTTAAGTTTTCTTCTATGTGATTTTTAATTTTTGTCATGATTTCATTTTCTAATTCTGGTTTTACTTTGATTTTCGCTCTTTCCATTTTGTATTGCATTGGATCAAAATCTACGTGTTTTACGTGACCAGTATTTTTCCCTTTTTCAGCACACTCTAAACTACAGAAACCAAAATGTTTTTTGTATTCTTTTGGATCAGCTATGAGTCTTGCGTTACAGTGTGAATATCTACAGTTTTCACAATTATCAGTTTTTTCTCCCGTATAATTACATTCTCAAATAGTTGTGTGAGTTTCTTCGTCTCCTACATGATCTGATACTCTGTCATCAAATACATATAAGTTTCCTTCCCAGTTTCCATCGTTATATGTGTTAATATACTTAACAACTCCTCAGTCTAATTGATACGTATTTTTTAGTCCTGCTTTTTGGAGCATAACCGTTGATTTTTCACATCTAATACCACCAGTACAATATGAAATAATTTTTTTATCTCAGAAATCTTTTTTATAATCTTCGATTACTTTATCAAGTTCTCTAAAGCTCATTGTGTTTGCTGGAATTGCATTTTTAAAATGACCGAGTCTATATTCGTGATTATTTCTCATATCTAAAATAACGTAATCATCAGGATTCCCATTATCTATTAAGTCTTTGAATTCTTCTATTTCCATTCTATTTCCTGCTTCTTCAATTTCCTCTTTTGAGAATTTTTTCCCTAATGCTACGATTTCTTCTCTGTGTTTTACGGCCATTCTTGGAAATTTATGTCCATCAACTTTAGTAGCTTTTATATCAAAATCATCTGGATTATTAAATAATTCATGATTATCTAAATATAATTTATATGCTTTTAATTGACCTTCGTTACATGTTACAGTTGAAGAAATACCTTCAGTACCGATATAAATTCTTCCTTTCATTCCTATATCTCTACAGAAAAGTAAATGGTCTTCTACCTCTTTTTTTGGATCTGCTACGTCTACAAATTTATAAAACGTCAACAGTGTAAATTTTTCAGTGTGAATCATAATCATATTATTAGTGATAACTTGCCTTGTTATCGATAAAATTAATTCTTATTATTTGCTGTAATAAGTGCTCAAAATTATATATTTATTTAAAATTTTGCAAGTAAAAAATTGACATTTAATAGTATTTTATTACAAATAATATTACTGAAACTATAAAAATAAATAAAAAACATACAAAAAGGAGAATTTTCTATGAGTAGTTTTGTTAAATATTCAATTATTGTTTGGTTAATTGTAAGTGTGATTATTAATTCTGCGTTAATATATCATGAGCAACTTAATTTTGATAGTTTTAAAACTATAAACATTTTTATTGTTGTAGTGTTTGTATTGGCAAATTCTATTCGGTATTTCTGTTATGTAGCCATTGGTAAAAACCCGAGTTGATCTCGGGTTTTTTGTTGCTTATTTTTTGACACTTTATATTTATTGATATAATTAATTTAAATTATATTTAATTTATATTTATGGATAAATCTATTAGTTTATTAAAAAGTTATATTTATATTTTACTTGGGACTATTTATTTTGGGTTTTATTTTACTTTTCCAAATCATGAAGTATTTCTCTATATTACAGAAGTAATGTTGTATTGAGATATAGTTTTATCTTATTTTAACGCGATATTTTGATTTTTTACTCTTTTGTGACTTTCAAACATTTTTATTAAAATAATTCATGAAATTTGAGTAAAAATTACTGAAAAAACTCTGAGTGAATTAGATGATATTGTGGTTGAATTTATTGTTAAATTTCTGAACTTATCTAAATATATTTGAGCAACGTATTTATGATTTTATTTAGCAATTGTACCAAAATATCTTTCAAAAATTGTAGAACAAATAAGTTCAGTTTTAATTATTATTATTTTTCTCTGTTTGATGACAAGTATGATAAATATAGTTTTTAAAAGAGAATTGATATTTAAATCGAAACTTAAAGCTGTCAGTAGAACTTTGCTTCCTTTTGTAAATAAAATTATTATTATTTTCCTTTGGATAATCTGAGCTATCACAATAATTGCAAATCTAGGATATGATGTATCAGCACTTATTGCGTGAGCTTGAATCTGAGGTTTAGCTGTTGCTCTAGCTGCTCAAAAATCTATTACAAATGTTTTTGGTGCGATAACTATACTGTTAAATAAACCATTTAAAATTTGAGATTATGTAAAAGTAAATAGTACAATTTGAACGGTAAAAGAAATTTGATTATCTTATCTCACAATTATTGACCAACAAGGTCATCAAGTTATGATTCCAAATGAAAATATTATTTCATCTTCTGTTGAAAATTATACGGTAAGACAAAATAGAAGAACAGATTTTACTATTTGATTGATATATTGAACCAGTTTAGATAAAATGAAATCAGGAGTTGCAATTATTGAAAAAATACTTCAAGAATATGTAGATGAATCTACACTTGAAGAATTTAGAGTAAATTTTGATATGTTTTGAGATTTTTCACTCAATATAAAAGTTACGTATTTTTCTTTAGTGAATAAAGACTATGAATTATATTTAAAACAAAAATGAGAAATTAATCTTAAAATCAAAGATGAATTTGCAAAAGCTTGATTATCAATGGCATTCCCTACTCAAGAGTTAATACTAAAAAAAGAAGATTAAAATCTTCTTTTTTTAATGCTTGATTAATTAACTTTATTAAGTATAAATAATATACTATTCTAAAAAAGGAGAATATTATGGATAATTATCCATTTTTAGTAGAAAAATTATTATCGAGTGTTACCGATACTATTTTTTATGCTCAAGTGAAAAAAGATATAGAATTTCAGAATGATTATATTTTTATTCGCTTAGAAAAATTTGTTTTACGTATGCACGAAACACCAACTCATCGTATTTTTGAATTTAATATTAAGGCAAATAATAAAAAGATTTATTTCAAAATTACTTTTGAGTTCATTAATAGTTTTTCGCAGCTATATACCGCGCAAAACTCAAAACTTGTTCATATTAGTGATTATGTAAATCAAAATTTATTGAATTTATTAGTTAGTAGTACGCATAACATTTTTCTACAACAAAAAAGCTCTATGGTTTCATAGAGCTTTTACTTTGCTAAAAATATTTTTCCATCTTTGATTTCAGGTAAATCTCAGATCTTTTTAGAGATATTATAGAGTTCATTGAGTACGTATTTTTTCATTCTTTCATTTGAAATAACAGTATTTCAATACGATTGAGTATAAGTAGGGATTATTTCAGCTGAAATTATTTTTTTATTTTCGATTATGATATTTGCCATAATTCCCTCTTGGGTTCTTCTCCCTCTAAATATATCAAATATCGTATCTCAGAGTGAATAAAAAATAAATGCATCTTTATATATTTCAACTGGTTGATACCGATGTGGATGATGTCAGATGACGAGATTAGCTCAATTATCAATCGCAAAACGTGCAAAATCAGTCTGCATTGCATTTGGTCCATTTGAATATTCTTTCCCACAATGCATATTGTAAACAATAATATCTACTTTTTGCTTTTTAGCTGATTTGATTTCTTTGAGTAAAATATTTTTATCAAAACGACTATTTCCAGCTAGATTTTCTCCTGCTGCAAATCAAACAGGATTCACACAGGTTTGTCAGATAAGTCCAAACTTCACTCACTCGATTTGCATTACTTTTACACGATCGGCTTGAGTTTTATTTTTTCCTGCTCAAAAATATTGTATATCATATTCGTCGAGATAATTCATCGTATCAATCACTCAACTGGCTGTAAAATCTCAGATATGATTATTAGCTAGATTAGCATATAAATTTTCATTAAATCATTTTAATCAACTTAAATGTTCAGGTTTTGCCTTAAAAGTATAGGATTTGTTTATTTTTTTCTCGCGAGTTGTAACTGTAGTTTCCAGATTTAAAACTACTCAATCTTTTTGAGATAAATACTCAGTTAATCAACCATAAACATATTCTTGTCATTTTTTGTCCATTGCATCTCAAACTCTCGAACCAATCATTACATCTCATAAAAATGTCACTTCAATAGTGTCTTTGTATTTTACTTTTGGATTTTCAATCGGAACAATTTTATTTTCTTCGAGAATAATTTCTTCATAATTATCTTCTATTTTTTCCGATTCTTTAGAAATTTTTGGAGTTATTTTTTCTATATTTTTTGCATAAAATTCTTGTGAATTTCCAGAAAGATCAATTATCTCTTGATTACTTATTTCTACTGAATCTATATTATCTGAATGCAAAAGCTCTTTATAATGATATATTCCTATTATTAAACTAAGAATAAAAAATATAATTATTGATGTGTGAAATATTTTTCTCATAAAAATTTTTATTAATAAATTTTTCCTGGTTTTTTCTGATGAATTTTATTTAGTGTAGTTTGGAAATTATCTTTTGCCTGACATATTTCCAAATATCAAATATTATTACCCTCAATTCTTGAGATTGCTTTTTCGTTAAATTCTTCAATCGCAGCTGCTACACTGACTCTAGAAATACTACTTCAAATCACGAGTATTTTTTTGTTCATAAATAATTACTTTTGTGAAATTATATTCAAAATATTTTCCTTTTTTATTAAATAATAGTAATTGTAGAGATAAAATCAAATTTTACGGATATTTATAGAATATCGATTGTTTTTTAGGAATTTCTACTATACTTATAACTAATATTTTAAACTAATAAATATGGATTACTCAGAACTATTTAGAATATTTATACACTACGGTTTACACTTTCTATTCCCTTTTTTTGCTGCATATATTTTTTTTAGAAAAAACTGGAAATTTGCATGACTTATAATATTAGCAAGTATTGTAATTGATATCGACCATTTACTCGCAACTCCGATTTTTGATCCAAATCGCTGTAGTATATGATTTCATCCTCTGCATACTTTTTGGGCATTAATTATATATTTGATACTCCTTATTCCATCTCACTGGAAGCTCAGGGCATTTGTTCTTTGATGTATTCTCCATCTTGCAACCGATTGACTCGATTGTTTTCTTGGTGGAACTTGGTAAATTAAGAAAGCTATATTGATATATCCAATATAGCTTTAAAATTATCTTCTCGTAGTTCTTTTGAGTGCGATGATTAAGTGATAATATAATATTATTAAAACTATTTTATGAAAGAATAATCAATAAGTAATTCATTTCTCCGTTAATAAACTTTTATTAAAAGGATTTATATTTGTGAAAAATAAATTATAAAAATCTATATTATTATGACTAATTAAAGAGATATTATAATAAAAGTACGCATCTCAACTTAATAATGATGTATTAATTCAAAATAAAATAATCCACATAATTGCTAATATCCAAGAATTTCAATAGTAAGAAATAACTCATTGAATTAATAATATAACTTTATTTATATCATACCATTTTAAACTTTGATAATGTTTTGTCATTTCTCTAGAAAAAAAATCATTAGCTTCAGTATAATTAGCATTTTTATCCATTACATGCTTTAATTGTCTGTAATTATCTTTTTGTTCTTTATTTGAAATATTAATTACTCATAAAATATTATTTTCTAATTTTTTTGGAAAGTTTGTATTGTTGAATGTACAATTATTAAAAGTTGTGTTATAAAATGAGAGTTTTGTAAAATTAACTCAATTAAATTGCATTTCTCAGAAATTTACATGATTAAATGTAGTATTTATAATATTTGTATTATTAATTGAAAATTGCTTTCATTCAAAAAATGAGTGTTCTATATTTAAGTTTTTAACTTTATTCACATTTATATTAAATGAATTAATGTTCATTAAATTTGTAATTGTTAAAGAATCGATTTTATCTATTAATGATAATGATATATTATTTATGTTTTGGATACTTGATAAATCTAATTCACCATTTATATTTCATTTTTCAATTATTATATTAGAGTTTCAATTGGTTGA
>CBFHLZ010000066.1:0-6567 GCA_965656795.1 Patescibacteria group bacterium
TTTAACAATATTCTTTGATTATAATTCGTATTCACCTGCTCGTTTAGAGGCTATCAAACATGCTAAAATTTTCATACCTATTTATAGTAAAAAAGTAATAACACCGAAAAAAACTATTCCTACAACTCAAGAAACTGATAGTAGTACAGAAGAAAATCCAACTCCTATTAAAGAAAATCAAAAAGTATATGGTGATGTATATTATTTTAATACTCCTCTTCGTCTAACAGATTACAATGAAGATGTTACACATCTTCAAAAAATACTTTTACGTGAAGGTTATTTCAATTATGCAACAACATGATATTATTGACAAATAACAGCTCAATGAGTTAAACAGTTTGCATCTGAGAAACTTGGTTTAGATGTTACTTGAAATGTATTTACCAGAGAAATCATAGATGGACTCTTGTCTCAACCAATGAAGTAGTTTAATATTATCTTACTTATAAAAGGGTTTTATTTTAGAGTTAAAAAAGATGAAACAAAAAAAGTTAGTTTTTCACATGAAAAACTAACTTTTTTTTATGAAATTATTAAATAATTTATATTTTTGATTTAATAATTTTTCATTTTTATAATAATATTCATCTAAAATAATATTATATGATTTTTTTCAAAATTTTTCTCTTTGATTAACATCATTCAATAATATTATTTTAGATAATAAATCTCATGATTTATTATTATCATAAATAAATCCATTCTCGCCATCTTCTATATAATCAGAACTACCTGATAAACTAGAAACTATTATTGGTAAACTATGTCACATAGCTTCTAATAGTACAGATCATATTGGCTCTGATAATGATGGTAAAACAAATAGATTTGAAGATTGAAATTCAGTTGATAATTCTTGTTTATTTAAATATCATTTATAAATAAGTTTATTTCATAGTATTTTTTTATATTTATTATAATCCTTTGAATAGCCGGCCATATTACCACATAATTTAACTTCAAAATCAAAATCTAATTTACTCAATACATCTAACAAAAAATTTAAATTTTTCATTTTATAACCCAACCTACCTACAAAAATAATTTTCAGTTTTTTATCTTTCAATGAATGATTTTTATAAATATTTCAATAATATATTGGAGGAAAGTAAAATACATTATTAGATATTTTTAAAAATGTCGTTTTTGCTAATTTAGAAGGTACAATAAATTTTTTATTCCTAAAAGATAAGGTCCAAATATAAAATAACACTTTTTTTATCATCGAATCAGATTTCTTGAAAAAAAATTCTGAATAAAAAATAGTATTTTTTTTGAAAATATACTTAAAGCAAATAAGTAATACAAATATGTCTCATATAATAATAAAATCATATTTATTTTTATCTAATACCGGATCCTGATATAACTTAACTAAGAGATTAGTAGGTAAGTTGAACATTTTATATTTTCATATGAAAAAATTATTTTTTACTTTTAAATCATATTTCAATAGTTTATTATCAAATAATGAAAAATTATATTTTTCATTAAAAAAGTATATCCATCATTTATAGATATTATGAGATACAAATGTAATAAAAGCTAAATTTTTCATAAATATATATTTTTATAATCTGTTAAATTTATATTATCCATATTACTATTTTTTATATTATTCAAAATATTAATTAATTGATATTTTCATAATTCTTTATTATAAATAGAGAAATTTTCTATTCATAATAAGTTAATTAATTCTCTTCATTTATGATGATAATATATATTACAAAAAGGTGTTTTCTGTGAATAAGCAAGAATAGATCAATGCAACCTTTGTGAAAAAATAAAATGCATAGAAGCTATTATTTTTGATAATTTTAATACATCTGATTCGTTAATAATTTTTACACGTATTGAATTTTTAAAATAATTTAATACTTTTTCATTTAAATCTAAATCTAATGTATCAGTAATAATTAAACTTATATTTACTTCTAAATCATATTCTAATAAATTATTAATTTCTTTAATAAAATAAGCATAATTATCTTTTATAATAAATCATAAATTTTTATTTTTAACATTTTTTTCATTAATTTCCATAAAAAAAGCAGGATCAATAACTCTATGAATTTTTTGAGGATTAAATCCTGTATTAGAAAAGTATTTAACAGATTGAGTATCTCTTAATAAAATATCATCAAAAAAGAGTCCAGAAAATTTTATTAAAAACTTATTATATTTATAAAAAAATGGTCCTGCTCACATTCAAAAACCTATAACTTTAGATCAAAATAATTTAAATAAAATAACATATCTTAACCATCCTCATATTGCAAAAAATTGTCTATCAGAAAAAAAACCTCCTCATCATAAGATAAATAAATCTGTTTTAATCAATAAATAACATAAGTTTTTTATAGTAGATAGATTTAGTAATTCATAAAGACGATAAATAGCGATTGGTGGTCTCTTGTAAAAATATATGTTTCAAATATTTTTAAAAGATGATTGTAATTCTTTAGAATTTCAACAATAGATATTGATAATTGAATTTGGATATTTACTTTTTAATAATTTAACTTCATTAAATAAAATCAAGTTATCTCAATAATTTCAATATCAAAACCATCATAATATTGTTATATTTTTCATTTACTTTTATATTTTATATAATATTTACTATTTTCATCTAAATACTTATATTCATTAATATTACGATTTTTTATAATACTCATAGATGAGTTAACAACTATAGAGTATGGAGGAATATTTCCATATATAGTAGATCACATTCATATTATTGATCAATATCAAATCTTTGTTCAAGGAACAATATTAACTGAATCTCAAATCCAGCAATTTTCTCATATATTAACTTCTTTTTTTTCTATTCAAGGTCAGTATGGTAAGTAATCTCATGATTTAAAATCATGATTAGTAGACCTAATTTTAACATTCGGTCATATAATTGTATTGTTTCAAATTTTTAAGCCTCATTCTCACCATAAGTTAAAATTATCTCAAATATAAACATAGTCTCATATTTCAATATTATTAGATCCTCCTATTAGTCCAAATTTTAATATAACTGATTTTCACTCTTTTTTAAACTTATAAAATCAAATTTTTCTTAAAATATAAAATTCCAATCTACAATATAAATTAATTAAGTACATAAATTTAAGTTAATAAATGAATAATTATTTAAAATCATTTTTTGGTTATTATGATTTTTATATAAATATT
The DNA here is from genome assembly GCA_965656795.1 of Patescibacteria group bacterium. Classification (GTDB taxonomy): domain Bacteria; phylum Patescibacteriota; class Gracilibacteria; order BD1-5; family UBA6164; genus CAJXJP01. The sequence goes on from CBFHLZ010000066.1 coordinate 3,196, forward strand.
TATTTCCATTTTCCAATAAATATATAATGTTTTGCGCTAATTCATATGCCGAATTATGATATAACGCATTATCTTTAAATACTGATGGGAAACTTAATATATTTTGTAAACAAAGAAAATTTCCACTTAATGAAGCCTCATAAACAGCTAAGCATTGACCTTCAGAAATTGATGTGTTAATATATATTTTAGAATTGGCCAATTCTTTTTTTATTTTAGTGTGTGAAAGAACTCATTTCAAATTAAAATATTCGTATAAATTTCTATCTTTTATTAATTTAAGAAAAGATAAACCTCATCTATTATATCTATCTTCTCAAATAATATTAAACTTAAATTCTATATTTTTTTCCTTCAAAATATCAGCTGTATCTAATAAAAATTCAGGATTTTTAATTTCAGTTAAGTTTCATATCCAAATTCAGTTTTTTCTGGTTCAGTCAATAGTAGATAAAAAATTTTTTGATATTGAAAGTGGGCAAATTATAGCTAATCATTTTTTAATATTTTCAATTTATAAAAATTCATCTTGATTATTAGTTCTAATTTTAGTAAAAAACTTATAAAAAAATTTAATTATATTATTTTTAAATATATTATTTCAGAAATGATAACTGTGAGGATAAAAAATAGTTTTTTTTCAAAAAATACCGACTATTAAAGTTTTAATAGTTAAGCTATTACTATAAATAGTATTATTTCTGTTTTTTATTAAATAACATAAATATCAAAAAATATTTTTATAATATTTTACATTTACTCAACTTATAAAATTAGGATCATTTTCTATATCAACTTGAGAATCTATAGCGAATATTTCGCAATCATATCATTCATCTTTCATTACCTGTAATGGCATCATATGATAATTTTGTTCTTTTTCAAAAGAGAAAATTTGTTTATGATATCACCAGATAATTGAAATAAATTTTTTCTTTTTCATTAATTATATATATTATTTACTATTTTATCCCATCCAAGATTATCTTCAGTAAATTTTCTTCAGGATTTTCACATTAATTTAATTTTATTTTTTTTATCTAACATATCAATAATTTTTTCTGATAATTCATTAATATTATTTGGATGAATTATATATCAAGTTACATTATCTTGTACAACTGAAATTAACTCTCAAACATTAGTTACTAAAACTGGTTTAGAAAAAGCAAATGCGACAGGAATTACTCAACTTCACGTTGCATCTTTATATGGCAACACTACAAATTCTGATTTTTCAAAATATTTATATGCTTCTTCAGGCTCTATATTATAATTATAAATATCTATATTATCTTTTATTAATTCAATTTTAGATCAATACTTTTCCAATTTTCAAGGTCAAGCAATTATTAATTTGAAATCCGGAATTGTTTTTTTAACGATTTTAAGTGAATCCAATAACAAATCTAGTCATTTATAGTCAACTATTCTTCAAAAAAATAAAATAGTATTTTTTTCTACATTTCATCACTTAGAAAAGTTATCTTTAAAAAAATTATAATTTCAATGTACTATACTATAAACCTTATCTTCACTAACATTATATTTTTTTATAACTTCCCATTTTAATTTATCTCAATGAACAAATAATTTATCAGACATATTCCTTAAAATTCAATTTACTTTTTCTGCTATTTTTCACAATAATGTAGCGTTTTCTCATGAGTGTAATGTTGGATCATGTTGAGTTGTATATATTGTATATCAAAGTATTTTAAATAATTTTCAGTAAAAAATATACCATGGATGATTATCTAAAAAATGAACAATATTAGGTTTAAATTTTATAATTTGGAATACAAAAAATAAATGATAGAAAAAATTAAATGTATCTAGTATAAAACTTTTAAAATTCGGATTTGTTCTAATCTTAAAAAATTTAGTGTTTTCATCATATAAGCTTGATTTATGATAAGATGCTATAGCTACTTTTAGCTCAATATTATCAATTAAATTTAATGCATTACAGAATTGTGATGAATAATGTAACATTCATCACCTAGGAGTTAAGTTCATTAATAAAACTCTTTGTTTTTTCATTACTTCACCTTATCAAATAAAATTTCTATATTTTTTTCCCGATTAAATTTTTCATTTATTTCCTCAAAACTTTTTCATTTTAAGTTATTATAATTATGTAAAACATAATTCATTTTTTCAGATAATTCATCAATATTCCCTGATTTAATCAGTTGCAAATCAGCATTATTACAAATTTCCGAAGTTCATCATACATGAGTTGCAATAACTGGGCAACTATTCATCAAAGCTTCTAATACAGTAGTCGGCATTCACTCTTGATAACTTGGATTTATACAAATACAATTATTTTCTTGCAAATAATTGTAAATAAACTCTTTATTTTGAAATCATATAAATTCAATATTATATCAGTGCGACATATTTTTTAAATTTTCTTTTTCATCTCCATCTCAAATTATAATTAATTTTTGAGAATAATTTCATTGTTTATACGCTGATATTAAATCAGAAACTCATTTTAATTGAACTAATCTTCCTATAAATACAAATTGGATTTCTCCTTTTTTTTCAATATTATTCGGGATATTTTCAAAGTTCATTCACCTATAAAAAACCTCTACTTCTCTATCAATAAATCCTTCTACTATAAATTTTTTACACGCTTCACTAATCGCTAAAGCTTTATCAGCTTTTTTAAATATCCATTTTCATATAATTTTATCATAAATATATGAAATTTTTGATTTTAATTTTGATGATAACTGTACATAATCACTTCCGTGTTCTATATGAATCCATTTAAGTTTATTTCTACGAGCAAATATTCCCGCAATAAATGAGCTCAAGAAAAAACGCGTATGACTAAAAACAACTACTTTACTTCCCTCTCCTGGAAAGGGAGGGACTAAGTGTGAGGTATTATTATCTCTAATATAATTTTTTAACTCTTTTAACACTCCCCAAAATTCTTTTTTCCAAAATTTAGGAACAGGAAAATTAGGAATAATATCAAAACTTGGCAATAAAAAAACTTTGTATCATTTTTGAATATAATTTACATTATTTTCTTGACCCACATCAAAAGTGATATTGATTACCTCTCAATATCACTTTTTTGTCCAATAATCTGCAATTTCTTCTGCCACAGTTTCAACTCATCATTTATGTGGAGGAAAATAAGGAGTAAATTGTAATATATTCATTTTTTCTTTCATTCTCAATTTTCTCAAAAAATTATTTCCTTCCTTTACAAAGGAAGGTGGCCGTAGGTCGGATGGATTATTTCTTATTTTTCAATCCCGGGAATAAGTAACTTACTTTAGTTACTTATTCCCAGGATTTCTGAATATTTTGATATTTATTTCTTATAAAATTTCCAACTATTTT
>CBFHLZ010000067.1:0-6427 GCA_965656795.1 Patescibacteria group bacterium
GCTCACTATAAAGGAGAATTTATTAAAAAAGATATTTTAGCATTTTGTTGGATTAAAGATTTTCCATTTTTTGAAATGAATGAAGAAACTGGGAAACTTGATTTTGGTCATAATCCTTTTTCTATGCCAAAAGGTGGTTTATCAGCATTTGATAAAGAAGATTTATTAGAAGTAGAATCAGTTCAATATGATCTTGCTTGTAATGGATACGAAGTTTTATCAGGTTCTATTCGTAATCACGATGTTGAAGCATTAGTAAAAGCTTTTGAATTAGTCGGAAGAACGGCTCAAGAAGTCAAAGATAAATTTGGTGCAATGTATGAAGCATTTCAATATGGAGTTCCTCCTCATGGATGATTTGCCATTGGTATGGATAGAATTATGATGATTCTCAAAGATGAACCAAATATCAGAGAAGTATATGCGTTTCCAAAATCAGGAAAAGCTCAAGATATGATGATGAACGCACCAGCTTTCATCGATGATGAACAACTCACTGAACTTGCTATTGAATTAGTAAAAGAAGATGAAGCGTAAAAACTAAAAAAAAAGACGATTTTAATCGTCTTTTTTTTATATCTTAAATATTGTTAATGTCTATATGAAAATATTGAATTTATTGTAGAAAAAATTATATTTATAATGTTATTTATAAACAAAACTTATGAAACAAATAAAAAGAGCTTTTACATTGGTGGAACTCATAGTAGTTATCACAATATTATCAGTTTTATCAACTGTTGCATTTATATCATTTCAATGATATACAAATGATGCAAAGGATGCTACTAAAGTTTCTGATTTAATGAATATTGGGAGGAGTATTTGAAATTCAATTACAGCATGAAAAAAATTCCGTTTAGATACCTTACAAGATATTACTTATGCTTCACATCCGAATAATACGGTTGTGAAAGTATGAGAACTTACTGATTGAGTTATTCCAGGACTATCAAATGCTCCTGTAGATCCTTTTACTAGTAAACCATACATTGTATGATTATATGCAAATAGTGATAATACTGCTATTTTCTGACAAATTTGAGGAATATTAGAAAATAGATATGGTAAAGTAAATATGTTAGGAGGTAATACGAAATTTCCAGCAAATGTGCCAGTGCAAAGAGTGGTATGAAATTATAATAATTTAGATGTTAGAGGAATATCTGGTCTTATTCCTAGATGGGCAATAGAAGATTTTGAATGATTTAAAAATACAAGCTTTTATTCTTTATGAAATCCTATGTATTGAGCAAATGTTTATAACTTTAAATTTAATAATTATATTTTTGCAATGGATAGGAATCCAGTTCAACAAATATTATGATACACAGATGAAAAAACTTTAGTTTATGAATCATTTGAAAATATAGAAGTTTATAATATTTGAGAAAATTGAAATCCAAAAAACTATCCTCGTTGTGATTCACCTTCTGCATCTATGCAAATTGGTTTTGAAAATGATAGTACTAGAGTTGATAATATTAAAACACTTAATTGTAGTATAGATAGAAGTCAAGGCGCTAATTCGAATTCTTCTCTTCATTTAAATTGGATTAGGGATGGGGCTTGAGATGGACAATATAGTCATGTACTTTTAGATAATCAAAAAAAATATAAAATGTCACTTGACGTTAAGTGAACTATGGCAGAAGATTTACAACTTTGATTTCGTTGTTATTGAATACAAGAATCTCCGATTAAAACAGTAACATTATGAGCATTAACTTTAGATATAACTGTTAATCCAAATAATTTTTCGAGAATTTCAGCATATGTAAATCAACCTGATCCATATTGAAGTAATTTATCAATGGATATTTCATCAGATACTTTATATAAAAATCATAGTTGTATTTTTTTCAGAACCTGAGACCCAAAAGCAGGTGAAGAACTCTATTTTGACAACTATATTATCACAGAAATAGATTAGTTTAATAATAAAAAAAAATGAAAAAAATAATTACACTTATATTTATGATATTTATTTTAGTATGATGTGGAGAAGAAAAACAATATGACTATTCAGGAGTTTCGACAACTCAAGATGGTCAACAAGAAATTCAACCAGCAAAAATTAAAGTCACAAATCTTGATGAAACAGAAAATTTTGTAGAACCAGGTGAGTAAAAATAAAATATTGACAATATTCTAAATTAATTTAATATATAGATACTTTTTTCATAAAAAAATAAATTAAGGAATTTTTTATGCCAATTGCAGAAGTCTTAACCCATAAAAATGACTGGAAACTAACAGTTACATTAGACTATGATTTAATCTTTAAAGATGAATTTGAACCAAAAGCTAAGGGTTTGTATAAAAAAGACGGGAAAGAATATCCCGAACCTTTTGTTACATGGGAAATAAGAGTAAATAATCATGAGGAACTACGAAAATATGTAAGACGTCATAATCACTATAAAACTATTGATTATGATGGTAAAGAAAATGCTCCTATTGATTTACATCAAGTAGATGATTATCAAATTATTTGTTTACCTATTTCTATAAAAGCAAATCCTCTAAAAACAAAAGAGGAAGCCGAAAGATTTATGAAAGAATGGTTTATTTATACTATTGCTTTAGCTCATGATAAAGAATTTTATGATGTTAATCAATATATAAAAGCACATGATTCTGGTGAATTACCTGATAATGATATTATTCGAAAAGGGAAAACAGCAGAAGGATATTTAATGCTCAAGCACGGTTGGGGAGTTATTTGTTCTTAAAAAATCAAAAGACATATATGGTTATTCCATAGATGTCTTTTTTCTTTCCTTTCCTCGTAAAATAAATATATTATAAGTAATAAAATATAATTTTTTGCTATGATTGATTTTTTGAAAAATCTTGTGAAACCAGATATAAAACCTTTGAATTATATTAAAATTCATAAAAATAATATTGTACATAATCTCTGAATTATCCAATCTTGGCAAAAAGATGCAGAAATTTGGCCAGTTTTAAAGTCAAATGCATACGGTCACTGACTCAAGGAAGTTTCAGGAATTTTAAAAAATACTTCGGGGAAATATATTTGTGTGGATAGTTTTCCTGAATATCAAATTGCAAAAAAATACTCTTGAAAAAAAATTCTTGTTTTATGAGAAACAAGAAATCAAAATTATAAATATTATGATTTTTCTCAAACTACATTTTGTGTTTATAACTTACAAACACTGAATTTTTTAGAGTCATTAAATAAAAAAATCACGATTCATTTATTTCTAAATACTTGAATGAATAGAGAATGATTTCAAGAAGATGAACTAAGATTGGCTTGCGAAAAATTTAAAAAATCAAAATTAATTTTAGAATGAGTTTGTTCACATTTTTCGAGTGCAGACGAAGAAAATTTCGAAGTAAGTGAAAAACAAATCGAAGAATTTAAATCATTATATGAAATTATTGTCAGCTATGATTTGGATCCAAAATATAGACATATTTGAGCGTCTGGTTGAGTAGCAAAACTAGAAGATGATTTTTTTAATGCATTTCGTCCTGGAGTAGCACTTTTTTGAATCAATGTTTTTCATCGATCAGATTCGTATTTTAAAAAAGCTGAAAAATTATTACCAGCTATGGAAATATTTTCTACAATTTTAAATACACAAAAAGTTGCGTCAAATTCATGAATATCATATAATCATACATATTGTTTTTCACAAGATTCTCAATGAGCAGTTGTTGCATTTGGATATTTTGAAGGATTTACAAGAAAAATGAGTAATAATTATAGTGTAAAAATCGCAAAAAAATATTTTCCAATGCGAGGAAATATTTGTATGAATTTATCCACTATTGAAATTTGAGATGAAAAAATCCATATTTGAGATGAAGTAGAAATTTTATCAATTTCTAAAAAAGCAAAAAATAATATTTATCATTTTGCTGAATCTTCCGGTACGAGTCCATATGAAATACTCGTAAAAATTCAACCAAATATTCGTAGAATTGTTGAATAATTATTTTTAATTCACAAAACAATTAATAATGTTCAAAAAACAAAAAATAGATGACATAAAATGGATTGACTGAGTATCTTTATGAGAAAATGATATCGTCAAAACATTAGAAAAATATAATATTCATGAACTAGATTTAGAGGCGTGTTTGGAGTGAAATCAACGCTCTAGAGTTGATAGATATGATGATTATACATTTGTGGTATATAATTTCCCAAAGTATAATAGGAGAACAAAAGTATATGAAATAAATGAATTTAATATATTTTTTAATACAAATTTTTTAATTACATTTCGTGATTATCCATTTTCAAAAATAAATAAAATTTTTGAAAACTACTGAGAAAAAAAAGTAGAATGAGAACATATGGAAATAAAAATTTCTACGGGGTATATTCTCTACGAAATTACTCAAGCAATGCTCGAAAAAATGTTTAATGTCATAAAAAATATTAAACTTGATATCAGACAACTAGAAACAAAAGTTTTTGAAACAGGGAATACTGGTTTAGTAAAGGATATCATGATTAAAAAAAGAAATATAGTCGTTCTAAAGCATATGTTTAAGCCACAAGTCATTGTATTAAAACAACTTGAAAATGCTATTAATGAAATGTATCAATGAGAAATGGAAGTATATTTTGAAGATCTCGAAGATAAATTAGATCTTATAATTTCTGAAATTGATATTTTATCAGAATATATTGATTCGGTTGAAGATGCCTTTAAAACTATGATTGATATTAAAACAAATTTTGTTATTAAGGTGCTTACTATATTTTCAGCATTTATGTTACCATTGACGTTATTAACGAGTTTTTATGGGATGAATGTTGAAGCTCTTCCATGGGCACATACGTATTTTGTCATGATATTTATGTGACTGAGTATCTTAGTGATGATTGGAATATATGCTTTTCTTAAAAATAAATGAAAATTTTAAAAAACTATCAAAATTTTGATAGTTTTTTTTATTTTTTCACTTTGCAAAAAAAGGTTATTTGGTTAATATTATCAAATAATATGTAGTTATAACTTCTTTTGATGAACTATTTACTTTTAATTTTTTCATTAGCACTTGCCGGGATAAGTGTATTTTTTTCATATAAATATCGAGTATCATTTTATATAATGCTAGGTTTATTTTTTGTATTATGTTTTTTCTCTGGATTATATTTAGTTGCAAACGATTTTACATGAGTTGGGATAAATCATGCTGTAATTTATCACCTACATGCTCCGATTGCATGAGCAGATATTCAATGAAATATTGATAAAGTGATTATTTGATTTTTATCGACTATTTTTTCTATATTTTTTTTATGGTTATTGATTAAACATTCTCATAATCATAAATGAAAATGAAATGGAATTTTGACTTGTTTGTTTATGTTATTTGCTATAATAATGCATCCAGCAACAAAAAATATATATGAACTCACTCATGGAAATTATCAAATTGATGCTGAAAATCTCAATCAACTAGATTCAGATTTTATCACAACTTCGCAGTATGAAGTAGAAGAAAATACAAAAAATCTCGTTTATATTTATTTAGAAAGTTTAGAAATTGGATATTTGGATGATGAAAAATTTCCATGATTAACTCCAAATTTACAAAAATTATCCAAAGCAAATACCTCATTTAATAATGTCAGACAAATGCCTGGAACTGGTTGGACTATTGCATGAATGGTTTCTTCTCAATGCGGGATTCCTCTGATTGTAGGGAATAATGAATTTTGATGAATGGATCAATTTTATCCAAAAGCAAATTGTATGTGAGATATTTTGAAACAGCAAGATTATTTCTTATCATATGTTTGATGAGCAGATAAATCATTTGCAGGAAAAAATTTATTTTATCAAACTCACAAATTTGATGAAATATATGGAAAACAAGATTATTATTGAAATGACGAACAAAATTCTTGGGGATTATATGACGAAACTACCTTAAAAATATTTTTAGAAAAATATAATAGTTTAGCAAAAAAACAACAAAAATTTTGATTATTTTGACTCACACTTGATACTCATGGGCCAAATGGATTTGTTTCTCCAAGCTGTCCTGAATATAATCAAGAAGAAAATAATATACTCAACGCAGTGCATTGTACCGATTATTTAATCGGAGAATTAGTTGAAAATATTCAAAATAATCCTGATTATAAAGATACATTAATCGTATTAGCGTCAGATCATTTACAAATGTGAACTCAAAAAAATCATAAATTAATTTGAACAGAACACGAAAGAAAAAACCTGTTTATAATGCTTGATGATGAGAAAAATACTATTGATGAGCCAATGTCTACACTTGATATTTGACCAATTGTTTTGAATAATTTATGAATAAAAATTGATGAATTATGATTTTGAAAAAATATTTTGAAAAATTATGAAAGTTTTGTAAAAAAATATTACAAACAAGATGAATCAAAAGATGATTATTT
>CBFHLZ010000068.1:0-6309 GCA_965656795.1 Patescibacteria group bacterium
AAGAAGAAGACTGGGCAATAGATTGGCTCGACCATTTACAAAATAATAAATAATTATGGAAGGAAATAAAAATATATATAAAAAACTGTTTGAGGTAAAAAAAGCAGGAATTAAATTGCAAAGAGATACAGAAGCATTTAATTATAAATATGCTACACTATCTCAAATACAAGAAAAGCTATCACATATACTAGAAGAACAAAAATTAGTAGTTGTTCATTATGTAAAAGACTTATCAATGTACACTGAAATTAGAGATATTGAAAATCCTGAAGAAAAAGTTGAGAGTTCTATTAGAATGGCTGATTGAACTAAACCACAAGATAAAGGATCAGAAGTAACATATTACAGAAGATATAATTTATTATCATTATTAGATTTAGAAATAGAAGAAGATGATGATGCAAATAAGGCACAAAAAAGTAAACCAAAAGTAGAGAAAAAATGGTATAATGATACTAAAAAACATATAGATACTTGGAAAGATGCAGTAGCTGACTGAAGAACTACATGACAAGCTATATTAGATAAAATCACGAAAGAAGATTGATTTAGTATTAATAATACTGATAAAGAAATGATTTTAGCACTAGATAAATAATTTAATTAATAATATAGAACTATGAAATTAATAAAAGCATTACAAGAATGAAAGTTTACTTTTACTGAAACGGAACATAGTTTTGAAAATTTAAAACATTGTTGAGAAGTATGTACTCCTGAATGTGTATTTCCATGAATGCATATTATAGATTGTCCAAAATGTGATACAAGACTAACTATAAAAGAATTAATTTGAGAATGTTTTGTATGAAGTAAAAAATAATTTAATTAATAATATATAGAACTATGACAGGAGTAGGAAAATGAGTAGTAATTGCAATAGTATTATATTTAATTTCTATTATTACTATAATATGTGCAGTAATATATACAATAGTACATTTTATAGCTAAATTTTGGTAATATGAAATGAATAGAAGAAAATCTACAGAAAGCTAAAGATATTTTAGTAGAATATCAAAACACAACAGAAGTATCAGCTATATTACAGTTATATAAAAAACTTTCTTTATACTCTGTATTCTTATGAGAGAATCTAAGTTCCTTAAAGAAACAATATAATATAAGTAATTACACTCGTAAAATAGAAGTAAGTAAATCATATCTTAATAATAAAGCACAAAAGATAACTGATAGAACTTCACTTGAAATGGCTAATACAGAAAATGAAGAATTATTTAACCAGGAACAAGAAATGGAATCTTTAGCACTTAGACTTGATGTATTTTTAAAACAAGTTAATAGAGTTTTACAAGTCATGTCAAGTGATATAAGTTATTTAAAACAAGAGTCCAACAGAACTAACAGGTGAGATATTATTTAATAAATAAAATATTATGGAATTATTATACACACTACCAGCTTTAATTTTAGCTTTAATAGGGTTAATTGGATTAAGAAAAGAAAATGAATCATTAGAAATTTTAAAAACAGAAATTATAAAAGAAAGTAAAATAGATGCTAAATTTATTATTGATTTACAAAAAGAATTAAAATTAGTAAAAAAATCTAACGCATCTAATCAAGGTTGGAATACTAAGTATAGAAAAACTATTGAAGAACTAGAAGAAAGAATAGAAGCAATGGTATTAGATAGAGAATGAAGCGTAGAAAGAATGAAAGATCAAGCAGATACTATTAAAAGATTAATTAATAAAAAATGAAAGTAGGAAGACCAAAAAAATGAAAATGAGAACTAAAACTAACTAGAATTTGATTATACCCTAGTGAACAAGCTGAATTATTAGAATTAAGAATTTTATTGAAAAAATTAAATAATGCAGACACTATTAGACATGCCATTAGTTACTGTCTTGAAAAAGAAAAACAAAATAAATTGTAAAAAGTTTTGCATTTATTAATTAAAGTGATATAATACTAGTGCGTTAAGTAATTAGCGCACTTTATTATTAAAAAGTTACTTATGAAAGATTTTAAAATTATATTAATTGTACTATTTATTATTTCAGCAGTTGCATTTATCTCACTTCAAAGTGAAAAAGCAAATGCAGATTATACAAATGTAAAAGTATTTACAGAAATTGAATTAGATTCAACAAATAATTATTTTTGTACAATGGCAAAAGAAAGAAATGCAAGTGATTTTATTTTAGTTTCTAACGGTTGTAAATAATGAAAAACATAATACGCACAATGACAACGATAATTTTATTATCTATGCTTTTTATGATATTACAAATTATTGACCAAAAAAGAAATCCAGAAAAATATGTTGATAAAAGAGTACAGTTTTGTGAAGAACTATGATGAAAAATTATATCTGAATATGGTTGATTATTTGACGGAAGTAGATATAGATATTGTATATTAGCAAATAAAGAAAATATGGAAATAAAAAAAATTCCTTTAAATGACATTTTATATTTAAAATAAAAACATATGAAAAAGACACAAGGAGTAAAACTCTGAAAAATGACAATATCAGCTAAACAGTTATAAGAAGCAAGTTAAATTTATTTTATGAGAAAAATAATATGAAAACAAGAGAACAAAAAATAGATTTTATCTATGAAAAGATAGCGAATAAAGAGTTAAGTTTTGGATGTACATTAAAACCATTTACATTTTGATTAAATTCAGATGTGGATTATTGAAGATTTGTATCTGATGATTGAATATATCAATGAGATATTGAAGAAATAATTTGACACCCAGTAATGATATGAGATGTATTAAATTGGTGGGATATAAATATTAATCTACTTGATGATAGATTTACTAAACTGATTAAATGTTTCACAAAAAAAGACAAACCAATAGAAAAACAATCAGTTGAGTGTATAGATTATATTTATGATTTAATTTCAAATGACTAAAAAAGAAAAATTCCAAAAACTACTAATAAACTGGCCCGATACTGAAAAGAAAAATAAAAAACTAAATAAATATTTACTAAAAAATAAAAAATGAAAAATATAAAACTAATAGCTACTATATCAGTAGTATTTATACTATTTACGGTATTTGCAAACGCACAAGTTACTAAACATAATGAACTACAAGAAGAAAAACAAAAACTGCTTGAAGAACTTGCAGAAGAAAAATATCAAAAAGATTTAATTGAAGCACTTTACTGACAAAGGCAAGAATTTATTGATGATAAATCTGAAATTGATGAGATGATTGCAAATCTAGAAGCAAGTAAGTTAAAAAAAGATGAAGAAATATTTAGAACTGAAAGTTTAATAAGATGTGAAAAAGTAAATAACAACAGATTAAGAGGTGAAGCTCACGATGATTGTAAACTTAACTGGGGAAACTACCCTTTATAGAACAACCGAAAGAAGTTGCAAAACTAATCCAGGAAGAAACGAAACCAGTTATAATGACAACTATTAAGCAAGAAGAAAAACAAGCTGTTAAAAGCGAAGAATTTAATATAAATAAACTAGCTTACGCAGTTGCAATGCAAGAAACTAAAAACTGTACACTAGGTTATTGAAAAACACATAATAATTGCTTCTGAATTAAACACTGAAACACTGTACCGTGTCCGTGAGTTCCTAAACTTGCAATGTGTAAGTTTAATAGTCCAGATGAAAGCTATGAAGCATTTAAGATAATTTGGCAAAAGTGGTATTGATGAATGCCTAATTTAGAAAAAGCTGAAAGGTGGACTTGAAAAGATAGAGCCTCAATTTGGCTAGCAAATGTAAATTATTTCTATAATAACTAAAAAAAATGACAAAAACAATTGAAAAATGGCTAGAAACATTACCTAGCCCTATAAAAGAAAAAGCTTTAGCTAATTTAGTTAAAGGTAGAGAAGATAGAAAAGAAGAAAATTTAAGTGACGCATTAGATGAAGCTTTTAATTGGAAAAAGACAGATGAAGGTTTTGATTATTGGTATGATATTGATAAACTTGCAAAAGCTGGCGAGTTTGATAAAGAAGAAAAAACTTTCCCAAGAGAAGTTTATGTTGGTAACACAAGCGAAGAAGACGCTTTAGAATATAAAGAAAAAAGAATTTGTTTAGGTAAATTTAACTGACAATATTTGTGTGTTGGTATTTGAGAAGAAGAAAAATTTAATGTCTGAAAAGATTTTAATGTTATGTTTTGGAAATATATCGCAGAAATACCAAAAGAAAAAACACTCACTATCGAAACTAAAGACGGTCAGTCTATTGGAATAAGCGAAGAGAAAGCAAGAAAACTTTGATTTATTATTAATTAATTTATTATGAACAAAAAACTCGCAGAAATAAATCTAAACTTAAATAGTTTACAGAACTATGCAAAAGAATTAAAAGAAAATAGTCCAGAGCAAGCACTTATAAAAAGTGTTAAAGCTGATATTGAATTGCTACTAGAAAGTAATCACAGACTACTACTACAAAATATACAACTAGAAACTCAAATAAATCAAATTATTGATGAGGAAGATGAGGGGGTAAACGAAGTTTAAATATTTAATAAAAAACTATGGGGAAATTAAATAATCCCTACATTACCTAATAATAAATAAAAAAAATGTATTGTGAAATATGCCTAGAAGATTTTATATTTGTTAAAACACAAAAAATTTGACATATAACTCATATCTGCCCTAATTGTTGAGCTGAATATATTAAATTGTAAATAAAAAACTATGAAAAAACTAATTATAATTATATGCTCTATTATAATGTTAACTTCTTGTAGTGAAAATACATACCCAACAGATGAGGAAATAGAAGCACAAGAAAAAATATGCGAAATAAATTGAAGGGCTGTTTATATTTATTCTGATTATACTTTTACTTGTAGACATAAAGAAACACCTATAATGGATTGTATAAAAGAATATACTGAATGATTAGACCAAAAATATAATAATCCTGACCATGTTACAAACTTAAGAGAGGATACTTATTCAGAAGTAGTAAAAACCTGTAATGAAGTATTTTGAGAAAAGATTACAAAGTAATTATAAACTATGAACACACTCCAAAGTAAAACATTAGATTGTCTTGTATGAGATAGAGACGAATTAATAGAATCATTTGAAACTATTAAAAATCCTTTATTATGTAATGCAATACAATCTCAAATAGATGAACTAAATGATCTAATAGAACTTATTTTAGATGATGAGACAAAACACTAATGGAAACTATGACACTATATTGCAGTAATTGTAGAGTATGAAATACGCATCATATACATAAAGGAAGGTGATTATGCATAAAATGCTGACACTCAAATGGAAGAACATTAAAAAGTTTAATTAAAGAATAATGCACTGTGGAAAGAAATTTTTTAGAGATAAAAAGACAGCAAAAAAGAAGAAAAAACAGTTTGAAGCAAAATATGGGCAAAAGTATGAGATATATAAATGCCCTGATTGCTGAAATTTACATCTGACATCTAAACAAGATGCAATTAAAAAAGAATATTACAGAACTATAAACAAATGAATACAACAAGAAAAGAAATAATAGAAATTATAGAGCCTTATATGGATAAGACTTGAACTGACTGATGTCTAGTTGATGCTACTTGGTCTAATGAAATATGAGATTGATGAATATATGATTTTGTAAATTGGATAGAAGTTCCTGAATATGAAGAAATTATAAAAACTTGGTGACACTATGATATAACAGCAGTGTTGAAATATATAGGGGAGCGAAAATACAGCTATATAGATATAAACAGAATAGAAATATTTGATTCATTTATAGATTGTGAAAATGATATGAGATGTTGAGAAATACCAAATAAACCACTCCACCTATACACAGAACAACAAGAAAAAGACTTACTTAAAATATTAAAAGAACTATGAACGCAATAAAAGAAGTAAAACAAGCACTAAAATCAATGCAAGAAGGTAAGGTGCAACAATTTATTAAAAAAGGACTAGAGATTAATATGTTTAGTCCTGAACATAAGGAAATATTTGTTAATATACTAGAATGAGAGAAATAAAATTTAGAGCATGGTGTGAATTTCCTACTTCAAATAGCTATTTTATGAGCGGATGGGATGAAGTTAGTGAGTGGACTATGGGTAGTGCAACTAGGAGAATTTCTGATTTTCTTATAAATTCAGGACATTGTACAATTATGCAATACACTTGATTAAAAGACAAGAACGGAAAGGAAATATATGAAGGAGATATACTTTCATTTAAAGACACTAATTATGTTGTTGAATTTCAAGTAGGGGAATTTACATTTAAAAACTTATATAACGGAATTTATATGAGTTATATTTATCTTTGAAAGGATAACTTGGA
>CBFHLZ010000069.1:0-6264 GCA_965656795.1 Patescibacteria group bacterium
CGTTTCTATGTACACTTCTTGATGAATACTTAGTAAAGAACTAGAATGAACTAAGATAAGATTAAATTCTGAAAAAATATTAAAGTCTTGATATACAGAAAGAGATGATTTTCAATTTTTATTAAATCTTTGATATAGAATAGAAGATTGAAATCTTGTTTACAATGATTCATTGAATATACATAAAGAACATTTTACCAATCTTGATAAATTAAATAAATAATCTATGGAATTAATAAAAGTATTAGAAGATTATAATAATGATAAACTTGAAGAAATTAAAAAGTAAGTACTCTACGTAAAAAAATAAAAGCACCTCAAATGGTGTTTTTATTTTTTATCTTAAAATCTCAACTAAAAAAAAGTTAAAATAAACTATATAAAAGCTATAAAAAATTGAATTTTAGCTAAATAATTATATAATTAAGCATATATAAATATTATTAAGTGTATCAAAAGTATAAATAAGGGAAAATAATTTTAGAATTATAAAATTATTTTTGCTCTATATAAGCATTTTTACCTAAAAATAACGATATTACTATAAATTACCTCCCTAAATTAGAATAAAAATGAAAAGAAAAAAATATTGACCTTGATCATATACGCACGAATGATGATATACATTTAAATGATTTCTAAGCAATATATTTTATGGATTTTCATATAAAGAAAAAATTGAGAACTTTCATTTAGACAAAGTTTCACAGTTGGGTTATAGAAATATGGCAGGTATAAATTGATCTTTTCATTGTAGATTTTTATATTGAATATATGATTCAGATCAAAATAAATGATGGATTAGATGTCATTGAATTCCTAAAGAACATTTTTTTATTCAAGTATGATTTAATGAAAAAAATTATTATGAATGACAGTATGAATCTTATAGAGAGGTTTATACGGATATGAAAAGCAGATATAAATGGCCATTTATAAAAAATAAAGATGCTTTTAAATACAACTCTTCTGATCAACTCTTATCAAATAAAGATCTATATTATACCTTATGTCGCTACTGAGCTACTACTAAATTTATAAAAGATTTTTTAGTCTGAGCTCGCTTTAATTGGAGAGGTTCTACTGAATATAGAAAAGTATTTTTCAGTCAATTAGCATTATTAAAATGATTATTAAAAGATGAAGAAAAAGAAAAATTAAGAAGGTACCCAACTGATAATGTGAATGAAGAATATTTAGAAAAATTCTGATATTCACCAGAAGAAAAATTTATTGAAAATTATTTAGAAACTTTTGAATATTTAGGAATTGAAAATAGAGTTTTATTTTCATCACGTTATAATCAAAATATAATAGATGAAACAAATTTAGAGAAAAGAAAAGCATTAGTTTATAGTAAATTTGATAAGCTATTTCCTAACGAAAAAATCAATGGCTAAAAAAAGAAAATATCATTTTGTATATTCTAATAATACAGATGAAGTAGAATATTTAGTGAGAAAAAATTTCACAAAAGTTATAAGAGATTTTTTAGTAAAAGAATGAAAAACTTTAGTAAGTTTTATATTTTTTATAACAATCATTACAATATTAGCTTTTATATATTCTAATGAGATTAAGCAATTCATAGATTATATCTATGAAATATGAAATATAAGAAATTATATTTCTATCTTACAATCAAATATAAACACCAAATATGGTATTATAATTTCTACATGAATTATGACAATTCTTCTTTATCAAATAGTAAAGCAATCAAGTTTGAATATACATAAGAGTTAGTTCTCTTGAGCAAGCTAATAATGGTCATGGGAAAGACTTGCAAATGACTAAGATTCAAAAATATATAGAATATAATTTTGATAAATGATATGAATTTAATGAAAACCTTGTCTATAAAGATCTAGGTATTTCGTGAACAAAAAATGAATCTCAAAGACCTTGACTAAATCAATTAAAAGAAGATGTAGCCAGTTGAAAAATAGACCTAGTAATTGTTTATAGATTAGATAGACTTTGAAGAAAAACATCAATTATATTAGATTTGATTGATTTTTTAAAATTCCATAAAGTAGATTTTATATCTACTCAAGAAAATATAGATACATCAAGTCCAACTGGAACATTTTTTATGGTAGTTTTATCTGCACTTGCAGAACTAGAAGCTCAAAATATTACATTAAAAATGAGAGATTGAGCCTTAGAGTGAGTAAATAAATGACTATTTACCAATTGATGAAAACCAGGTTATTGATTTGAAAAAGATATGAAAACTAAAAAAATTATTACCGTAAAACATGAAGTAGAGATAGTAAAAGAAATTTATCATCTCTATGTTGAGGAAAATAAAAGTTTAAATCAAATAGCCAACCTACTAACATCCAGAAAAATACCTTCAAAATTTGATACAAATGGTGGGACAAGAAGAAACGTAAATAATGTTTGAAAATGGTGAGCAACTTTAATATCAAATATTATTTCAAATGAAGCTAATATCTGAACATACTGGCTGAATAAATACCAAACTATAGATATCATAAAAAAAGATAAATTTTGAAGAGATATCAAAGACACTCAAACTGTAAACAGACCTAAAGAAGAATGGATTGCTATAGAATGTGACACTATTATCGATCCAGAAATATTTCATAAGGCTCAAAAATTACGTTTAGAAAATCCATATAGAAATAATAATAAAAATAAACCTGTAATAAATCATTTATTCAGTCCTTTTTTAAAATGTTGAGAATGTGGAAGTAGATATAAGTGAGAAAAATGAAAACCAAATAAAGCAGGATTATATAATTATGCTTATAGATGTTGTAAAACGAATGCATTAAAACATTGAGCCAATAAATGTTATAATTCTCAAATTAGAGAATCAGAATTAACTGAGAATATATATGATGAAATAAATAAATTTTTCAAAAAACCTGAGCTAATTATTAAAGAATTTTTGAATAAAAATAAGCAAGAAGATAAAAGTACTAAATATAAAAAAGAAATAGAAGAAAATAATCTACAAATAAAAAAATCATATAGTAATGTTGAAATACTATATGATAAGTTTCTTGATGAAACAAATTCAAAATTTAAAGAAATTATTGATAATAAAATATCAAATCATAAAACAAATATTGAAAAATTAGAAAAGAGAAATATAGAAATAAAAAAAATATTACTAAATCAAACTCAAATTATCAAAGATACTCAAGATTTTGAAAAATATATTGAAAGGTATAAAGGAAAAAATATCTATAAATTTTCACTAGAAGAAAAAAGAATAGTACTCGATAAAATTATAAAAGAAATAGTTGTATTTAATGACGATGTACGAGTTGTTTTCCTGTTTAAGGATATCAACAATGAAAGTAATGAGGATTCAAATACAGACACAAAAAAACCAGTAAATCTTCAAAATGAAAATTTACCGGCTGGTGTTTTTGAAATGGTGGGTCATCCGGGGCTCGAACCCAGGACCTTCTCCTTAAAAGGGAGCTGCTCTACCAACTGAGCTAATAACCCAAGTCTTCTTCTCTAAAGCCCAAGCATTGTATGAATTATTGACCTAATTGCAAATTTTTTTTTTACTTTTTTTATATTTTCCTTTTTGCCTTTAAAATAGGTCTTTGGTATGAAACAATATTTGTAATTCCCTCTTGATTTTCTACAAAATATTCCCCATCTGGTTTATCAAAATCTGGATATGTAACCGGTAATCCGTTATTAATTTTTATCAAAACTTTTTCAGGAAGAGAAATAAATTTTTCTGCTCAAAATAATTTTTTGTCATCAAAATATTTTTCTTCGTCAAAATCATCTAAATTTTGTGCATCTTCTACTTGTAATTCATCGATTTTAGTTCTACGTAAAAAACTTACATATCCCCCTGAACCTATTATTTCTCATAGATCAAAAGCAATACTTCTAATATATGTTCCAGCTGCAACTTTTGCTCTGATGGTAACCTGAGGGTAAGAGAATTCTAATACTTCGATTTCAAAAATAGTCGTATTTCTGATTTTCATTTCAAACTCTTCCCCACTTCTGACTTTTTCTAATGCTTTTTTTCCATTAATTTTTAAGGCAGAATATTTTGGTGGAACTTGTTGAATTTCTCAGAAAAAATATTCTTGTAAAATTTTTTCTATTTTTACTTGTGTGAGTTCTTTTTTAAATTTTTGTTGTAATTCATCGGAAATATAATCAACTGGAGTTTCAGCATCAAATGATGGAGTTATTCCGTTTAATTCTACTGTAAAAATATATTCTTTTGAATCTTTTTCAAAATATGGTATGAGTTTCGTATAGTTTCAAACAGCTACTAAAAGACCCCCTGTTGCCAGAGGATCTAAAGTACCAGTGTGTCACATTTTTTTTATATTTAATTTTTTTCTCATTTGACGAAGTACATCAAAACTCGTCAATCCAATAGGTTTATCAATATAATAAAATCTATTTATAGTCATGGTTTTTTGGTGAATTTAAAAATTTTGGTTTTGTATCAATTGCTAGTTCTGGATGAATAAACTCAAATTCTCTGAAATTAAAATATCCTAAATCTAAAAATACTTTTCATGTAATATCTTGAGATCTAATATAGTGAATAGAACCTGGATATGCACATGAAGCAAAACATTGTCTTGAATCAGTTGAATGATTTCTATTATCTCAAAGTACAAAGTATTGATTTTCAGGCACAATAAATGTTTCTTCAGAGTCTACTCCATTAACAAATGTATATCATTTATTCTCATCATTTAAATATGTTTCATCTAATGAATAAAAACTATCAGATCATTGATTTTTAATTGAAACCAGTCCATCTTTTATCATCACAGTTTCACCTGGAAGTCAGATTATTCTTTTTAAATAATATTCTTTTATTTGACTTACATGTGGTTTAAACACTACTACATCTCATCTTTTTTTATCAGTAAATCTGTATGAGAGTCTATCAACTATAATAAATTCTTTATCATAGTATGAACTGTACATTGATTGACCATTAATTTGAAATGGCATTGCTATAAAAGTACGAATTAATAGTACTATTATAACAATAATTATAAGATCTTTCATAAAATCTTTCACTTCTCCAATGAAGTCTTTTTCTTCTTCTACTTTTTTGAGATCCTTCTTACTTCATAAAAAATATTTTTTAATTTTTTTTAACATTTTCGGTGTTTTTTTATTATCGCTCAAAATATATCCTGTATTAATAATAATGATTGGGTGAATTATATATGAAAATCAATAATTGCAAAAAAAAGAAAAATTTTTTACAAAATATTTCTATAAAACTAATCAATAAAAAAAGAAGCTTTCGCTTCTTTTTTTATTTTTTATTATCTTCTTCAGTTTGTAACCAATCTGGAATTTTCATTCCATCATCCCAAAGCTCATCATCAATTTTTTTTGGATTTTCATCCCCAGTTTGAGTGTTTTTGTTTGTAGATTTTTTTACTGGAGTTTTCACTTCAGCATCTTTATTAGATTCTTTTTTTGTATCTTCTTTTTGAGAAGATACTTTTTTCTTTTCTACTTGTGGTTTTGTAGTTTTTTTCACAGGTGTTTTTCTCGCTGTTTTAGCAGGAGTTGATGTATTATCATCTTTTTGTGTTTTTTTCTCTACCACTTTTACTACATTTTTTGGTGATTCATTTGGTGTTGATTTCATTTCTTCAACAACAATTTTTTCCACTTTTATATCATCTGATGTTTTATTTGATGATATAGAATCTTTTTGAGAGACTTTTTTATCATCTTTTTTAGTATCATTTTGATTATTTATAACTTCTTTTTTTGTTGTTTCTGATTTTTTATCAGCTGGTTTGTTCATTGAAGTTTCAGATATTTTTTGTTGAGATTCTTCTGCTGTTTTATTTTCACTAGCTTTTGGTGTTTCCTCAACTTTTTTTGGTGTTTCTTGTGAAGAAACTTTTGGTGTTTCATCAAAGCTTCCCTTTAACCAATCTGGAATATCTCATGAATTATCTTCTGCTTTATTTTCAGTAGCTTTTTTAGTTACTTCTGGTTTTTTATCAGATTCTTTTTTATCTGAATCTTCAGATCTTTTTTCTTGAGATTTTTGTTCTGGCTTATCTTCAGTAGCTTTTGGTGTTTCATCAAAGCTTCCCTTTAACCAATCTGGAATATCTCATGAATTATCTTCGAGTTTTGTTTCTTTTTCAATTTGATCATCAGTTATTTCTTTTCATGGTTGTTTAATTTGTTTATCTTCTTGTTTTTTTACTTCTTTTTCTTCAGATTTTTTATTTTTAGAATCGTCTTTTTTTG
>CBFHLZ010000070.1:0-6253 GCA_965656795.1 Patescibacteria group bacterium
AAAATTAGAAAATTATATTTTTGAAAAAATAAATATTTCTGATCAAAAAGACTTTCCATTTTTTGAAAGTACACAATTTTATCGTGATTTAGCATTCTGAGTAGTTTTAACGATTACGAGTAAATGTAATATATTTTGTTATTATTGTTTCAACGATATTGATTATGAAATTAAAGAGAGAAACACAAGAAAAAATTATTGATTAGATTATTGGAAAAAAATTATCGATGATTTATATGACCAATGAACCAGAGTTGTTATTTTAACCGGATGAGAACCGATGGTCGCTCCATTTTTTTGGGAAATATTAGATTATCTCAAAAATAAATGAATTTATGTCCATGTAAACACAAATGGAACTATTTTAGCTGATAAGACTCTAGAGCGTCTTAATGATAACTATAGTGTTAATTTAATGGTTTCTTTGCATGAATTTAATGATAAAGATTACTATGAAGTAAATAGAAAATGACTTGAAATGTCATTTGGAATTTCTAAAGTTCCAGAGCATTTTAAAAAAATATTTACCAATAAACTCACGCAACTTAGGAAAGTTAAAAATTATCCAAATATTTCATTAGAATTTCTCACTATTTTAGTATGGAAAAATATACTCAATTTAGATAAAATTTATGAATTTGGATATAACTGTTGAGTGGATTTTCATTCTTGGCAATTTTTCAGATTATATTCTACAAAAAATAACACATGAGCTACAAAATCTATGATGGATTTAGCAGTTAATAGAATGTATTTACTCAATAAAAAATATTGAGTCGATAATAAAATTGTAGATCCAGTTCCATTTTGTGTCACGAAAAATGTTGAGAGAGCCAGGGAAGTAATTGACGGAGTTTTATCGGACTCTCATGATGTGAAAACAATTATTACCACTCGTTGAGATGTACAAATGATGAGTGCGTATGACAATAATTTTTGGAATATTTCTGATACTTCTATGACAGAAATATTTAAAGATGATTTTGTAAAAAAACAATTAAATAATGGATTTTTACCAAAAGAGTGTTGAGACTGTAAATACAAAGAAGAATGTAGGTGAGGAAGTAGAATGGATGCAAATATTGTATATTGAGATTATGGTGAATTTGACCCAATTTGAGATATTACTAATAAAGTTGTTGAATAATGGATATAAGAATCGTAAATACCTGTAATAATAATTGCTTGTATTGTTTAGAACAATCACTCAGAGAAGAAAAAAAATATATTGATTTCAAAACTATAGAATCTATTTTAGAAAAATCTGAAGAAAAAAATCTCACTTTTTATGGTTGAAATCCTCTTTTACATCCAGATTTAATTAAAATAATACAATCAGCTAAAAAGAATAATTTTGAAAATATTTGAATTTTATCTAATACGGGAAGTATAAGTGAAAAATATTTAGACGAATTAATTTCAGCTGGGTTAAATAATTTTGGAATATATTTTTATTCTTTTCAAAAAAATATTCACGATATTTATTCTGGTAATAATCTGGAATTAACACAATTATTAAAAAATATTACATACATTTCTCAGAAAAATATTTTTTGTAAAATTATTATCCATGTAAATAATTCTAATATTGATACGCTTGGAAGAGATATAGAAATTTTACATTCAAAATTTTGAATCACACATTTTGAATTTATTAATTATCTCATAGAAGATAGAGCGAAAAAATATGAAAAATTATTACAGTATAAAATTTCTCAAAAAGCAGACAAAATAGAAATGTTATTTCATAGTATTAAAAAGTTGAATTTAGATGTTAAATTCATAAGATTTAATAAAGAATTTTTCTCTCATAATACACAATTTATTTCACAAAAATAAAATAATGAATAATAATTTAGATTATTTTGAAGCATTTGTCTGACCATTTTGTGCAAAAGATTGTCTATTTTGTAATGAGTGATGAAAATGAAAAAGAGAATTTCATAGTTTTGATAATTTTAAAGAAATAATAAAAAATAATAATTTTCAAAAAGTTGTACTCACTGGTTGAGAACCGATGATGAATCCTCGCTTAGACGAGTATATTACACATTGTACAAACAAAAATATATTAACTTGAATTGTTACTGCTATTGACTCTAAAAATTATCTCGAAAAAATAGGAAAATATTTAGATTCATGACTGAATGAATTAATGATTTCCTTAGAATGACCAGAAAAAATTCATGACCATTTAGTCCAAGAAGACTGAGCTATGAAGAGAATCCTAGAAGTTTTACAGTTTGTAAAAAAACATAAATCTGATTGTAAAATTATTATCCATACAAATATCAATAAATTAAATTATAAATATCTCCCTCATTTTTTAGATGTTATTTTAAAAAATTTTCCAAATATTTTTACCTATCATTTACAAATGTTAGAACCATTTGGGAGTGCTGTGAAGCATCAAGATATTCTATTTGAAAAATATTGAATTCTTCTCAAACCATTGTTTGAAAAAATAGAAAATATTTCTCATAATGATAAAATAAAATTTTGAAGATTACCACTGTGTCTTGCTGATACTAAATTTCATAAATATATTTCTCAAACCCCACATATTTATGAAAGCTATCAAGAAAAAACTATTTTAGCTTGATATGATGAATATCAATATCAAAGTAAAAAATGTGATACTTGTTCAAAAAATATAAATTGTGATAAATTTTTGGATTGATATGTTCAAACATTTTGAGAATCAGAATTGCAGCCTTTTGACTAAAAACTATGTATATTAATGAGATTATTCGTGTAAATTATCTGTGTAATTGGAAATGTAGCTTTTGTAATGTGTCAAAAGTGAATAATTTTGGTGAAAAAGATATAGATCCAAAACAAGTAATTTTTCAGATTTTATCTCTAGCAAAAAAATATTCACTAGAAGAAAGAAAGCAACTTACTCTTTCATTTTCTGGTTGAGAACCTACTTTGAATAAAAATTTAGAAAAATTTATTTCTCTTGCGAAAAAATTAGAAATTTGAAAAATACAAATTCAAACAAATGGAAGTCTATTATTTAAAAATAATAGTCTGTATAATAGACTATTAAAAGCAGGTTTAAACGAAATATTTCTTGCACAACATACACACATAGATTCAACAAATAAAGAACTATGATGTTTTTATAAGTTTCAAGATTTTTTAGATTGGATAGAATTTTTAAAAACTCAGGAAAAAATCCCTGATATATTTTTAAATATTGTAGTCACTCAAAAAAATATTTCTGAAATTTATGATTTTATTCAAGTTTTAGTGAATACTTGATTTGTAGATTTACTCAGAAATAAATTATCACTTTGATTTTGCCAACCAATGGGATATGCGATGAAAAATAAAGATGAAATGCTTTTAGATTTTGATAAAAATCAAAAAAATATTATTTCAAATATTATTTCTCTATGCCAAGAAAATAATATTTTATTAGATTTTCACTATACTTCACCTCCACTTTGCGTTTTAGATTATCCTGAATACAATTTAGAATATAATCAATTAAAACGTTTAGAATTAGATGATTTAGAAAATAAAATTTCTCAATGAAATCTTGAAAGTTTTCAATTTCTTTGGAAAGAAAAAACTAAATACGAAAACTGTAAAAAATGTAAATATAATAATTATTGTCTATGATTTTATAAAAATTATGAGCAGTATTTAGGAAAACAAAAAGTACAAAATTTTATTTCAGATTTTATAAAAAATGAAGCATAAAAGATTGGAAATGTATCTGGGTTGGACTTGTAATCATAAATGTCAATTTTGTATTGAGATGCCAACTATGGATGTTATGTGGGATAGAGTTATATCAAATAAAGAAGTGTTAAAAAAACTCGTTAAACATAAAAAGCTCTGATATGATCACGTGACATATTTATGATGAGAACCTTTTATTCAAAAAAATTTTGAATTTGCTATTAAGGTTGCTAAAAAACTCTGATTTACTGTTTTAGTTACTACAAATGCAGCCACTCTACAGTTTGATAAAATTGCTAAAAACTATCTTCCTTATATTGATCAATTAATTATTTCACTTCCTATTGTCGATAAAAAATTACAACCAATTATTAATAATACAAAATCAATAATTGATTTTGATAATGTATTTTCTAATATTAGAAAATATTGGAAAGGCAATTTATTGAAAATAAATACGGTAATTACTCCTCGTAATTTAGATTCTTTAGAAAATATAGTAGAATTTATTCATAAATATCAAGTAAAAGAGATTTCTTTTACATATCCTGATATATATTATGATTATTATAAAAAAGATAATATTCTAGAAAATATTGCACCAAGTTATTCTCAAGTTAGAGAAAAAATTAAAAAACCTTATGAACTCTGTAAAAAATATGGAATAAATGTAAAAATCGTTGATTTACCATTTTGTCAGCTCCCCGACGAATCAATGATAGCTGATACTGATGATTATTCTTACCAATCAAGAACTAAAATTCATTATAGTGAAATCAGCTATACTCGTGTAAATTCTTGACCTGAATTTAATGAAAAAAATCAAAAAATTGATGAATATGAATCTCTCCCAAGAATGAGAAAAATTATAAAAAAATGTGATAGCTGTAAATATAATAATTTATGTTGGGGACCTTCTCATCATTATGAAAAACTATTTTGACTCTGAGAAATTACACCTATAAAATAATTATTCTTATGAAAAACAGTATAGAAAATATAGAAAATAAATTTTGAGAAAGCTTTGTTTTATTGCAAAGTCGCTGATTTAATCAGGTTTTTTCTTCGAGAAATTATATAGTAAATATTTTTCCAAAACAATATAATCTGAAAAAATATAAAAATAATTATGAGAAATATTTGACTGTTCATAAAAATATTCCAAAAATAATAGAATTTAATTTTGATGATAATTATTTTGTACAAGAAAAAATACAAAATATTCAAGATGACTGGGCAAGTAATAAAAATATAGAAATTTTCTTTTGAAAATATTTAGAAAATATTTTCAATTATTCTGATATAAAAAATATTCAAAATAATATTTCAGAAATATTTATAAAAAAAATTTATACAATTTATTTGAACGAAAATAATATAAATAATAAAAAATATTTAGCAGAATTAATAAATACTATAAAAAATAATTCAGAAATTTTTCAAGTTGATTATGAAAATATTATTCATTGAGATTTAAGTGATAGCAACATTTTATATAATGCAGAGCATTTTTATCTAATAGATTTAGAAAATATTTCAGATTTTGATTTGTATTATGATTTGGTAAGTTTTGATTATTTTGTAGGGAAAAATAATTCAAATATTTATACAAAAATTTTCTCAAAAAATAATAAAGTATTCTCTCAAAATAGATATAATATTAATAAAGATTTTTTTACTTTTATTCACAAAAATAATTTATGAAATTTAATATAATTACCCATATAACTACCGCGTGCAACTACGATTGTAGTTATTGTGATGTGATAAAAGATAATAGAAATATTTCATCACAAACCAATGAAAATTTATTACATTTCATTTCAGAAAATCAGAATTATATATCACGATTTAAATTTTTTGGATGAGAACCGCTATTAGCAAAAAATACTATTCATAAAATTTTAGAAAAGTTACCTGAAAATAAAAATTTTGAAATAGTTACAAATACAACTTTATTAGATGATAAAATTTGAGAAAAACTACAAAAACAATTCACGTTAATATTTTTTAGTATAGATTCAGAAAACGATTTCAATTTTGAAAAAAATATAAATTTTATTAAAAAATATAATTTAGAAGAAAAATTATATTTTAATATTATTGTAGATCCTGAAAATATTTCTGTTGCAAAACAACAGTTTGAAGATTTATATGATGCAGGTATGCGAGGATATAATTTTTTACCAATTTATTTTACAAAACCTTGGAATAATTCTCAATTAAAAGATTTTTCAGTTTTTATGAAAGCAGTGTTAGATCTATCATTAACAGATGATTCTTTGCGCTTATACTGATTTCGCGAAAATAAATGATATGATACAAGTTTGATAAATCCAAGCATATTTATTGATGTAGATGGGAAAATATATTTTTCTGATTTTGTATCTACATTTTTTTGAAAAAAAATACAAGAAGATTTATATTTATGAGAATTAAAAAATTTTTCTTTAAAAAAATTACAAAATTTTGATTTTGATACCCAAAAAAAAGCATTACACTGTTTGGAGAATAAAATAAATAATTCTGTTGAATGACAAAAACAATTGCATAAAATAAT
>CBFHLZ010000071.1:0-3348 GCA_965656795.1 Patescibacteria group bacterium
AAAAAATACAAATGCAAGTTGCTATAATCGATTATATATTCGAAAAATTACAAAATCCTGAAGATAAAAAAATATTATTATCTTGGATTGGTAAATAATTTCTAAATGTTTCTTATGAAAAAAAAGATATTTCCAAAAATTTGAAAAAAATTAAAGGGGTTTTTAACAGATGAATCTTGAAAAATCACTAAAAAAGATGCACTATGACTAGCAGCAATTACAAGTTTAGGAGTTGCTATTAATGACGTAGTTGCAGCACATACCAGTTCATATAGTACTACATGAGGAAGATGATGATGAACATGACACTCTAGTTACGCTCATAGTAACTGATTATATTGTCGTGCTACAAACCATAGCTCTAATATTGGTCATTGAAGTGCGATAGTAAGTGGTTCAGCAAATTATAGATTTCCATCAGGTAAACATTCAAGTTCACTCTCAGCATGATCATTATCATGACACGGAAGTGCTTCTGGACATAGTAGCCATTGAAGTAGTTGAACTGGATCATGATCAGGTACATGAGGGTCATGTTTCACATATTCTCAAAGAGTCTTAACACCAAATGGATTAAAACCTATTGGTTCATTTAAAAAGTGAGATGAGGTTATTTCTTACAACCATGAAAGTGGTACATACTGAACATCTATAGTTGAAAAATTTATTCCACACGATTGAGATTTTATGTACTATAATGATTATACAAAAGATCCATTAGTTAAAGTTATTATTAAAACTCAAGATAATAATATTATCACGATTGAATCAACATGAAATCATCCATTTTATGATTTAACTGATAAAAAGTATAAAGAAGTAAGAGATATTAATATTTGAAATGAAGTATTAATTTATAAGAATACAGGTACTTTATTAGCTATTGAGCTGTTGGTTGATAGTTCACATTGAAGTGATTGCGATTTACCAATTGTATATAACCTTCATATGAATGAAAGTCATAATCACAACTATTTTGTAGAATGAGTATTGGTTCATAATGCACCTGAAGAAGGAATAACAATGATTCCTTAATATATAAATATGGGATATAAAATTAATTATGTAAAAAATATTTCGAAATTTTGAATTTTAGAATTCAATAATATTCATTTTTCAAGTACTCCTAATTCTATTTGGGGTACATTTTGGAAAATGATTTTTTCTGTTGAGAATTTAGAAAAATTTTTTGCTGATAAATTTGATTCATATCAAAAATTTCATCTGAATGAAAATGAATATTTTTATTATGAAATAGAAAAAAAATTTATTTTAAAAAATATTTCTCAGGTTTTAGAAAAAGTAAATTTTAAAACTTGAAAAACCACTCCAAATGCAGAAGATGTATTTTGAATGTATAGAATTTTAAAACTTGTACTTGGGTTTTACAATAATTTTTACTGAGATTCATATATAAATTTAAGTCTTCAGCATTGAATTACTTTTACTAAAGAGTATAAAAATATAAATGATTTGTTAAAAGTAGCAGATTTTTATGAAAAAACTACATTTTTCCAAGACATAATTATTCCAATTTATAAAAAATTATATCAAGATTCTGCTCAAAACACTTTATTTTATAATAGAGTATTTTGGCCAGAAGAAATTATTCATTTAGTAATTTTATCAAAATATTTAAAAAATTTATGAAATTCTAATATTGTTCTAGATTTATCAAAATGAAATGAACAATATGATTTTTCTCAATGGAAAAGTTTTTTATTGAAAAATAGAGATATTTTTAAAAATATTGATTTCTTTATCATTGATAATGATTATGGAAAATCTATTAATAATATTCTAAAATATTTAGATAATCAGAAAAAATCATTAGAAAACGTTATTTATTTAGATAATGATTGAAATATTGCATATAAACCTTTACTATGAGATGATATTGAAGGATTTGAAGAATCAAATAAAACTATATTTAATGAAAATGCTATATTTTTAATCAATGGAAAAAAATCTATAACCTCTCGATTAACTCCATATGAATGTTACTGGAATAATTGTAATTTTTGTGCTATTAATTCTCAAAATAAATTATCCATACATTCTAGATATGATTATCAATATTATATAAATAGATGGACAGATTTTATTGAAAAAAATAATATTTCTCATGTATCATTTATTGATGAAGCAATTCCACCTTTAGTATTGCTGAATTTTGCAAAAAATATTTTAAAATTAAATATTAAAATTACATATTTTTTGAGAACGAGAATTGAAAAATTTTACACTCCAGCAAATATTAAAATTATCCAAAAATCTTGAGCAAGATTTTTTTGAATGTGATTAGAATCAGCAAGTGATGAAACAAATGAAAGAATTTGAAATAAATG
Source organism: Patescibacteria group bacterium (assembly GCA_965656795.1). Lineage (GTDB taxonomy): Bacteria > Patescibacteriota > Gracilibacteria > BD1-5 > UBA6164 > CAJXJP01. Next base: position 2,349 of record CBFHLZ010000071.1, read on the forward strand.
AAATGGATGATCAACTATAAGTGAAAAATGAAAATTGGTTCAAACAATGGATTCTTTAGGTATTTCTGTTCATAATTATGCAATATTATGATTTCCATGAGAAAAAGAAAAAGATTATCTAAAAACATATGTTTTTTTGAAAAATAATATTATTAATTCTCGTCAATATACATGTTCACCTAATATATTTAGATTGATGAAATGACCAGAAATATTTACTCATAGAGATAAATATGGAATAAAAATAATTGAAAATTGAGAAAAATCTGATTTTAACCTCAGTTATGAATTTATTGTCGAGGGGAAAAAACGTAACCATAAACTTCTGAACAGTTTAGTTAATGATCTTCATAGATTACAATTTACACCATGGTTATCTCAAGAGGTAGAATGTATACATTATGAAGATTTTTGGGCATTTATAGATAGATCTGAAATATTTTATCTTATGAAAAATTTGTATAGTGATAGTCCATACTATGCATATAAAAATATAAATTCAGTTATAGAAAATAAACCATATAATGAAATAAAAAATTATTATTTTGAATTATCTGATTATATTTCATATGTTCCAGATAATAATAATTATATTTTATATCAATGGGTGAGCTGTAAAACAATAACATTACCCAATGAATTTAAAGAATTTATTTCTCAATATAATAGCAAAAATAATTTAGAAGAGAATATAATATGTTGTTCAGGAAATACACAAAAAATTATACAAGATATTCATTTGCTTTTTGATGCAAAAATATTAAAGTATAAACAGAATTAAAAATTACTTTTAAGTATCAATCATGACTAAAAAGAAAAAAATCAATTTGCCTAAGTTAACGAAAAAACTTAAATGATTTCTGACAGATGAATCAGGAAAAATTACAAAAAAAGATGCTTTATGAGTAGGATTATGAGCGAGTCTAATATGACTTGTTGAAAATGTAGATTCAGCTTGAGGATGAACATGACACTCAAGTTATGCACATAATAATGGAGC
>CBFHLZ010000071.1:3448-6240 GCA_965656795.1 Patescibacteria group bacterium
TATTGTTCTTTAGAATGACACTCAAGTGGTTTTACTTGAAGACACGTTAGTGGTTCTAATCAATGACATTTTAGCTGAAGTGCATGATCTCATACAAGTTCTGCTCCAACAACACTAGACGGTATATCAGAAGCCTCTGGTCATAGTAGTCACGGTTCAACATCACACGGTTCACATGGTTCACATGGTTCGCATGGTTCGCATGGGAGTAGATGGTAATATAATTAAATATAAATTATGAAAAAAACAATATACATTTTTTTACTTATTTTATGTATTTCTGCAGGGAGTTATTTTTATCATTGGAAATTTATTGCTGATAGAGATATTTTAGTTGATATTGAATGATGAAAAGATATTATTAAAAGTTTAAATAATGATGAAATTTCTCAATGAATTAATAATGATAATTTATTAACGACTTTGAGTGACAAAAAATATGCAATTGAATTTTTAGATTTTTGTTATAAATTAGACGAAGTAGAAGAAATTAATTCTCAAGAATTTATCGATTTAGTTCAAATTAATGAATTATCTCAATATATGAAAAATAATAATATTCAAGATCCAAAAGATTGTATCGCGACTGAATATTTAGAACTTAATGGTTTAAAACAAGAATGTATTTTTCAAGAAGATAATTGATTACATAATCCATATATCGCTGCATATTTAAACTGAGATATAGATGAAACGAGATTTTGAAATTCTTTAGAAGTATTACAAAATTTTTATCTAGAAATGTATCCTTCAAACTCTTATTCACTTTGAGCGCTTAAAGATAAATTAAATGGGACATTCACTTCAAAAACTTATTGTGATACTGTTGTAACTGATAATTATGATGATTTTATAAGAGCAGAAGATAGAGAGCATATTTATTCTGGAGATAATGATAACGTATTAGTAACTGAAGGTAAACCAGAAAATTTCTCTGGTTCTACACAAGAAGAACAAAATTTAAATCAAGAATAATCTATGAAATATCCTATTGAAATAGAATTAACTGATCACTGTACTTTGGCTTGCGATTGCTGTCCAAATAAAGATTATTTAGAAAAATCTCACATATTAGATGAAGATTTTTATCACATTATTGAATACATAAAAACAAATCGAGAAAAAATTCTTTTTCTCGATTTGTGTGGTATTTGAGATATATTCTTACATCCAAATATATGTAAATATTTAAAATATATTGCTGATACTTTTGAAAATACAGATCTAAATATTCTTATCCCTACAAAATGAACGGTTATTTCTGATAAACATATAGAAGCTTTAGAATATATGAAAGATAAAAATATTAATTTTAATCTTTCAGTATGATTTTATTCTATGCGTAAAAAAGTACATGATTCTATTACGGGGAAACCAAACTTTGATGATATAATGAAGTTTATTAAAATTTGTAAAAAAAATAATTTCCCACTCTCTTTAGAAATGTTAATAAATAAATTTTCTCTCAAAGAATTAGATTATTTTTATAAATTTTGAGATACCTTAGAACTCAATTATAAAGTACATAACTATCATAACTTTTGAGGGTCGGTTGATAGAGATAATATTTATGATTACAATGCAGCTGATTATAAATTTAAATGTAGTTTTGCTGATGATGAAACGTATAAATTAGATTTTTATTGTCAATATACGCTCCCATTTATCGCACGAGATTGATATTTATTTTCATGTAGTCACTGAGGGAAACAAGAAAAATATAGAACAGAAAAATTTTCTCAATTATCTAAACAATATCCTGATTTTGAGGATCTTTTAAAATATATTACTGAAGAAAAACTTACGAAATCTATTTGTAAAAATTGTACATATTTTAAATATTAGCAATATAAAATGCAAAATATAATATTTCACATTATCCTGACAAATCAATGTAATAAGCGTTGTGAATATTGTGATTTAGATTTTCAAAATAATTCAATTTCATATGATAATATTGATATTTTTATAGACTATTTACATAAAAATGCTCAAAATTTTTGAGAGATAAGAATAAATTTTTTCTGATGAGAACCTATGTTAGAGTTTGAAAAAATAAAATTTATTATCGAAAATATTTCTATCAAAAATATTTTTTATTCAATAGGAACTAATGGTGTTTTATTTTCTGAGGAAAAATATTTATTTCTGAAAAATAATAATGTAGAAATTCAATATTCTATTGATACTCAGACATATTATACACTTTTAGAACAAAAATATATTGATGTAAAACATAAAAATTTTGCTGTAAATTTTATACTCAATCCAAATGATATCGAAAAGTCGTTTGAAATTTTTGATTTAATTATTAAAAGGGGAGTTAAAAAATTTTATATTTTACCAGTCTACGCAACAATAATTTGGGAAAAATCTGCACTAATTTTCTTGCATAAATTCATAGAATATATAAATGAATTTCCAGATATAAAAGCTCTAGGATTGTCGTATTATGATTCACCAACTTCAGACAGGGAATATATACTAGAAACAGATGGAAAAGTATTTCAAGATATTCATACACATCTTTGGTTTTTGAAACAATATGACAATATTCCTGAGATTATAAAAAAAGAAATTCATGAAAATACTTATATTTGTGAGCTGAAAGATATTGAAAAAAATATTTGAGAAATAATGTTTTGTAAATTACAAAAATTATATAGAATGAGTTTAGAAATAGCTAAAAATCAATGATTTCAACAAAGTTTTACGTTGATAGATAAAATTTTACACAATATAAAAAAATAAATTATGATCACAAAAATATTTTATTCGTTAGTTCTGTTTTG
>CBFHLZ010000072.1:0-6229 GCA_965656795.1 Patescibacteria group bacterium
AAAGTAAATGTAAAATTTTTACCAGATATTGTAAAATTTTATATGAGATTATGAGTATATGAATTTGATATCTTACAAATAATTCCTTTCGGAAGATGATTTATGAGGTATAAAGATATGCTATTTTATAATGTTGCAGATTATCAAAAACAATTACAAGAAACCTGGGAACTATCAAAAACTCCATGAATGTATATGTGGACAAATAGATTTTATGCAGAAGCTTTTGAATGATACGAAGATCTCATTCAAGACCCGAGAAAAATAAAATCAGAAACGATGGGGGAGTGATATCATATGTTTAATACATTTATTCGTTCAAAATGAGAAAAAAAACCAGAATGTTTTGGTTCAGCATGTGATGTTTGTTTTCAAAATCAATATTGTCATGATTTTTTAAAAGAAAAAGATGATGAAAAACAAGATTTTACTGGAAAAAAAATTATTTCATGACAAGAATTTCCTAGTCAGGTATATGATATTTATGGTGAAAATTTTGCTGAATTTAAAAAATATTTAGCATCACAGCAACAAGAATTAATAAATATTCCAAAATGTTTATGATGAAGTGGAAAATATCAAAAATATGTTGATATAGCTGAAGAAAAAACTTTAGAAGATTATACACAAAAATATATCACTCAATTGTATAGAAAAAAATCTCTGAGATGTGAATCTTGTATACATGAAAAATCTTGTAAATGAATACATATAAATTTTATTAGAAGTTACGGATTTAAAATTTTAGAACCTATTGAAAAATAATTATGGCAAATATTTGATACATCCAAGTAAACAGACATTGTAATAATGCTTGTCATTTTTGTAGTAATCCTTCAAATGGAAACAATATTTCCTATGAAAGATGAATAGAATTACTCGATGATTTTAAAAAAAGAAATTATCATGGAGTTATTTTTACATGATGAGAACCAACACTTTCTCCTGATTTACCAAAATGGTTAGAATATTCAAGAAAAATTTGAATGAATAATAGAATGATTTCTAATGGTATGATGTGTTCAAATCCGCAATTTGTTCAAAAATTAGCAGATAGTTGATTAGAATTAGTGCATTTTTCAGTATATTCTTGTCATGCTCAGATTCATGATTTTTTAACTGATACACCAGGAAGTTGGGAAAAACTCATGTTATCGATTACCAATGCTCTGAATTCATGAATTCGTGTACAAATAAATACTGTAATCAATCATTATAATGAAACTCATTTAGATAAAACTGTAGAATTTCTCACAAAATTATTTCCACCGATTCAACATTTTGTTTGGAATAATCTTGATCCAGAGATGATGAGAAAAACTGATACGGCTTGGTCAACACTTCCAAATTTTGACAGATTTAAACCTTCATTAAATAAAGCATTTGAGCACTTAGAATCAACATGAAGGACATTTCGTGTGGAAAAAATGCCACTGTGCTATATTCGTTGATTTGAATGGGCTTCGACTGAAACTCGTAAATTAGTAAAAGATGAAGAGAGGATTGTACACTTTTTAGATTTTAGAGAAATGATTCATGAAACGCAATGGGAACATGAAAAGTTAGAAAAATGTAAAAAATGTGATCTCAATAATATTTGTTCAGGAATTTATGAACACGATAAATATTATGATTTTGTTGATGTTTATCCTCAAAAACTTACTAAAGAAGAAAAAATTAATATTATTCAAAAAATAAAAAGATAATGAAAATTTCTGCTTGTATAATAGTAAAAAATGAAGAAAAATATTTGGATAGATGCTTAAGATCTATTTATAAATATGTCGATGAAATCATAATCACCGATACGGGTTCTAGTGATAAAACAATCCAAATAGCAAAAAAATATACAGATAAAATATATTTTTATCAATGGACAGATGATTTTGCTTCTGCAAGGAACTTTTGTCAATCTCATACAAATGGAGATTATATACTTAGAATTGATGCGGATGAATATTTTCATGAAAAAGATATTTCTCGTTTGGTGAAAGAATTAAATTCTTCAAATAATATTGATACTTTTGATATTATAATGAATTATATTGATCAAAATACAAAAAATCATAAAAATTACCCTTGCTGTGTTTTATTTAAAAAATCATTGAGTTGGAAATGGAAAGTTCATGAAGTATTAGATATAAAAAATAAACATACATCCAGATTTTTACCTCAGGTTATAATTCAGCATACTTCTATAAAATCAAACAAACCATGGAGAGATGAAGAAAAATTACTTGAAAATTTTATACAAGAAACAGAAAATATTACAGTATTTATCTTATTAATAAATCATTATTTATTTTATAAAAATTTTGAAAAAATAAATTATTTATTAGATTTATTATGAAGTATAGATTATTTTTATATAAAAAATATTATACAAATCAGACAAAAATTATTACATATTTCTAAAATTCATATAAAAATTTTAGATCAAAAAATTAAACAATCAATTGTAATGAATAAAAATAATAATTCATAAAAATCCTTATTATGATACAATATTATGTGCTTTGAAAAAAAAATAATCCAATGTTGATTCATTATTTATGAAAATATCATAATTTAATTATTCAGCGTTTAGAGTCAGTGATTTCAGAAGAAATTTTTCAAAAAATTATGTCTCATAAAGAGTACAAAACATTTTTATTTAATTGAGATATTTCTGCTATTATAAATACACTTTATAACCTGAAAAAAAGCACAGAGTATGAGAATGAAGAATATAAAAAATATGAACAAATTTTTTTAGAAGAATTACATATATTTTTATCTGGGCAAAGTGAAAAAAATATTTTTTCACTTTGAACAAAAATTTGAGATACAAATATTGCTCTGACTACGTATGATAAAAACCCGTATAATAAATTTGATGCTCATCCAGATCATCAAACAACAGGAGGAATATTATGATGGTGAGAAAAAACTCAGCAAGAATGGTTAAAAAATTATCAAAAAACATTTGAATTACTTCAAGTTGTTGATGAATGATTTTACGATGAACTAAATATGATAATTAATAAAATTGTCCCTTTATGAACTAGTTATGGTTTACATAATTCTGCATCTTATACCGAGTGTATTGGACATTTATATATGTGATATACTGTTGATGTTGATCAACCAGAACTATCAAATTTAGAAGCAATTATTCATGAATCATCACATAATAAGTTAAATGTTTTATTTCATTTCGATAAAATAATTCTCAATGATTTATCAGAAAATTATTATTCTCCATTTAGACCTGATGCAAGACATTTAAAATGAGTATTTCTTGCTATCCATGCATTTGTCCCAACTATTTATGTATTAATGAAAGCATATCAACATTGATATATTAAAAGTGAAAACTGGCTTCATAAAATGGTTTTATATTATATTAAAAATAAAATTACTTGGAAAGTATTAAAAAAATATGCACATTTTACTCAAATGTGAAATGAAATTATGGATGAAATAGAATATGTTATGAAACAAACTGATATAATCTTTCGTAGTTTAGATATACATAAAGATGTAATTACGGATGCGATTAATCAACAAAAAATACATTTCCAAAATGTAAATCAAGCATACCCAAATTTTAAATATTAAAAAAACCTTTATATACTATAAAGGTTTTTTATTATTGTTTTGACAATATTCATTACAAATACAAATATTGAATCTGAATAAAAATATGTAACCATAAATCACAAAAATATAAAAGCAGCAAATGGAAATGTTTTTAATATTTTTATGTCTAATAAATCGTCAACAAAACTATTATTTCACTTGTGATGTCTATTTAATATTCAATAAGCTTTTTGTATATTTTTTCTATCTACTTGAGAAATAGGATTATCCATAGAAATAAAATATTTTTTGGGAGAAGGGTAAAATATTCATTTTTTATTATTATGTGCACCAAGACAATTCTCATTTCATAAATTTTTTATGAGAAATTTTTTGTCTACAATATCTCATGATTTTAAATCAGATACTTTAATCATTTTTTCTTCAGCTACTTGAAAAGCAATTTTATACATATATACTGCAATTTTTACACAGATAAGTATTCAAAAATAATATGTAGCTATAAGTATGAGATTAGATGTAAGTCCCTGAGGATTCATTGTATATTCATAATAAATATATCAACTTAGTAGAAGAAAAAATAAAAATAATATTATTTCATTACTATATTTACTGTCTACTTTAAATATTTTACATAATTGAATAAGTCATGTTTGAAGCCAATCTGATAAATGTCTATAACAAAAAATTAAAATAAAATAAAATATAAAAATAATTAAAAATAATAGTAAAAATGCATACACTGCATTTTGAGATAAAAAAGATAAAATATTATTATCTTGAATTACTCTATAATAATTATTTTGAACATATGGATCAAAAATATATATTTTTGATATACGAATAAGTAAAAATATAAATAAAAATTTTAAAACTCCTACTATTGTGAGTCTAATAAGTGATTCTTGAAATGCATCTTTTCTGATTCATATAGAGTAATAATATCTTTGTTTAAAGTCGATAAGAATAGATTGAATAAAACTTTTATCTCATCGCACTATATTATATAAATTCTTTCCATAAAAAAATACAAAATACAATCATAAATATATCAATGTAACTAATGAAATATTTGCAATAAATGGTACAATTCAGATATGAGGTATAAAAAGACTTAATACAAGTAAATATTTTGCATCTCATGCTCACCAAATACCATAATAATACAATAAAAAAGTAATAATAAATGAAATAAAAAATTGAATAAAAAAAGCAAGTTCAATTTGTGTATTTGATAAATACGCTATTGAAAATAAGTATATAGGAAGTAAATATAGCAAATAAATTAAATATTTATTTGGAATCTTTTTGCTTTTTATGTCTTTATAAACAATAAAAATATTGATAATTACAAATCAAATCAATAGTAAAATAAACAGATAAAACATATTTTTTTATTTTAAAAAATATAAAATAATTTTATTTAGTATAGAACTAAAAAAATGAATGTAAAATAATTTTATATTTACTTGGTTCAATATTTGAATTTTTTAGCAATTTATGATTTACTATATATAGTAGTTAAATTTATATATAAAAAAATCCCTATGAGAATCTTGAAACTCATTACATTTATGTTTGTATTGTTTATGTCGTATGTAAATGCATCGGCATATGTTCATAGTACAATTTCACGGTCACCAAGTTCTAGTGCGTCTTGTCCATCATGAACAACTATTAATAGAAGTACGACTTATTATGCACCATCTTCAGGATCAGCAAGTTGTATTGCATATTGTGGAACAGATTTATATTATTCATCTTCTGCATGTAGATCAGTAGGAATTGGATATTATTCACCAAGTTGAAATGATACAAGATATTCATGTACTAATGGATTATCAGATAATAATTCAAGAAATTATTATTACACATCAGACGGGAATGGTTCAAATAATTGTTCACAATCCTATAGTGCGAAATGTTGAGTAGATTATTATGAAAGTTCAAATGGAACTTGTTCACAATGTTGAATTGGTAGATACTCATGATCTAATAACAATTCATGCTCAACCTGTACAAATGCACCATGAGATAATAGTTCGAGAAATTATTACTATACATCAGACGGGAATGGATCAAATTCTTGTTCTTATACGTATTCAGCGAAATGTTGAGTAGATTATTATGAAAGTTCAAATGGAACTTGTAGTTTTGTATGAACATGATATTATTCGCCTGCAAATAATAATGGTAGATATACATGTACTAATCCACAATGAGATAATAATTCAAGAAATTATTATTACACATGATCTGGATGAGGTTCAAATAGCTGTCCGGCTAATAATTATTCAGCGAAATGTTGAGTAGATTATTATGAAAGTTCAAATGGAACTTGTTCTTGGGTATGAAACTGACATTATTCACCATCAAGTAACAATAATAGATGGTCATGTAGTAAACCATCTAATTCATATTTTACATCAGATTGAAATTGAAGTGATAGTTGTAGCTGGAGCTGTAATTCATGATATTCAAGATCTGGACAAACTTGTATAGATTCGACACCTCCAAATTGATCTATTTCTTGATATAATCCAAGTGGTTGGACAAATTGATCTGTAGTAGTCACAGCAACTTGTACTGATACAATTTCATGATGCAGTTCTCCAACTTTTTCAAAAACGGTTTCATCAAATGGGAG
>CBFHLZ010000073.1:0-6169 GCA_965656795.1 Patescibacteria group bacterium
TATATAATTTTTTAATAATAAAAAGGTATAACGAAAATAATAAATATTTTCTTCCTTAAAATAGCCGTGAAATTATATGAATAATTATAAAATTGTAAAGTTTTTATTTTTGATTTTTTTCCTCATCTTTTTCTACTGGATCAAATCATCATTTACTCCATGGTTGGCAGCGCAATATTCTCCAAAAAGATTTGATTGATCATATGAGTACTCATTTTTTTTCTATTGCTTCTTTCGAATATTGCGAACAACTAGGATAATATTTACAATAGGGAACATAGTTGTCATGTTTTGCATGAGCAGAGTGGTCATTAGATAAAAATTTTTGATACTTATTAATAGCTCAAATAATTATTTTTTGTCATTTATTCAAAAGAAAAAATTTATAGAATAAAAAAAGGATTAGAAATATTCTAATCCTTTTTTACTATTTTACAAAGTTAACAACATTTGAGAAAACAGCTGGGTTTGTGATAGCCATATTTGAAAGAACTTTTCTATTTAAAGTTACTTTTTTGCTATACATAGCACCAATTAATTGAGAGTAAGAGATTCCATTATCTCTAGCAGCAATATTGATTCTTACTGTCCATAGTTTTCTGAAGTTTCTCTTTTTTTGTTTTCTACCGATATAAGCATTTGTACCTGCTTTCATCCATGCATTTTTAGCTCTTGAGAATACTTTTGAATTTAACATTCTGTATCCTTTTGTAGCTTTGAGCATTTTTTTATGTCTTTTTCTAGTCATTAGACCTCTTTTTACTCTAACCATTGTATTATTTTATTGAAATTAAATTGTTGTAGTATAGAAATTATTACGCGTGTGGTAATTGTTGAGCGATTTTTTTATTTTCTGATGCAGAAGCAATTAAACCGTATTTATTTCTACCTTTCGCTTTTTTAGTTTTGTCTGAAAGTAAGTGTCTTTTACAAGCTTTTCCAAGTTTAAATTTACCAGATCCAGTAACTTTAACTCTTTTTGCAACACCTTTTCTTGTTTTTAAAGTCATAAGAGTGTAATTATTAATAATATTATTTAATTGGTTTTAACATAGCGTTAAATGTGTTTCCACTTCTTTTGATTTGTCCATCAGTTTTATAAATTTCTTCTAGACTTTTTACAAAGGAATTCATTTTTTCAGCTGCAAGATCACCATATTGGTTTTCTCTTCATCTGAGCATTAAATTTACTTTTAGTGGATGACCAGCTAATGCAAACTTTTCTGCTTGTTTTTTTCTAATTTGTAAGTCGTGTTCTCAGATTTTGAAAGTAATTCTAATTGTTTTTAAATCTGGAGCTTTTCACTTTTGTTTATTTTTTTGTTCTTGTTTTTTTTGTCTATAGAGAAATTTCCCATAATCAAGCATTTTAACAATCGTTACATCTCATTTTTTTCACATTTCCATGAGATCAAGACTCAGCTCTTCTGCTTTTTGTCTTGCTTCAGAAAGTGTCATTTCTCAGAGATTTTCACCTTCATCAGTAACAACTTGAACATTTTTTGCTCTGATTTCACCATTTAGAAGTCTTTTCTTTTCTTTCACGCAGTTATATTAAAAATTAAGATACAGCTTTAATCATTTTCACGAATTTAGCTTTTTTTCTTGCACCATTATTTTTATGTATGATATTTTTTTTCACTAATTTATCAATAATTGATTGTAATCCAGATTTTTTAGTTTTTCCTTCTGAATCATTTTCATTTAAGTAAATTGCTTGAGCAGTTTTAGCATCATTTTCTTTAATTGCAGCTTCAAAAGCAACTCTTGCTTCTCTGTATGCAGCTCTATAATGATCATTTCTAGATCTTTTTTTCTTATTTTGTCTGAGTTGTTTTTTAGCTGATTGAATTATTGGCATAAAAAATTATTTATATAATATTAAATATTTTTGCTAATTTATCCCATTATTTGAGGATAGGGGATAAAAAAGCCAGTTCTCTTCGTGCGGAGATTATATGAAGTTTAGTAGAATAGTCAAATTATTTTAGAGGAAAATTATCTTAATTCCCCTCATTTTTTTTCTACTTTCTTTACAATTTCTCAAATAACCTCATTTTTTACTTTATCATCAAGTGTTTTATCCATAGATTGAATATAAACTTTGAATGTTAAACTTCTTTTTCCAGGAAGTTTTTCTTCATTTTCATATACATCCATTAACTCTACTTTTGATATTAAATTATTTGCTCTTTGAATGGTAGTAAAAATATTTTTTCATTCAATATTTTTATCTACTACAAAATTTAAATCAAAATTATTTGCTTGAAATTCTGATAAATCCTGTGCTTTTACTTTTGAGTAAAGTGCATTTTTAAGTGCATCAGCATCTATTTCAAAAAATCCAACTGTTTGGTTTATACCAAAGTTATTTGTGTATTTTGGATGTATTTCACCAATATATCAAATATCGTTTCATCTAATATTTATACTCGCTGTTCTCCCTTTATGAGCAAAACTTGGGAATATCTTTGGAGTGTTTAGCTGAAATTTATCAACTCATAGAGTTGTAAATAAGTCATTTAGTGTTGTTTGGAGTTCGTAGTATAATATATCAGCTGATTTCATAACTACGCAACTAAGTGCATATTTTTCTGTAATGTTTGAATCATTTCTTGTAAATACTTTTTCAATTTCCATGAGTTTGAGTTCTTTATACTCTCTCATATTTTTTTCTAAGCTTGATACTAAATTTGGAATATGACTTCATTTTAAATGCGTTAATTCTTCACTTAATGCATTTTTCATTGGCACTAAATCATTTGTATTTCCACCAAGTTTTTCCATCAAGTTTTGGTTTACAAATGAATATGTATACATGTCATAGTATCAAAGAGATGTTAAAAATGATCTTGAATCATTTTTTAATTTATAAATATTATCTTGAATAACAGCACCAGAATTTATTTTTGGAATAGTAGATTCTATAGAATTATAGCCATTTATTCTTGCAATTTCTTCTGCAATATCAGCTTTATATTTTAAATCTTTTCTCCAAAAAGGAATAATAAGTTTATTTTCTTGTTTATTTATACCTAAATTCTCTAGAATTTTGATTATTTCTTCATCTGAATAATTTTTTCAAATTAAATCTTCTATAAATTCTTTAGAATATTCAATAGATATAACTTCTTGTTTATTTTTATAATTATCACCGTAGGCAACTAATTGTAACTCTGGTAGATTTTTTTCTAATTCATTTGCAATTAAGCTCATCCCAGCTTGTTGCATACCATTTACGAGATCTTTTTCAAAAACATTTAAAGAATCAGTTCTTACTCATAATTTTTTTCAAGTTTTTCTTATAATTGCTTGATCAAAATGAGCAGATTCAACTATAATATTTTTTGTAGAATCACTTACAGCAGAATCTTTTCATCCAATAACTCATCCTAGTGCTAATATTGAATTATCATCAGCAATAACTATGTCTTCACTTGATAATTCATATTCACTATCATTGAGTGCAGTAAATTTTTCTCAATCTTTTGCAAAACGAATAGAGATATTTCCAGTTATTTTATCTGCATCAAAACAATGTGTAGGTTGTCCGTATAAATAGAGTGAATAATTTGAGATATCAATAAGTAACCCTTTTGAAGCAATTTCTGCTGAATCAAGTACTTGTTTTATATAATCAGGTGTTGTAATATTTTCAACATTTAGAATTTTTAAAGCTGAGTATCTAGAAACATGTTGAGAAATTTGATTATTTATTTCTAATTTTTCTAGATTTGAAAAATCTCTATGAGATAATTCATAATTAAATTTTTCTCATTTTATAGCAGCTATTTCTCTAGCAATACCAATATGTGAAAATAAATCAGGTCTATGATTAATTGCTTTGTTATCTATTTCTAAGATAGCATCATTTTTTTGTAAATATTCTCTCATTGAAACTCCAAGTGGAGCATTAGAAGGTAATTCTAAAATACCTTCTTGTCTTATCTCAGTCATACCAAGTTCATCTTCACTACAAATCATTCATTCAGAAACTTCACCTCTGATTTTTGTTTTAGCGATGGTAAATTCTGGAGTTAATTGCGCACCAACTAATGCAACTGCAACTTTTAATCCAGCTCTTACATTAGGTGCTCAACAGACAATAGGGTAGAGTGTTCCATTTACATCAACGGTAGTACAGTTTAGTTTTTCTGAATCAGGATGCTTTTCACAAGTCTTTACTTCTCAAATAAATACTTTTTCTAAGTTTTTACCTTCATATTCTATTTCTTCTACTTCTGCTGTATGCATAACTAAGTCTTGAGCAACTTCTTCTGGTGTTCCTAAATTTGAAACATATTTTTGTAATACTTTGTATGAAATTTTCATATTTTATTTATTTTATATTTAATAATCATTGTTTGCAAATATATCCATAAATAGGGAAAAGGCAAGAATTATTCACAAAAATAAAAAACGACTCTAGAGTCGTTTTTTATTTTTATTATAAGCTGTTTTTGATAACTTCTTCTAATTCATTTGCCATTTCTGGGTTTTCAGCTAAGAAAGCTTTTGCTTTTTCTCTTCATTGCCCAAGTCTTGTTTCACCATAAGAATAGAATGCTCAAGCTTTTTTGATTATTTCAAGTTGAACACCAATATCAAGTATTTCACCAACTTTTGATATACCTTGGTTATACATTACATCAAATTCAGCTTCTCTAAAAGGAGGAGCAACTTTGTTTTTTATAACTTTTACTTTTGTGAGGTTTCAGTTTACTTCTTTATCTAGTGCTGTACCAGATTCAATTTTAGCTTTTCTTCTAATATCTAATCTTTGAGAAGCATAAAATTTTAGAGCATTCCCACCTGTAGTAGTTTCTGGAGAACCAAACATAACACCAATTTTCATTCTAATTTGATTGATGAAAATAACCGTAGTTCCTGATTTATTAATCACACCAGTAATTTTTCTGAGAGCTTGACTCATAAGTCTTGCTTGAAGCCCCATATGAGAATCTCCCATATCACCTTCGATTTCTGCTTTTGGTACAAGTGCTGCTACAGAATCAACAATAATTAAATCTACTGCTGCTGATCTCACAAGTGAATCAACGATTTCTAGAGCTTGTTCACCGTAATCTGGTTGGGCAATTACTAAATTATCAGTATCAACACCAACTTTTCTTGCGTATGATGGATCAAGTGCATGTTCTGCATCGATAAAGGCTGCAGTTCATCCAGCTTTTTGTACTTCAGCAATTGCATGAAGTGTAAGCGTTGTTTTCCCAGAAGATTCTGGACCATAAATTTCTACAATTCTTCATTTAGCATATCAACCACCAAGGGCAATATCTAGACCTAGAGAACCAGAAGAACTTGTTTGAATATCCATACCACCTTCTTTGTCTCATAATTTCATAATAGATCCTTTTCAGAATTGTTTTTCTATCATTGATAGGGCATTGTTTAATGCATCTTGTTTATTCATCGTTTATATTATTAGTTTTAAAGATACATACTTAATAGTATATAAAGAGTGTATATAAAGTATATAAAAAGTCAAAACTTTTTATATACTTTATTTTAATCTATAATTTGATTTTAGTCATTCTTGGGTTCAAATAACCACATTTTCACCTTCACAAATAGTACAAATAAATTTATATCCATTTGGATTTGGTCTGTTTGTTTCGACTAATTTTTTACAATCTTTACAATAAAAAGAAATATCTCATCTTTCTTGAGAAAAATATTCTTTTTTTTCAAAATCATCTACATTTATGAGATCACTATATGACATAATTTTTTTTTATTAAAATAAACTCATTACTTCATTTTTATTTTCTTGAAGTTGAATAACATCTAAATCTACGAGTTTTACAAAACTTCTGGTTGTAGCTTCTACATCAATCATCGCATCATGTGCTCATGCAAAATATTGATCAAATAATTTTTTATGGAGTTCTCATAGTTTTGGATATTTAAATCTTGCTCAGTTTCATTGAATAGCACAATAATCTACCGTTGTTTTCATTGTACAAACGACTTGTCTTGGATTATATTTATATTCTTGTTTTAATCTTTTTAATTCAAGTTTTACCATGTCTTGATCATATTCAATATTATGACCGACTATAACATCAGGTTCGTTTATATATTTTAATATTTCATCCATCACCGTATCTATTTTCGGAGCATCTTTTACATCTATATCGTAAATATG
>CBFHLZ010000074.1:0-6065 GCA_965656795.1 Patescibacteria group bacterium
TTTCTGCATAAAGAAACAACGGGTACGGTTTCAAGGTTAGTTTATGTAGGTGATAAATCATCATATACAACAGTTTGAGAAGTTACAGGGCATTTAAAACCGTATAGTTTAGAAGATACAACATTTTCAGTAAATGGGATATCATGAGCATTGTATAAATTCACTATTAAATGAGATATTGAAATATATGAAGCTGACACAATAGAAGTAAATGGGAAAAAATATATCGTAAAAGATGTTAAAAATTATTCTTGAATTACTTTTAATACAATAAAGATTTTACTCACATCAAAAAATTAATATGGCTTCTATTGAAATAAAAGGACTGCAAGAATTTATTGATAAAATCGACAACAAAAAAGAGGTAGAAACGGCTTTAAATCGAGGGATTAAAAAAGTCGTTTTTTTCCTTGAATGAGAAGCAAAGGTTTTTACTCCTGTTGATACATGATTTTTAAGAAATTCATATAATCAAAAATATTGAAACCTTGCATGAAGTTTATTTAATACTAGGAAATATTGAATATTTGTACATGAAGGGACAAGATTTATTAAATGAAATCCGTTTTTAACAAAAACAGTTGAAAAAAGTGCAAGAGATGTTAATCTTATATTTAATGAAGAACTAACTGATGACCTTACTATTTTAAAATAAAACTATGACAATAATAACAAGCCTTGAAGCAAGTATAAAATCTAAACTTGAAGAAATAAATAATTTTTCTTATATTTCTGATACTTTCACATTGACTCCAGATTGATATCCAGCAGCTACTTTTGAATTAAGAAGTTTTGATGGGGAATTTTTAGATACATGTTCAAATAGAAGAAACTTTACTTTTAATTTAGATATTTTAGACAAAGTTACTGAAAATAGAACAAGAGCAGACGCAAAAAATACTATTTATAATTGCTTAGATCAGATTATTGAAAAATTTGATGGACAACAAGACCTTTGAAACAATCAAATAGTAATTGGGCAAGTTACGAATTGAGAAATGGGGACATTTTTAGAATGAGAGGGGCAAGTAATCGCATTGACTGTAAATATTATTTTAACCGTTAATAATTCAATTTATTAATTTGATATTATTCAAAAAAACGGTATAAATAATATAAAGAAACTATAATTTATAAACTTTTAAATATGTTTAATATTAAAAATATATTCAGTTCTTCAAAAAAAAGTAAAGGTGATTTTATTCCTATGGATTCAATGGGAAGTATATTCTGACAAAAAAATGAAATAAAAGAATACACGGAAGCCGAACTAATGTTTATGATGAAGGGTTGGGTTTTTGATTGTGTTGATGTTATAGGTGATTCTATGGCTAATTTACAAAGGGATTTTTATACAAATGATAAAAAAACAAAAACAACACAACCAGAATATAAAGAGTTTGACTCTTTTATGCTAAAAGCTATTGCAATATATTTAAAAACTATTTGAGTTGCATATATTTTAAAAGAAAAGGCAGGGAATAGAAAAAAAATATCTCTTTTATATCCTCAACATGTTCAAGAACATAAAGAAGGTTTATATAAAATTATAAAATATACTTATTCTGATGGATTAAGTACATGGTCATTTTCTCCTGATGAAGTTGTAAAAATAGAAACATTTACTCCATTTTCAGACAAAGGGTGATTGACTCCATTAAAAGCAGTTGCTACACAAGTTGCGATGGATATGTCTAGTATTGAATATAATAGATTATTTTTCGATAATGGTGGTCGTCCTGGTGTTGTGTTTAAAAAACAAGAATCTATTGATACGGAAGTAAAAGAAAAATTTATAAGAAGCTGGAAAAATAATTTTGGTTGATTAAAAAATTCAAATAAAGTTGCTTTCTTGGATCAATGAGTTGATATCCATGATTTTTCACAAAATCAAAAAGACATGGATTTTGTAAATCAAAGGACATTTACAAAAGATGAAGTCATGATGGCATTCAGAGTGCCAAAGCCATTGCTAGGTAAATCAGATGGTGTAGGTTTTGCAGATAAAAAAGTTCCTGAACATTACTTTTTGAATTATACTATAAAGCCTCTAGCAAAAATGCTAGAAGAAAAATTAAATAGAGATTTATTCGAAAAATCATTTTTATTTTTTGAGTTTCCACAAGATAAAGATGAACTTTTAAAGGATTACCAATCTGGGACAATTACTTTAAATGAATATAGATTAGCTACTTGAAGAACTGCTTTAAGTAATTGAGATAAACTTTTATTTTCAGAAGAAACAGCAACTGAAATTGTAAAGCAATCAGAGGTTGAAAATAATCATTTTAGTAAATCTTTTGAAAAAGCATTTAAATCAGTTTCATTTTGAAGTGAAGAATATAATCAAAAAATATGGGAAAAAAAAATAGCTAGGACAGATAAATATGAAAAAGAAATGGCTGGTATTCAGGAAAAAATTTGGAATATTCAACTAAAAGAAATTGATAAAAATTTAAAAGAGACTAAATCTATAAAAAAAATAGATAAAGAAAGTGATTTATTTGATGCTAAACAAATGCAAATATTATATTTGACTCTTTATACATCTTTTTATAAAGATTTGATGACAGCAGAAGGAAATATAGCTATTAGTGAAGTTTCTGATGAAGCATTTGCAATATCACAAGTAAATAAATGGATTTGAGAAAATATCGAAAAAATGTCGAAGGAAATTGATGAGGTAACAAGAAAAGAAATGTTTGTTATTATACAAGCATGAAATAAAGAATGACTTTGAGCAGCTGCAATATCTAAAAATGTAAGAGATAAATTTAAATCTTACACAAAAAAAGATGGTAGAGTTGATAATATCACAAGAACAGAGGTGACAAGAGCGAGCAATAAATCGCAAGATGAAGCATATATTCAAAGTGGTGTTGTATCTGAAAAACAATGGTATACAGCTTTAGATGAAAGAGTTTCTCCACAATGTCAATTACTACATTGAAAAAAAATAAAAATTTGAGGTACATTTTTAAATAAAGGTGATACTGATGCTTTATGAAATAAGGTTACTTATGAAGATGTATGATATCCGCCAAGACATCCAAGATGTAGATGTACAATAAGACCTATTATTTCAAGAAAAGCCTTTGAAATTTTCGAAAAAAGGTTACAATGAAAATGATTATTAATTAATAAATAAAAATTATGTCAACTACTACAATTAGAGGGGATATTGAAATTTCGCAAATAGTTACATATAGAAACTATGATAAAATAACAAATTTATATCAAAAAAATGCTATTTGAGAAATACAACAAATTGAATTTATAATTGAAGTATTAAAAATACTTGTTGTTGATTCAAAAAATATCTCTAAAATTGATGCAATCTATGATGAACAAGTTGATCCAGACTTTTTAAGTGAAATGATGGATATCATCACACAAATTATGGAAAAATTAATAGGGGACAAAAAAAAAGTAAAAAAATAATTTCAGACTATTGAATAGAATTAAAGAAAAACAAAAGAGCAAGTCAGAAAGGGAATAAATCAGTAAAAATGAATTATGATTTATTCCTTACTGAAGTTGCAAAAGAAGAAAATATGAATATTCAAGAGTTTTTAAATTTAGAAACATATTGGGCAGATATATTAATTTGAAAACATCAAGCAAAAGCGAAAAACCTATAATATAATTTATATAAAATGGCTGTAAACAATGAAATAAATATTCAGTTAAAAGCACAAGATAAAGCATCTAGTGTTTTTAAAGGTTTAGAGTGAAATTCAAAAAAACTTGATTCTAAATTTTCGAAGTTGGGGTGAGTTATGAAAAAAGTTTGAGTGGGTTTAGCTGCTGTTTGAACTGCTACTGCTGTTGCAGGTGTTAAAATGTTTAATTTGGCTGATGATATAGAAACTACAATTTGAAAAGCACAAGTAGTTTTTGGAGATTATTTTAATGATATGGATCAGTTTGCAAAAGAAACATGAAAAGCAATGTGATTATCAAGAGCAGAATTTTTAAAAACTGCTGCATGAATCCAAGATTTATTGATTCCAATGTGATTTACAAGAGAGGAAGCGACGAAACAAACACAAGAAATTGTTAGTTTATCAGGTGCATTAAGTGAATGGAGCGCATGACAATATGATGCAGCACAAGTTGGGGATATATTAGCAAAAGCAATGCTTTGAGAAAGGGAACAATTAAAAAGTTTAGGTATTTCAATTACTGAAGCTGATGTTCAACAAAGGCTTTTGATAAATGGTACTAAAGACTTGACTGGTGCAGCATTAGCGCAAGCAAAAGCAATAGCTACTCAACAATTAATATTTGAAAAATCAACAGATGCTCAAAAATCATATGAAGAATGAGCAGATAGTTTAACAAGAAAAAAAGCTGAATTGACAGCTACATTAAAAAATGTTCAAGAAACTATTGCAGTTGCATTATTACCAGCTTTTCATGAGATTATAACAACTTTACAACCATTGATAGAAAAGGTTTCAGAAAGTATAACACTTTGGTTTGAAAATGAACAAAATATAAAAAGTTTATCAAATTCGTTTAAATCATTTATAAAAGTTTTAGAATTTACTTGAAGTGTGTTATGATTTATAATAAAATCTATTCATAATGTATGAGAAGTGATTGGATATGTTTTATATGATGCTACTGTTTCATTTTGACACTTTTTAAATACAATGAAATCATTATGGAATTTTTTAAAAGAATTTTTCACTGGTGTTTCTGAATGATTTGCAGAGTTTAAAGAAATGTTCGTTTTATGATTTAGTATTATAGAAAATGCAGCAAAAGAAAAATTTGATAATATAACTTCATTTATTTCTTCAGCATTAAGAAAGGCAAAAGATGCGGCAAAAGAAATAGCTACTCTATGATTTGCTAATACTGAAACTTTCAACGGTTGAGATACTGCTTGAACTAAAGCAAACGGTTGACCTGTAAAAGGGTGAAGTGCGTATCTAGTAGGGGAGAGATGACCTGAAATGTTTGTACCTAGCTGAAATGGGGATATAGTACCAAGTGGTTGATTTTCTGGTAATGTTTCTATAAATATGGGTGGTGTTACTGTAAGAAATGAAGCTGATGAAAATAGATTAGCTACAAAAATACAAGATAATATTATTGAAGTATTGCAACAAAATAAATTTTGAGTTTCTTAATATAAATAAAAATGACTTTAAATTGAACAACATTAAATAAACTTGCAATAAATAAATCCCTTGTACCAGCAACAGCAGGGCAGGGGCTTTTATCTATAAACGGGTTAGATATAGCTAGTTGAAACATAAAAGCAACAAATATAACAGATAGTGCAGAAAGTCAATTATCTGCTTATGATATACCGCAAAATAACGGGAGAGGGTTTTTATCTTTTTTCAATAGATGAAGAAATATTACAATGACTGTTTATGTAAAAGGGGTAGATAAAGCAGATTTAATTAAAAATATTGATTTATTGAGAAAAAATTGTTATAAATCTGAATCGATTCTTGATTGGAAAATAGACGGAGAAATCAGAAGAATAAAAGTAAATTGTACAAATTTTCCACAAACTTTTAACCATTATAATGTTGACTGGATAAAAATGGAGATTTGATTTACTTGTTTAGAACCTTTTTGGTATAAAATCGATAATCAAAGCACGAGTATTTTTTGAAAAACTTCTAGTTTTAGAGAGGAAATCACAAATGAGTGAACGGCTCAATCAGAAGTGAATGCATATTTTATTTTTGGGACTACTGATACAAATGAATTAAAAATGAAAGTAGGTGATCAAGAAATAATTATAAATGAAACATTATCTGATAATGACATTGTAAAAGTTGATGGAGAAAATAAGGAAGTTTTAATAAATGAAGTATCTGTTGATTATTCTTGAATATTCCCAGAATTAAAACAATGAACAAACTTTTTTGATTTTACTATTAATTGAACTTTCACGGTTGATGTAATTATACTAAATAAAAAGAATTTCGTATAAAATACAGTGATACACAACTCATTAATAATGAATAGATAGCACTTAACATAATATAAAATATATGTTTAATATAAAAATATATCAAAAAGACTGAATAACACTC
>CBFHLZ010000075.1:0-6012 GCA_965656795.1 Patescibacteria group bacterium
TTTTGTTTATATTTACCGTATGCTATTGCTATTGATTTTGTTTCAGAAACTTCTGGAACTGATAAATCTTCAAGTTTTGCTGCATTCGGTTTTTTACTGCTTAATGACGCCATCGTTACAAAATATAAAACTACTTGCACAATAAACCAAAAAATATTCCACATTACTTATTTACTCCTATGTTATAATCCGTTCTCGAAAGGTGATCTGTTAGGTATATACTCAAAACCTGCATAATTTTTAAAATTAGAAAACTTTTCTTTACAATCTGCTGATGATCTATTACATCCAACACTTATTTTTACTAAATCACCAATTTTTACAGTAGTAAAAGGTGACATAACTTTAACAACATTATGTGTTGATTCAATTACCATACGTGCTTCACCCGTTTCAGAAATTCTTAAAACACCATTTGTAAAATTATCAACTCTAAATTGATCCTCTACATCTAAAGTAAAAGTTATTCCGTCTGAAGATATATCTGTTATAGTCGTTATTGTAGAAAAATCTTCAATATTTAATTTACAATTAACATCATAAAGTGAATTATTACATAATGTTTGATAAGAATATCTACATATATCTCTAGTAAGTAATGAAGCAAAAGGCTGTAAAGTTATTTCAGATATGTTTTTTTTCATATTTAAAGATTTAACCAAACCATTAAAAATTTTAAAACTTTTACTTGTATCATTTCTTAATGTTTGAAATATTTCAACTCTAATATCGTCAGGTGTAATAGATTGAAAATAATCAACAACTTCAAATTTACTTGAAACTGTTAATTTTATTTCATTTCTTGTTTTATCATTTGAAACATTATAATCACTTCTTTTTATCGTTGAAGGCTCATACCACTCGTTGTTAAAATTTATTCTTGTATCAGAAGAAGTTACTCTTAAAATCTCATTTTTATAAAAAAACTTATAAACTTCTACTTTCGATCCAAGTAAATCAGAAAATATACTCATTTCTTCAAAACTCCTTTATTTATTTATAACTATATTATAGTTTATTTTTAAAATAATAAAACTTTACAACAGTTAAAATTTACCTCTGAATATGTTAACATCTATATTTATTTCTGCGTAATCATCAGTTATATGTGTTATTTGTATATTGTCATTATTCAATCTTGCACGCTCTAAATACTGTATTGAAGCTATATTTTCAAGCGGTATATCAATACCAAGAGGTGAATCAATACCAACAGAAATTCTACCATCTGTATATGTTGAAATATTTGTTATATCTCTTGTAAAAATTTCATTACTTTTTGTTGTTAATCGTAATATTTTTTTATTTAAATTATCATTAAAAGAAGTTTGATTGTAATTTTCACAAATTATTGATAAATCAAATTCACTTACACCTACTGCTGCTTTAAAATCTTCTGTGCTTGAAACAACATAAAACTCATTGTATCTACCTTTCATATTATTAAAAAATGATTTTGTTTGTGTTATTTCTTCTTTTGATAACAAAGAAAATGTATAAGTCATAACAGTCGAAGGTGTTTTATCATTTACTGTTTTACCTCTAATGCCATATCCGTTATCTATTAAATCAAATTGTCTTTGCGTTGTTCTTCTAAAAGTAACGTCTCGTGAAGGTCTTCTGTCAATCACTTTATAACCATCATATTCTGAAAATATATCATCATTACTCGTATTTATATTTTTATAAGTATTATCTAAAACTTCAAATCTTATTAACATATTACAAATATCATTAGTTAAATATTCAGACGTTATTGAAGAATTAATATCAACAAGCATCAATGGATAAAGTATAGTATTATTTTTATTATAATTATTTGATAAATTATTTGATAATGTTATTTCATTTTCTGATATTAAATAAACTTCAACA
Source organism: Patescibacteria group bacterium (assembly GCA_965656795.1). Lineage (GTDB taxonomy): Bacteria > Patescibacteriota > Gracilibacteria > BD1-5 > UBA6164 > CAJXJP01. The sequence continues at coordinate 1,876 of CBFHLZ010000075.1, forward strand.
ACTTCATAATCATTTCCGCTTTTTAACATTAATTTCATTCCATTTTGTAAATTCATTTCATTAACATTTGAGTAAATAACTGAGTCACCTATACTTGCTTCTTGTAATAATTTATTTTTAAGTTGATGAACAGGAACTTGCATTGTATCTGCACTACTTTCATAAAGCATTGTTTCAGCTTTAACTCTATCTTCACCGATCAAAGTGTAGTAATATTCAAATGCTAATCTTGGGTTTTCAGTAATCAAAGTTCTTTGTTCTCTACCATTAAAAGAAGTTGATATATTAGTTAAATGTTGGTAATATTCATTAATAGGTTGTGAGTAATTAATATCAAAATTGAAGAATGCTACACGATCACCTGTTATTGGCAATGATAAACTTTCTTCACCAAGAACACCGAAAGACACAATAGCATTAATTATTGAAGGTCCTTCTGTTGATATAGTTAATTCAAATTGTGCTGTTTTGCCAGGAACAAGAGAAACTGGAAATTCACCAAGAGGCACAACAGTTATTCCTTCTCCATCTTCAAATGTTATATCATTTAAATAAGCTAAACTCATTGTTGTGTTTGATATTTCGATAATTGTTTTATATTCAGAAGAAACTGTTCCAACATTTAAAAAACTTGGAAACAATGTTAATTTATTATAAATAACATCTCCGATGCTTTGAAGTTTTAAATCTATATTTCTGTTAGTAGTATCATAATCTTGTTTGTTTTTTATGATACTTATATTAGTTTTAAGCATATCATGAAGTCCTTAAAATTATACATCTTTCTTCTGTAATTGTTGCTGAAGATGGTGGAGAACTTTTTGCATGGTTGGGAAAAGCTATAAATGTTTTATCACTTACTGAAAATTCTTCAGCGTTTTGATATCCCTCCATATAAGAATAAAAAACGTCTGAAACTTCTGCTATTAGTTTTTCATTTTCAAACATATAACAGTTAAATAAATAATATTTATTGTTTAAATAAAAAAATGTATCTTCAATGTTGTTATCAGTAAATATTTCAGTATTTATTGTTTTAAATATTCCATCAATAAAGTATGTTATTTTTGAAGAGTCATAGGGGAAAGCTACATAACCATATAAAATATCTGTACTTGAAAAATCATATTTTTTATTACTCATTGTTAATCTTATTTTTTTATCAGGATCAGCACTTGTTGCACTTCCAGTGAATAAATTCATAAAATAACCAGGGTTATATTCAATAGAAATAAATATACTTTCACCATTATCTAATAAATAAAATTGCTCTACATTATTAACTATATCTATTTCGTGTATTTCTCTATCGTCAAAACCCAAATCAAAAAATGGTAATGTTGAAGTGCTATCATTTTTAACAAAAAGAACTTTATCATATCCATCTTCATTTAAAATATTAAAATAATAATAAAAACCATCTCTGCTAAAAATCTTATATGTTACTGTATCTAAAACTGAAGTAAAATTACTTGTTGTTGTAAGAAAAAAATGCAACTTTGATAAAAAATCTTCTGCACTTGTAGCTGTTCCGTTCGTTCTTATTGTGAATGGTTTAGTGTTGTCAAAATTCATTAAAATCTCCTTAATTTTTTTTATTTATAATATAAACTTGATTAGATCCGACATAAAACGGAAAGCTTATATATTCTTCACTTGGGTTATCATTAAACGATGTTATTGTTCCATTTCCTGAGCCAAATGAACCTGAAACCATAACTTCAGGTAATTCTCCACAAATTGTTTTATCACTTGTATCGTTTATTTTTATAACAAAAGGAGAGAAAAATATTTTACTATTTATACTTCCATTGGTTCTATTATCAAAAAGAGCATCGTTTAATATATTTGCATTTTCAATATTATTATTTTTATAGCAAACTTTAAAATATTCAGTTGTGTTTTCACTTGCAAAAAACAAATTTGGGTTTGGAAAATCCAATGAAGAACCGTAAGGCAAGTATGAAGCTCCCATCATGAAGCATTTATAATTACCTTGAATATAATTTAAACTAAAAATGTTGTCTTGTATTATGAAGTTGTTTGGAGTTGGAGTTCCATTTATGTAATCAAATGAAAAATTATAAATTCTTGGTTGGTTCATACTTGTGTTTGTAGGATCGTAATCATTATAAACATAAAATGAAACTACACTTGACCTTTTCAATTCACTACCAACAAAAAAAGTAGGGTGAATAAACTCAAAACCCACATAAAAATTATAAATATTATTTTTAAATACAAGTTGAGTTGTTATTCCGCTTGAACTTTCACTTTTTTGTCTATCAGTTACAATTACGTAATTCGAATTATTTGATACTGCTTCTTTTATTTTATCTGAAAGTTCTAATGAATTGTTTGAGTAATTCAGTATGTGCATTTTAAATACTCCTATTTTTTATATATAGTTATATTATAGTTTAATTTTGAGATAATACAACTATACAACAGTAAATATTTATACGAAAAAAAAAGCAACGTCCGTGTCACTTAATTTTTTCCTTTTAAAAAAACAGAGTTTATTTTTTTAAAGAGTTCTTAATGAATAATTACATATTACATCATCTATTATTTAAGTCAATAGTTTTTTATAAAAAAAGAATATTATACTAAAATTAATTCTGTAACGTGTTATTTACTTCGTTTTTATTTGCTGTCATATAATTCATGATAGCATCTCCAAAACTTTGATTACCGTCAAGGCTTTGAGCTATTTGATTTGTATCAAGTAAATTATTAATCTGAACTTGCTGTTGTTGACTTCCACCACCATTATTTCTATGTCTTGGGTCGTTTGCTGTTAATACTTCTTCACCCTTTTGAAGAACTGCAGGAACTTCATCAGGATTTAAACCTGCGATACCACCTGTGTGATATTTAGGCACTGAAATTGGTCTTTTAAAACCTTCTTGTCCCACTAATCCACCTGTGTGAAAAAGGCTTGCAAAACCACCTATTGCACCACCTGCACCTCCACCAAAACTATTTATTGCTGATAAGAAAAACTCATTTAACTGTGCTTTAATCATTTCTGCTAATATATCATTTATCATTTTTTTAAATGAATCTGTAATGCTTTCAGTTGAAGTTAAAGCATTAAATGCTATATCAGAAAAAGTTTCAGCCATTTCTTTATTAAATTGTTCTTGTGCGTCTGCTGCTTCGTTAGTAGCTTGAACTTGTTTTTGACTTGCTGCAAGTGAAGCTTCCCCTGCTAAACCGTATGCCACTTCAAGTTCTTTTATTTTTAATATTAAATCATCCATTTTCAACATTTCTTCTTCATTGATAAAACCTTCTTCATTATTTAAATTAAGATTTGCTATTTCATTTTGAAGTTCTGATATTTGTATTTTTGAATTTTCAATACCTGCTAATTGTTTTTCTTGATCAATCAGACCTTGTTTTTGTTGAGCGTCAAGTTTATCATTTGCATTAATTAAAGCTATTTTTTGTTCAAGTGTTTTTTCTAAAACTAAATTTTCTTGACCTTGTGCTTTTAAAATATCAAGCTCACCTTGCAAAATTAACTTATTATATTCATCTATTGAAGTTTTAGACTTGTTTAATGAATTATTCAACGTGTCATATTGTTTTACTACTCCTAACAACTTTAATTGAAACTCTTCAATAGTTTTAGTATCAAGACCAGAATTAATAAGGTTGTTTAAAGCAAATTGTGCTTCTCCTGTCAAATCAGTAAATGTTTTTTGAAATTCTTCTTCACCTATTAATCCAAGCTCAAATTCAAGTTTAGATATTTTAATTCCACGTTGAGCTGCTTCGTATTGCTTTTCAAAATCATCAATAGACACAACAGGTTTAACATTTACTTTTACTTCTGTATCAGAAATAACACCGCCAATTTTCGAAGGTATTTCATTAGATATTTGATCAAGTTGTTTTGAGAAAGTTTTATAAAGTGCATTATCTTTATCATCTTCAAAAACAGAATCTAATTTTAACTTTAAAGAATCTAATTGTTTTTCAAGATCTAAAACAGCGTCCAAACGATCACCTGCGCTTAATCCATCATTGAATGTTTCAATACTTTTATTTATTTCATCCATCTCATTTTTTATTACTTTTAATTCAGGTGCTACAGTTCCTGCAATAGCGGGTCCTAATGCTTTAAAG
>CBFHLZ010000076.1:0-5982 GCA_965656795.1 Patescibacteria group bacterium
GTCAGTTCTTCTCTACTGGTTTCTTCTGTTGCATTTCTTTCAATGTATGAAACAATTTTTCCACTTATAACTTTTGAAAAGAAAAAAGTTAAAATTATAACTAAAATAGCCATAAATAATTTCATAAAATTATCTGCTGAGAAAAAACTCAGGATAAAATTAGCATTATCTTTTCCAGATGTAACAGCTCAATTTCATGTTCCCATTGCAACACTTGAGGCAAATAGAGCTGGGGCTGTTAATAAATATACGAAGTATGAAAGTAAAATTATTTTGAGTTTTCTCATAAGAAAAAAGATACATATTAAGTTATAAATATCTTAACATATATCTTTTAGGTTTGCAAAAATTGATAAATTTATTGTTGACCTAAACGAAAATTATAATCATCAGGAACTTGATATCACTTAATTGCACTCATACATTTTATAATATTATTATGCCAATGATCAGGGCTAGACGCATAAATAGTTCCATCTGGATTTCCATAACGACTTAATAGCCTAATTTCATTATAATGTCATAAATATCTATTGTTAAGAGTATGAATCATCATATAAACTCACTCACGAGCTGATTGATACTCTCTTACAGCTCAAGAATCTGTATTTCAAATATTTCAAACATTAAATGGTGTTTTAAGATTTCTTCATAAACCACTTTCTGCTAATCAAATACACATGGTAAAGGTTGGATCAATATTTCCATTTAACGATTCATCTACCCACATTTTCCAGTCTCTAAAAGCTGGTGCTGTATATTTTGCAATGAGATCTTTCTGTCTTTCGATTTCTGAATATCAATCTAAACGGAAAATTCTTTTATCATTCACAGCTGTTTTATAAGTATATCATTTTCTAATTCTAAAATCAGTATGGAATTTTGTAAGGTATTTCTCAGGAAGGTTACTGTAGTTTGCATATGATAAATCTAGTACATTAAGAGGATCTATTGCTTTTTCATCTTGAAATACCTCAAAGTGTAAGTGCGGACCAGTAGTCATGAGTCATGCTCATTTTGAACCATATTCTCCACCAGATTTTGCTATAATCTGTCCTCTACGAACAAATTCAAATGGCTCCACATCTATTTCACTCAAATGCCCATATACACTTACATATCATTCAGCATGCTTAATAGCCATAAATGAATAATCAGAAGTATTTGCTGGATTGAGGTATAATACATATCCATCTGCTGGAGCTTTAATTGGAGTTCACTGAGATACTGCAATATCAATAGCATCATGATCAGACCCAAACATATTTTTATAATCAATTCATTTAAAAAATGCACTGATTCAAACTTTAGGGTTTACCGGCCAATCAAGAAAATTATTTTGAAATACTTGTGTTTTTTGAAGCCTTTCTTCAGCATAAAGAACTTTATTTAATTCTTCACACTGAGGATCAAGATTTAGTTCTTCAATATTAACATTTCATACGTTTACAAATTCACAATCATATTTTCATAGTAAATCTTTTTGAATCTTTTCAAAACGCGCTTTTTCCTTAAATGCTTGAAGTTTTACTTTTTTTTCTAATTCTAATTTATCATCTATAAATTCTTCATACAAAGCTTGTTTTCATTGAGAAACTTCTAATAATCTTTCTTTAAATTGTTTTTTATCTCATAAAATTTTCCTGTCAATAACTTCTAGTTTTCTTAATTGCTTGAGATCTTTTTCATTCTTTTCTAATTCCAATTTTTTCATATACATCTCTGCAACAAGAGATTTATGTTTTTCTATAAGCTGTTCACCTGTTATTTGAATTATATTCTTATAATACAAATCATTAATCATATCAGAAACTGATTCATCATTGAGAAGAATTCATTTTAAATTATCAAATTTATCATCAATATAAATATTATTAGATTTTTTATAAATATACTGTAAATATTTTAACAATATTTTCCTATTTTCCTCTATTTTATTTCTGACTAAATCAAGAGATTTTGTATTTAACTCAATATCATTTTTTATTTCAATAATTTTCCCGTTAATTTTATTAACATTATTAGTTGAAGTTTCAATATCATTTTCTAATGTAGATAATGATTCTTTGAGTGATAAGATTTTCCCCAATTCATATACTTGTTTCTCTTCTATTGTACCTCTTTCATATTCTATTTTAGTGGCAATATCTCAGAATATATTCATCCTATTTGATGTATCAAATATTTTTAAATCTTCGGATTCAAAATCACCTACATTTGTTTCAAAAAGAAGTTCTTGTTGTCTATCTTTAAAATTATCTAAAATCATTCATTTTTGTTCATTCGTCAATGCAGCTTGAGCTGTAAAATAAAACAATAATGATGTAAATAAAATAATATATTGAAGGAAAAATGGTATTTTCATATTCATAATTAATCTTGTAAGTTTTGAAAAAATAATTCGAGAAATAATAAAGCAAAAGCTAATGGCAGCGCTACCACATAAATACTTGCTCCTAAATGATTAAAATACATCAATAAAACAATAAATAATGATATAAAAAATCACTGTCTAAAGCTTGTAAGTACATTTTGTACATATACTTTTCCTCTAAAATATATTTTTTTTATAAAATATAATATAAATGCAAAAAAACTAGAAGTTCATAAAATAAAACTAAATAAAGCTAAAAATAACCCTAATATAGTATATTCATACGGATCCACATAATTATAGGTCAACATCAAAGTACCTATACTTACAAAAAATGTGAAAAGGATAATTAAAAGTAAAATTCTTTTTTTCATATATGTTTGTTAATTTGTTTTGACTAATATACCTTATTTTGATTTTTTTTCAATCAAAAAAACAGCTACTTGTTTAAAATAGCTGTTTAAAAAATTATTTTAATCTTGTATTTGATTATTAGATAATTTTTCAATTCTCGTAGGTTGTTCAAAATGCCAAAAATGCATCGCAACGATAAGGCAAAAAGCAAATAATAGTAAGAATATTTTTTCTTTCATATAATACAATAATAAAATATTATATGTATTATATCTATTGGATATTAAATCAGCATTAAATTTTGAAAGTTTTTATAATTTTCCTCTCACTCTGATTTTTTCTAAATGTGTTGTTTTTCTATTTTCTCAAATTTCTACACAAATTCCATTTACGACATAATTTTCATCCAGCTGTTGTTCAATTTTTCATTTTGGAATTCCTGTGAGGAATCTTTTTTTCACTGATTGAAAATCTGCTCAAATAACTGAAAATAAAGGTCCACTCATCCCAACATCAGAAATAATCCCCGTTCAACCTGGCAAAATTAGTTCATCATTTGTTTGAATATGTGTATGAGTTCCAAATACAAAACTCACTTTCCCATCGAGAAAATGAGCTAAACCGTATCCTTCGGCTGTTGTTTCTTTATGAAAATCTATAAATATTGCATCAAAATTATTTTCTCATAATTCTGCTATAATTTTTTCTGCTTTTAAAAAAGGATTTTCAACATTATAATTCATAAATGCCGTTCACATAAGATGGATCACTAATATTTTTTTTCCATTTTTTTCTACTATTTTATATCATTTCCCTGGAATATGATAGTGTGCTTGTTCATAATAATTTGCAGGACGAATCAATTTTGAATCTTTTTGATCTAAATAATCTGCAATACTTTTTTGATTATCAAAAATATGGTCTCCACCAGTCATCACATCAATTTGTAATTTATCCAATTCTTTGACATGTTTTTCAATTGGACCTCTTCCAGAAGTCATATTTTCTACATTTACAATTGTGAAATCTGGTTGATATTTTGCTTGTAATTTTGGTAATTCCTTTAAAAGAGCATTTCTTCAAACTCTCCCATAAACATCACCAAATACTAAAATTTTCATAATATTTTTTTGTTTATTTTTTTATAATTCTTTTTTTATTTCTGATATTTTTTCTGTTTTTATATTTTTACTGATTTGTTTGTAATGAGAAATCATAACCATTTCCACTATTCCAGTAATCAGTAAAAACCCAACTACACTCATAAAAATAAGTAAATAATTATATATAGAAATATTTCTTTGTAGATCTTCAATTGAAATATCTTTATATTTATTTAACACTCCAGAAAAATATGGATTTGCTTGCATGATTGCGAGTTTTTCTTCTTCTCACATTTGTTGAAATGCAACTACATTATTCACATTATTATATGTATTTTCAATTGCTTGAGTCGTAAACGTATACGGAGCAATAATGATGGCAAATAATAATAAAGTTCCAAGTAATTTCACAGGTTTTTTCCAACCTTTTGTGATTTCAAAAGAATTTTTTACATATGTTTTTGCTGGTTGAATTTCTGGATATTTTTTTTCATCAACGAGTCCAACAAAAGAAAAATATAATCTATAACTTAAATACATAAATATAATAATCGCAATTGCTGCAAATATAAATGTACCTAAAGCAAGTGTTTTGTTCCCATTATCAAGAGAAACTCACGTTGCATTTACTCATCCGTTTACAATAATAGTCACAATCATTCCAACTATAAAAATAGCCACAGGAATAAGTAAATATCAAAATACTCTTAGAGAAATAGCATAAAATTTTCCAAATAATTTAGGATTGAAAAATTTTGTTTTTACTAAATCTGATTTTTTATTTTCTAAATATTTTAAATTTAAATCAAAATACATTATTTTTCCATAGGTCATCGAAAGAAAAAATGTAATAGCTCAGATAATCACAAAAAACATAAAAATGAAAAAATCTGCCGTATAAATCGCAGCTGCATTGAGCGTACCTGCAAAAAATGTCATCATATATCCAACCCAATCGATTCATAAAATCCAGCAAATTAATAAACTCGCCAACACAACCGGTAAAGTAATAGCAAGCGCTATTAATAAACTAAATATAAAAATAGAAACTTTTGAAAGGTTCCAATGCAAGAAATTTTTATACAAATTCCCCACATCTGTAAATGTAGTTTTTAATCACATAATATTTTGTCATAAATTAATTCTCTTGTATTTTAAAGTATCCTTTTGATTTGTAAAGTTTAAAAATCAAAACCAAGAAAAAACCACGAAAATTTTCGTGGTTTTTTCTTAACATAAATATAAATTAATTAATTTTATGACCTTGTTTATAAAATTCTTTATGCCACTGGTTGTTATAATAATAGAGTGCTACTTGATTATGTACTAGTATAGTTATAGTATCTAATTTATTATTAATCACCATTTTTCCATCAATTACACCATTTTTATTATACGATACTCTCCCGTTTATATTATATGAGTATTCATCGTAATTTGAATCAAAATAAATACTCGTCTCTTGTAAACCTGAATCTGTTTGATTAGGTAAAAATGTATTACTTCTTACCGAATTAATTACTTTTTCATAATAATTTCCTTCTAATTCTAATATAATAGAATCATTATTACTTAAATATAATAATGATGATACATCTATTTTTATTGGTTTTGAAACAACTTTAGCTACTTCTGAAATTTCCCCAAAATCATACTCATTTGGATACAAAATTTCTTCTGCAACTATACGAATTTCTTTCGGTTGTGATTCTTCGATTTCGTTATTTTGCTGCCCTTTTTGTGAAATATTTTGTTCAACTTCAGTATTATTTTCTGAAACATTTATATTTTCTTCTGAATCTGTTTGATTCAAATATATATACGTTCCCAGTAAAACAAGTCCTATCAAAAAACTTATTACATAAAAACTTTTACCTATATGTGTATTTTTCATATATATCCTTTTTATAATTAATAAATTTGCAAATATTAGTGCAGCCTTTGTATTCTTTTTTTTGCAAAGTCAAATAAATTTTCATTGTTTTTTGGCTTTAAATAAACAAAAACTAATATTTAATCTATCCATTATAATGATGACATATTAAATGGACATTAAATTTTGAGAGTTTTTTGAATTTTCTCAAATATTGATTTAATCAAAAAAAAAGGTATAAATAGTTTAGAAACATATTTTGCAAATATTTGTCATGA
>CBFHLZ010000077.1:0-3392 GCA_965656795.1 Patescibacteria group bacterium
CTTTATTAGAACAAGCATTTGTTATCGATCCTAACGTTAAAGTTAAAGACTTTATCGGAGAAGATACAATTACTTCTTTCCATAGATTTGCTATATAATTAGCTAACCCATCTGCCTTTTTGGCATTCTTGGGAATACTCCCTCCTAACCTCCCCCTTATAAAAGGGGAGGGATAAAGAGGATTTAGGCCTATAGTTTAACGGTTAAAATTCGGGACTCCAAATCCCGCGCTCTAGGTTCGATTCCTAGTGGGCCTGCCATTTAAGAAAAAACAAAAAGCACTTATAGAAATATAAGTGCTTTTTTATTATTTATTATTCGTTATGTAAAGGGAAATGTATAGTTCAACTTACATAGTGGGCTTGTAATAATTTGATTAAATATTATTTTGAGACATGTATAACTAATAAATTTAAAAAAATGGAAATAATTCAAGGTATTATCGCTTTTGCACAAATTGTTCTTGTTATTTATATGTTTAAAATAAAAAAATCTATTGATACTGAATACGCTAAAAAATTAGAAAATCATAAAAATGAATTACAAAAAGATTTTGAAGACTATAAGTCTCAAAAATTAAATGACCTAAAAACCTATTCTGAATTAATAAATTTAACAAGAGTCTTTTTACAAGACCCTAATTTAAAATATAAAGATGCTAAAAAAATGGCTGAATCTTTTATTGTAAAATATAATAATGAAATTTTACCATTTGCTTCAAATGAATTAGTGGAAAGTGTAGATGAATTTTTATATAACTCTGCTACTAAAATAGCAGAAGAAAATGAACTTACACTTTCTTTATGAAAGATGATATGATCAATAAGATCAGAATTGGATTTAAAACCTTTGAATAAAATCACTTTTCATGTAGTTGATGATGAAAGTATTAAAGAACATTATGTTAACAATATTTAATAAGTAATTTTGAATTATATTATTATTTATGATATAATAAAAAGTATAAATTATTTAACTTTATAAAAATGGGCAAAAATCATAATCATTGGATTTCAATATATTTGTCTTGACAATATCCTTGATATTATACTATGCCAGATAGGCTAAGTTTTTTTGATGAATTAAAACTTGAAAATCCTACTAGATATTCTGATGTAGTTTTATGACAATATCAAAATAAAAATGATGTTGAGTTTTTCTATTCATTGTTAAATTCCTTTGAAAGAAATCATTCTGAAGCTTATGAGAAATTATTAGAAAATTTATGAGTTCCTGAAGGAGTAAAAAATGATCCAAGATGAGTTAAAAGGGAAGAAATAAAGAAAAATAATATTGAAGAAATAGAAGAATATATTGATTGATTAGATGAGGAAAAATTTTCAAGATATATTATATCTCCATTATTAGAAAAAATGTGATATAAAAATATTGAATTTAAATGAAAAGTTAATGAAACAGATTTTGGTTTAGATTATTATCCAGTTTCTTTTGAATCTCCAGGTTGAATTATACATTATACTTGAATTCAAACAAAAGCTAAAAAAATGACAGCTTGAGATACTACAGGTTGAGAATTAAATAAATTAATTGAAGAAACAAAAACTTCATTTTGACAAGAGCATAATACAAATACTTGAGAAAAAATTCAGATTTCAGAATATGTAATATTTAATTCAAAAGAAATTTTACAAAGTGCTAGAACTAAATATTTTAATGATAAAGGGATAAAAGATAAAAAAATTATATTATATTGAAAAGATTGAGTTTTATCTTTGATTAGTGAATTTAATTTAGAAATAAAAAAACAGTAAAAATAATATTTTTACTGTTTTTTTTGTTTTATATATGAGCTGCTACATACGAAATGAAAGCGAGTCAAAATACAAGCATACAGATTTTTATTGTTAGTTGTTGGATAAGTGATCAAAGTCATTTTATAATATGTGTAAATAAAAATGATATTATTCCAAAAATTGTTATAAAAATCCATGAAATAATTGTCATAATTATATTCATATTTTATAAAATTAATAAATAAGTATTTTTAATATACATAAAATTTATTGAAAGTAAAATATAAATGTTAATATTATTAACATTTATATTTAATTTTTGTTAATATAATTTGACAAAATAGTTATATTATTATAATATTTCTACATAATAAAGGTATAAAACTTTATAAATAAATATATAAAATATGACTCAAAAAATAGAGTACTATAGAAAAGAAAAGAAACTCAATCAAGCAGAAGTAGCAGAATATTTAGGAATTACTCGTCAAACATTTTCAAAAATAGAAAAAGGAACTATAGAGCCAAGTTTATGACAGGCTGTAAAATTGTCTCAACTCCTTGATGTCGAAATCGATAATTTCATAGAGAGCGATATAAAAACTACAGCAACAAAAGCTACTGACTGGGAAAAATATAAACAAATCATTCAATTTTTTATTGAAAATGGTAATTTTAGAAAATGAATCCCAAAAACGAAACTGGCAAAACTCTGTTATTTAGCAGATTTTGCTTGGTATTATTTAAACTTGGAATCTCTCACGAATTTAGAATACAGAAGAATCCAACAATGACCTGTTCCAGATGCTTTTTTTAGAGTGATTGATGAATTGGAAAATGAAGAAGCTATTTCTCTTAGTTTAGAATGAAAAGCTCATTTATATTCAAATATTTCATTTGTAAAAACTAATAAACTTTGTCTAGAAGAAAAATCATTACTCGGAAAAATTGCTAGAAAATGGAAAAAATCAAATACTCAAGAAATAGTTGATTTCACTCACGAACAACTTCCTTGGATGATTTGTGAAGATAAAGAAATTATTCCATATGGTTTAATAACGCAAGAAGATCCCGATCATGTGTACTAGTAATAATTATAATGTATTAGTAGGTGAGTATGCTAAAAAACATTTTATAAAATCATTTTCCAAAAAACATAAATCTGCATGGGAAAAAACTTTTACAACGATTAAAAATATTTTGTCTCGTATCGTTGCTTATAATAGAACATCAAAAGTTAATAAAATATGTATTTGTGAACATCAGTATATTGCTAAGTGCGAATTTAATATTGAATGACAAAAAACTTCAACGAAAACATCATGAAATAGAATAATTGTATATGTTGATGAAAAATTATTTGAAACAAAGATATTGCTACTGTATGCTAAAACTGATATAAAGTGAGAAAATGAAACTGCTTGGTGGAAATCAGAAGTAAAAAATAATTATTCAGATATTGCAGAGATATTTCCAAACTTATAAATAAAAATACAATTACGTGAGTAAGTGTATTTTTTTCCTACAACATCCCTCTATATTTCTCAAATTCTTGCTGTATAAATTCTGCTGTAATATTTGGATTTAAATTTCCAAAATCTGCGTGTTTTTCGTCTTTGATTCCGATACCGTGATTGT
>CBFHLZ010000077.1:3490-5904 GCA_965656795.1 Patescibacteria group bacterium
ATAAATTCTGCTGTAATATTTGGATTTAAATTTCCAAAATCTGCGTGTTTTTCGTCTTTGATTCCGATACCGTGATTATCACTTCAAAAAGTTATGAATAATCAATATTTTTCTGCGACTTGTTGTATAACTTTGATCCACTCTGCCGTTGCACGAGAATTGATTTCTACTGCGTTGAGTCAAGCAGTTTGAATATAGTGCTCGATTGTAGCAACAAAGGTTTGGATATCTTTTTTAAATGTAAAATTTGGATGTGCCATTGATAAAATGGCATTATTTTTTTCTTTGATTTGTTTACAAACTTCTAAACTCGGTTCATACTCTGGAACTAATATTCAAAATGTTGAAAATTTTTCTCAAGTTCTTTTGAAATATTGTAAATAAAATTCTACAAGTCAGATATCTTTGCCATTATTTAAAGAAATCCATATTTTTTTATTCTCAGGATTTTCGTATAAAATCCTCGCAATATCAAATTTATTCATGGCTTCAATTGGTCGTTTCATTTGCTCAGCAAAATCTTGTAAATCTTGAAGAGAAACTTGAAAACCACTTTTTTGGAGTGACTCAATCTGAACTTTTAAATTATTTTTTTTACTTTCTCTCACTCAATCTAAAATATCAAATACATCTTGAGAAAATTCTTTTGCATAACAAGTAAGATGCAAACTCTTTTCATGCTGATAATTTCTCGCTGAAATTTCTACTGATTGAGTAGACTCTATTCATTTATTTTGAGCTTTTTGTTGGAATTCTCATGAAATATGATCGTGATCTGTTAATGCTATAAATTCTAAACCTTTTTTCTTAGCTTGGTCTAAAATTTCTTCGTGTGTGTTTTCTCCATCTGAACAAGTAGAGTGGAAATGCATATCTAATTTATTCATAAAATTATGATTAATAAATAACACAACAAGTATAATAATTTTTTATATAAATAATTAAAAATAAATGAATTTTGTAAAATAATAATACAAAAAATTATATTTTTACTTTAAATTAAATAAAAGTTCATTAAAATAAAAGTGTAATATATTTTTACACTTAATTATGAATATAAAAATATTAGAAAAACTTGGACTTTCTGCAGATGAATCTTTGGTGTATATGTATTTGTTAGAACATCCACAAAAGACACTGAGTGAAATTTCAAAACATACAAATATACATCGTCCAAAACTGTATAAAATCATGCCAAATATGCAAGAATCTGGTTTGATTTGAACATCTATTCAAGGAAAAAGAACTTTATTTATTGCTGAAAACCCACAGATTTTAAATAATTATTTTGAGTCTATAAAAGATGATTATGCGAGTTTTATCCCGCAAGTGGAAAGAATCTATAAAAATTCTTTTGATAAGCCAGTATTTAAACATTTATCTGGAAAAACTTGAGTGAGAAATGTTTATATGGATATAGCTCATACACTCAAAAAATGAGAATCTTTTTATAGATATTCTTCTCGCACGGATATAGAAAATACAAATATTTCTGAAAATTTTCATAGTAAATATAAACAAATTAGAAACGAAAAACAATTACAAAGATATGTAATCACAAACGAATATTTAACGAGTTTGAAACCCAAAAAGCTGGATAAAGAAGTAGTAGTTATTCCGAAAAAAATAGACGATTTCGAAGATAATATTACCAAATTAATTTATGCAAATAAAGTCGCAATTATCGATTTTAATACGGATGAAAGTTTTATTATCGAAAGCGAAATTTTTGCATCTTTTGAAAGAAAATTATTTAAAATGTTATTTAAATTTTTACAATAAATTTTATTTTTATATTTATATTTTATGAAACTTATTTTAGTAACTGGGAGAGCTAATTCAGGAAAAACAACGTTAGCTGAGTATATAAGTAAACATTTCAATATAAAACGAATCAGTGCTTCTGACTATACAAAATCACTTACAAAAGATCATTCTAGAAAATCTTTAGAATCTCTATTCAACACTATTCTTCAAGAAAAATGATTTGAATATTTAGCTGAGCAAACTCTTGAATTTGCATTTAAATGAGAAAAATTTGCTATTATTGATGGACTCAGACATTGAGAATTTTTACATGCATTCAGCAAAGTTTTATGAAAAGAAAATTGTTTTTGTATATGAATTTCTTTAAATCAAATTAATAGATTTTTACTCGCACAAAAAGCAAATAGAGTAGAAGCTAAAAGTTATGAAATATTTTGTGAATATGAAAAAACCTCTAGTCATGAAATATTTGCGGATGAAATTTTTTGATTGTGTGATTATAAAATATATGACGAAATAATTCAAAATAAAAAACCGGTATATGATGAAATTATCAATAAAATAAATAACTTTTTAGAAAAATAAATTTTGAAGTAAAAACTTTAGTAAAAAAACACTTATATTTCTATAAGTGTTTTTTTTATAAT
>CBFHLZ010000078.1:0-5859 GCA_965656795.1 Patescibacteria group bacterium
GTAAAAATACTGTAATTATTTTGGAATGGTGGGCCTGGCTGGAATTGAACCAGCGACCAATCGGTTATGAGCCGAGTGCTCTAACCCCTGAGCTACAGGCCCTTCCAATGGCGGAAAGAGAGGGATTTGAACCCTCGGAACCCGTGAAGGTTCACACCCTTAGCAGGGGTGCGCGATAAGCCACTCTGCCACCTTTCCAAGTAATTTCAATTTTTGTGTAAAAAAAATGGCGGAGAAACAGGGATTCGAACCCTGGGTGCCTTGCGACACGACGGTTTTCAAGACCGTTCCATTCGACCACTCTGGCATCTCTCCACTTTTACATTTTTTAATGAACATCAATAAAAAATATATGGCTCCCCCGACTGGATTCGAACCAGTGACCAAATGGTTAACAGCCATCTACTCTACCACTGAGCTACGGAGGAATATGTAATTTATTTTTTATTGTGTTTGCCTTTCAGCGAGACAGATAATATGAAAATTTGATTTAAAGTCAAAACTTTTTTTTACTTTTTTTTACTTTTTTTTATTCAATTATAAAAAATGGCTTAAATAAAGTATTTTAATAATTTATGATAGTTATATTTTTCATGGAATTTGTATCCTTATTATATATACTCAAATAATAAAAAAATAAACTCATTGAATTAATGAGTTTATTTTTTTATTATTGTGAAATACTTAAAGTATTAAACATCAAGATTTTTAACATCCATTGCTCTTGTTTGAATAAACCTTTTTCTTGGAGCAACTTCACCTCACATAAGAATTTTAAAAATTTCATCTGCTGCTTTAGCATCATGAACTGAAACTTTGTACATTTTTCTTTCTTCTGGATCCATTGTTGTTTCCCAAAGTTGTTCTGGATTCATTTCCCCCAACCCTTTATAACGTTGAATATTTTCTCAGACAATTCATTCTTCTGACATAATTTTTTCTTTTTCATCCTCTGTATAAACATACCAAGCTTTTTTTCATTTAGTAAGTTTATATAAAGGTGGTTGAGCGATATATAAATATCCTCATTCTACAATATCACGAAGATATCTAAAAAAGAACGTTAAAAGCAAAGTTCTAATATGAGCACCATCAACATCCGCATCCGTCATGATAACAATTCTATGATATCTTAATCTAGAAATATCAAATGATTCTCAAATAGAAGTTCATAAAGCAATAATAAGATTTTTTACTTCGTTGTTTGCAAAAATTTTATCAATTCTTGCTTGTTCTGTATTTAAAATTTTACCTCTAAGTGGTAAAATTGCTTGAGTTTCTCTATCACGACCCTGCTTAGCTGAACCACCGGCAGAATCCCCTTCGACTATATATAGTTCTGATTTCACTGGATCTTTTGAAGAACAGTCAGCTAATTTACCAGGAAGAGTCATTCACTCTAATGCACCTTTTCTAATAACCGTATCTCTGGCAGCTCTAGCAGCTAATCTTGCTTTTGCAGCTAAAAGAACTTTTTCGATTACATGTTTTGCTGTTTTTGGATCTTCTTCTAGGAATTCCATAAATTTTTCAGAGAAAACACTATCTACAGCTCATCTAGCTTCTGGAGTTCATAATTTCCCTTTTGTTTGACCTTCAAATTGAGGATCAATAACTTTTATTGAAATTACACACGTAAGACCTTCTA
Source organism: Patescibacteria group bacterium (assembly GCA_965656795.1). Taxonomy (GTDB): domain Bacteria; phylum Patescibacteriota; class Gracilibacteria; order BD1-5; family UBA6164; genus CAJXJP01. Next base: position 1,649 of record CBFHLZ010000078.1, read on the forward strand.
TAACATCTTCATTTGTAAGATTTACATCTTTTTCTTTTAAGATACTTTTATCTCTTGCGTATTTATTTATTGTTCTTGTTAAAGCTGTTCTAAAACCGGTAATATGAGTCCCTCCTTCTGGAGTATGGATATTATTTACAAATGAAATAATATTATTTGAATATCCTTTATTATATTGAAGTGATAACTCTACGAGAATATCATTTTTTTCTTTTTCTGCATAGAAAATATCTCCTTGAGTGTCTTCATTTTTATTTAAGAAATGAACATAAGATTTCACTCACCCTTCAAAATAAAATTTATATCTTTTTTCACTTCTTTCATCAATAATATTTAACTTAATACCTTTTGTTAAATATGCTTGTTGTCTGAGTCTATTTACAATAGTTTTATAATCAAAATCTGTAGTGATTTTAAAAATTTCAGCATCAGGATAAAATTTAATAATTGTTCCTGTTTTATCAGTTTTTCCTACTACTTGGATATCTCCGTCAGTTTGACCTTTTGTAAATGATTGGTAATGAATTTTTCCATCTCTGTGAACCCACGCTTCCATTTTTGTAGAAAGTGCATTTACAACAGAAGAACCTACACCATGAAGACCACCTGAAACTTTATAACCTCCTCAACCAAATTTTCACCCAGCATGTAGAACTGTTAAAATAGTTTCTAAAGTTGATTTTCCGGTTTTAGCATGTTTTGCAACAGGAATCCCACGACCATTATCTTCAACAGTACAAGAACCATCTTTGCCAAGAGTCGTAATAATTGTATCACAATGACCAGCCATAGCTTCATCAATCGAATTATCAACAATTTCCCAAACTAAATGATGTAAACCTCTTTCATCAGTTGAACCAATATACATCCCAGGTCTTTTTCTTACCGGTTCTAAACCTTCTAAGACCTGTATCGAATCAGCTCCATATTCTTGATTTTCTGCCATATCAATTTCTTAAACAAAATAATATATACTACCAATATATAGAAAAAATAACACAAATCAAGTTTTGGCTTAAAATAGACGATAGAATTTTTACAAGCTTTCTATGACGCATTTTTGATATAAAAAACACAAAATTTTAAAAATTTTGTGTTTTTTATATATTTTTTCTAGACGAGAAATTTTTAAAACTTCTTAGAAGCGAAGTTTTTGTATCTATTTTTAGGTTTAAATATTTATTTAAAATAATTTTATAATCTCCTCTACCAGTTCTTCATTACAAAATTTTTCTACAAATTCTCTATCTCAATTTCTCAAAGAGTTTCTCAGATTCGTAGCAGAAATATGAAATTTTTCTCAAGAATATTCAAGAGTTTCTAGAAATCTATTTACGGAAATATAATAAATATTTTCTCATAAAATATTTTCAAATTGTTTCATCGCAATAATAGCAGAATCGTTTTGAAAATCTCATCCGTAAATATTGAGAAAAATATCTTCTCAAAAATATTTTTTTATATTTTCAGAAATATTTTCTACCCACTGTTTATCAGTTTTGGTATCTTTAATAATATTTATTTTTAGGTTTTTATTTTCGTAGAAAAATTTTTGTAATAAATATTTTCTTTGTTCAAAAGACAATGGATTACTGTCATCAATTATTCCCGAACTTCATAACAAAACTAAAACTTCTTCATTTTCCAAAAGAGCTTTTTGGATTACTCAAATATGTCATTTATGTGGAGGATTCATTCTCCCGATAAAGAGTCAGATTTTTTTCATAATTATTTTGTTACTAAACCTTGTTCATCGAGCATTTGTATCATTTTTGAATCTGATAATTTTCCCGGGAAAAAATGTGTGTGATAATGCTCAACACTTCTATTTCAAAATGTTTCTCTGGTTGCTGAGAAATATTCTCCATTTGGATAATAGTCTCTTACAAATTCGTGAACTTTTTTTAATTCTAATAATTCTTCAACTTCTAATTCGTAGAAAAATTTTTTATGCTTCACTGGAGTTGCCATAATATGATAATCATCTCAAGTATATGGAGAAATATTCACCATAATATTCCAAGATTTTCATTTCCAAACTATTTTATTTATAACTTCGTCCGGTTCACAAAATGGACAATTATGTTCTCCAAGCATTTTTTTTCAGATTTTTTTCTGATATTCTTCTCGAGAGAGTTTTTGATGCATAATATTTTATTTATTTATTCTAGAATTTACAGATTTTACCACTTGGGCATAATTGAGAAAATGATAAATTTTAACATATTTTTCGTTATCGTATTTCAGAACTGATTTATTTTTGATTTCAATACAAATATATTTTCCAGAAAAAATATTGTATTTAATTTTTATATTTTCGATATCTTCGTAATAAATTATTATGTCATGTTGATATGGATTTTTATATATGAGTATTTTATCAAAAAATTGGAAAAACTCTTTTTTATGATAGATCTTATATCTCAAGAAAAATATAGGAAAAAATATAATGAGAAATACAGCAAAAATATAACTTTGAAAATAATAAATTTCTAAAATTGTAGCAATTATAAGAATAAAGAAATTAATAATATTATTTTTAAAAATAAATTTTATTAATGAAGAATTTTTTGTTTTTTGTTTTACTGCGAGCATTATTTTATTATTGAAAATATTATAAATAATTGTAATGAGAATTTATTATTCTGCAAAAAAAATAAAAAAATATTTCTAGAAATTTTCTAGAAATATTTTTTTAACTATTAGCCGCAGCTTCTAGTTTTGCTTGTTGATCAGCAACAGCACATGCGTCGATAATTTGACCAACTTTTCACATCATAATTTGAGGAATCCCTGAGAAGTTTTGACCGATTCTATGGTCAGTAACTCTATCTTGAGGAAAGTTATAGGTTCTAATTTTTTCTGATCTATCACCAGAACCAACTTGAGCTAATCTTGCTTCACCAAGTTCTTTTTGTCTTTTTTCTTCTTCATAAGCAAAAAGTCTTGATCTTAGTACATTCCGGGCTTTTTCTCTATTTTTATGTTGAGAACGTCCATCTTGACAAAAAACCATAATTCCAGTTGGAGTATGTCTTAATTGAACAGCTGAATCTGTTTTATTAATATGTTGTCCTCCAGCTCCTGATGCTCTAGTAAACGTCATTTCAACATCAGCTTCATTTACATGAATATCAATTGCATCAACTTCTGGCATAATTGCAACTGTGATAGCTGAAGTATGAACTCTTCATTTTGATTCTGTTTCTGGAATTCTTTGCACTCTATGAACACCTGATTCATATTTGAAACGAGAATATGCTCATTCTCATTTTACTTCAAACATAATTTCTTTGTATCCACCTGCTTCTGAAAGTGTTTCTTCAGAAATTTCAGTTTTAAAGCCTTCAGATTCAGCAAACATCATATATGATCTTGCTAATTCTCATACAAATAAAGCTGCTTCATCTCAACCTGTCCCAGCTCTAAGCTCCACAATAATATTTTTTTCATCGTTTGGATCTTTTGGAAGCAGAGAAATTTTTAATTCTTCTTCCATTGTAGGAATTTTTTCTTCGATTTCTTTGATTTCTTCTTTAAGCATTTCTCTCATTTCTTCGTCTTTTTCTTCCCCGAGCATTTGTTTGTTTTCCTCTAAAGCTTCAAATGAACTTTTATATTCTTTGTATAATTCTACGGCTTTTTCAATAGATTTTTTTCTCGAAGCAACTTCTCTGACTTTTTTCTGATCTTTAAAAATTTCAGGATCAGATAATTTATTTTCTAATTCTTGAAATTCATTAACAAGATTATCTAAATTAAATTTCATAATATTTTTCTTTTTTAATATTTTTTAAATTTGTGCTGATTGTAGTGAAAAAAAGGGAAAATGCAAGGTTGAGTAGAATTTGATTAAAAAATAAAATCAGAGATTATCTGATTTTATTTTTTAATCCATTCATGAATAAATATAATTTTGATATAAATAATCTTTAAACTCATCTAAGTTTTTTTCTATAAAAATTTTATTTATAGTCGATTGTTTTTCAATAAGTTTATCAGTATTTAATTTACCTTCTATATAATCCTCCCATCATTGAATTATTCCAGTAGAATAATATTGTGCTAAGGTATAAAAAGGAAGCACTCTATATTTATACTCTTGATAATCTTGTTTTATTATTTCTGTAAATATTTCATTTGATGTATTATAATCTTCGGAAAAATAGTAAGAAATAGCAAGCATTATATTTTTTATCAATTGATCATCA
>CBFHLZ010000079.1:0-5701 GCA_965656795.1 Patescibacteria group bacterium
AGATGGACTCTTGTCTCAACCAATGAAGTAGTTTAATATTATCTTACTTATAAAAGGGTTTTATTTTAGAGTTAAAATAAAATAAAACAAAAAAGTTAGTTTTTCATATGAAAAACTAACTTTTTCTTTATTTATAGTAGTTTTTGAATATATTTAATGAAATGGTTTTTAAATAAAAAAAATATGTCTCATCAAAGACTAGAAGAACAAGAATACTTTATTCAAAATCGAACACTTGAAAAAATTCCACATACTGAATTATTATGAAAAAATAAGCAAATTATTCGTCTGAGAGATGATATTTATAATAGTGTTCACCAAATAATTATGAAGTGAAATCAATTATCACTTTATAATCATTATAATCCCATAAATACTGACTTAATTCGTCAATTTCAAAAACAAAATCAAGAATTTAACGGTGCTTCTATAGCTAAAATTATATGAAGAAAAGATAATCAACCAATTTTAGACGGAAAAAGTCTTGTAAATGTACAAGTTCAAAAAATGTATAATGTTTTTCTAGAAGAAATAAAAGATGAAGATTTACAAAAATCAATTGCATTTTTCTGAAAAAAATGAACTGTTTATGATTTACTTGTTTGGTTAAATCAAAAATTTTATAATAATTCTCTCTCAATCGAAGAATTAGAAAAAACACAAAGATTATTTTTTAGACAAATTATTTTAGCTGAATAAATATATAAAGTATGACTCCAAAAGTTTTAATTGTACTTCCTTGTAGATTAGGAAGTACAAGATTACCAGAAAAACATTTAATCGAACTTTCAAATGGAAAAACTATTTTTGAAATGACTTATGAAGCTTGTCTAAAAACAAAAGCTGATAAAGTAATTATAGCAACTGATGCTCAATCAATAGTTGAAAGAACAAAACAATTTACGAACAATGTAGAACTCACTTCTGATAAACATAATACTGGAAGTGACCGTGTCGCTGAAATTGCTGAAAGATATCCAGAATATGATATAGTTTTAAATATCCAATGAGATGAACCTCTTGTTGATCCTCATACAATAAATGAAATAATTGATGGAATTATCAACAGTGATGAAAATACTGTCATGTGTACAGCAAAAACTACTTTCAAAGATATTCAAGAAGTTTTAAAACCTCATAATGTAAAAGTAATTACAGACAAAAATGGATTAGCACTTTATTTTTCTAGAAGTGTTATACCATTTGATAGAACTGCAAATATTGAAGAGCATAGTTTAAAAATAGATGATTATAGAAAACATTTATGACTTTATGCATATAAAAGAGATTTTTTACTCGAATATGTGAAAATCCCTCAAACTTTTGCAGAAAAGATGGAAAGTTTAGAACAATTAAGAATCTTAGAAAACTGATATAAAATAAAACTTATAGAAACAAGCTTCGACAGTATTTGAATTGATACGAAAGAAGATTTAGAAAAATTAGAATTAATATTACAAAAATAATGAAAATAATACTTTTTATTTGGAATTATTTATTACCAAATATTATTAAAAACATAATAAAATTTTTAATAATTAAAAATAAATTTAATAACTTAACTATAAAATATTCATCATTAAGTAATATATCAGTATTAGATATATTAAAGTGAAATATTATATTTGGTAAAAATGTTAAAATAAATGAAGGTGTAAAAATGAATTGAATAGTTGAAATATGAAATTATTCCTATATTAACTCTTATAATACTAATATTAATTGATGTAATGAATTCAAAATAAAAATATGAAAATTTTGTTCAATTGCATGAAATGTTTTTTTAATATCCCATAATTATCATAATAAAGATTCTTTAACTACAAGTAATTGAGATCTAGAAATTATATGAAAAAATATGTGATGAGATATAATAATATGAAACGACGTTTGGGTTTGATATGGTGCAATAATCTTACCCTGAGTTAAAATATGAAATTGAGCAATCATCTGAGCAGGAAGTATTGTAACAAAAGATATACCTTCATACGCTATCTCAGCTTGAAACCCTTCTAAAGTTATAAAATATAGATTTGATAATGAAACTATAAAAAAAATAGAAAAATCTCAATGGCGGGATTGAACGATAACATCAATAAAAGAAGATATAAATTTACATTTTTTAGATATAAATAACAATGAAAATAACATACCCTAAAAATTTTTCTAGCAGTAGAAATAAAACTATTATTGATTATTGTAAATGAAAAAATGTCTTACATATTTGAGCATGTGATGCTCCTTATACAAAAGAAAAATATAATAATCAAAAATGACCTTTGTTATACAGAGAAATAGATAATGTTTGTCTAAATCAATTATGAATTGACCTAGACCAAGAAAGTATTGATTTTTTAAATTCTAAAAAAGAATTTAAAAAATCAAAGAGTCTGTATACTGATATGAATAAATTAGAAAATTTAGAATATAATCCTGATGTAATTATATTCTGAGAAGTTATTGAACATTTAATGAATTTAGAAGTAGCATTATCAAATATAAAAAAAGTAATGTGAAAAGATACAATTTTGATAATATCTACTCCAAATTGTTTTTATATTAATAATTTCATTAATGCACTTTTTGGATTTGAATATATGCATGAAGATCATAAAGTATTTTTTTCTTACTGATATTTAAAAAATTTACTCTATTTTAATTGAATAGAAGTTAAAAAATGATATTTTACGTTTTTAGATAAAGATTCAAATTGAAATTTTATATGAAGAACATTAAGGTTAACTGCAAAATTTATTTCGAAAATATTTAAGTGATATTGAGAAACATTATTAATAATATCAAAATTAAAATAATGAACAAAATTATTTGAATTCCAGCAAAAAACTTATGATGATTATGATATAAAGCATATATTTATATATCAATTTATAAAACACTTAAAATAAACTGATATAAATGTTATTTTTTACAACCAAACAAATTAATAAAATTATATCTATTAAAATCTTGAATTAATAAAAAGGATATATTAGAAATATATAATATAAATAATTTTTCAAATTCATATAAAAATACAGAAAGAAAGGAGTATAGAGAACTAGTTTTATTTATAAAAAAATATTTTTGAAATTTTAATTTCAATAGACTATTAAATAAATCAATAGAAGAATATAATGAATATGATTTTTTAATAAAAAAATACAATATTGATACTATATTAGTTTATAATGGTATTTACAAGGTTTGAAAATTAGCATGATTAGATAACAATTGTGAAATTGTTTATTTTGAAAATGGTTATTTCCCTAATACTATTCAAATAGATAATTATTGAATAAATGCTGAATCAAGTATAACAAAAATCAAATATATAGATTTATTAAAGAAAGAAAAAACCAACAATAAAAAAATCATAAAAATCATAAATCAAGAAGATAATATAAACTTATCATTTATAAAAAGGTGATTTTTAAGTATTTTAAGTTATGATATTGGTACAAATATCATATTTATATTATATTTTATTAAAAAATGATTAAGCAGTCTATTCAAAGATATTATTCTAAAATTTGAAAACGAGATAACATTAAAAGAAAATTGAAAATATATTTTTATTGCATTTCAAGTTCATGATGATACTCAATTAATTTTCAATAGTAAAATTATAGAAAAAATGGATGATATTTTAGATTTTTATTATAAAGATTTAAATGAGATATTACCAGAATATAAAATTGTAGTTAAAGAGCATCCAATGGATATTTGAAGGATTAATTATAAATATTTACAAAAAAAATATCCTGATATTATTTGGATAAAAAAATGAAATATAGATGATATTATTGAAAAATCTGAATATGTAATTTGTACAAATTCCAGTGTTTGATTACAAGCATTAAGTAAGTATAAAAAAGTATTTACACTTTGAGATAATTTTTATTCAAATAATCCATGGGTAGAAAAACTTAAGGATAAAAACTCTTTTAGAGAACAGCTGATAAAATTAAAAAATAAAAAATTAGATAAAGAAAAAATAGATGAATACATAAATATTTTTAAAAATGAACTATTTATAAACTGATCTTGAAAATGATGGGCTTGGGAAAATTTTAACAAAAAAACTATAAAGGAAATTTGTGAATATATAGTAAAATAAAAAAGAAACTTTAAAAAAGTTTCTTTTTTATTTTCATTTTAAAAGCAAAAATAATTTTAAAATTATTTTTGATGGTACAAAATAATATAAGAATTTTTCAATATATAATCTTAAATAATTAGGAAAATTAAATTTTAAATTATATTTTTTTATTGCATTTTCTTTTACATTTATAGTTGCTTTTAACTGTTGTTTTAACTTTGATGATTTTCCTCCTTCGTCAAAAATTCTATAATAATATAAATAATCATCTAAAACTCAAAATTTATATGATTTTCAAAAAAAACGTAGCCATAAATCATAATCTTCAGCTAAGTTAAAATCATTATATTTTCAAGCATCTTCAAAGCACTGTTTTCTTATAATACTACATGCATGACAAATAGGACTTTCATTTAAGATAATATTTTTTATTTTATTTTGATATTTTCTTTTTCAAATTTCTTTTCAAATTTTATCTATAAATATCAAGTTTGAACTTACAATATCAAGGCTATATTTTTGTAAATAATTTAATTGTTTTTCAAGTCTAGTTAAATCAACTATATCATCTGAATCCATTCTTGCAATAAATTCTCATTGAGATAAATCAATTGCCTTATTTAAAGTTTTTACAATTTTTAGATTCTCCTCATTCCTAAACAATCTTATTCTTTCATCTTTTTTACTATATTCTCTACAAATTTCATAACTTTTATCAGTACTACAATCGTCTATAATAATAAATTCAAAATCCGTAAAACTTTGATCTAATATACTTTCAATTGCTTCTCATACATATTTTTCAGTATTGTATACTGGCATAATTACTGATATTTTTGGATTTTTTTCTTTCATTTTCAATTTTTTCAAAAAATTATTTCATTCCTTTACAAAGGAAGGTGGCCGTAGGTCGGATGGATTATTTCTTATTTTTTCAATCCCGGGAATAAGTAACTTACTTTAGTTACTTATTCCCGGGATCTTCTTGATATTTTGATATTTATTTCTTATAAAATTTCCAACTATTTTCTAAACTTTCTTCGAGTGAAACCTTAGCAAGAAATCATAATTCTTCTCTCGCTTTACTCGGATTACAGAATACTTCGGCAACATCACCTTCTCTCCTAGGAGAAATTTTATGCAAAATTTCTTGTCCCGTTATTTTCCTCGAAGCTTCAAGCATCTCTAAAACCGATTTTCATTTCCCTACTCAGAGATTATATACATCACAAAATCAACTATTACTTCCCTCTCCTGTAAGGGGAGGGATTGAGGGAGGGGTATTATCCTCTAATTTTTTATAAGCCAATAAATGCCCCTCAACTAAATCATTTACATCGATATAATCTCTTACTCCAGTTCCATCTATTGTGTCATAATCATCTCCAAACACGTTTAATTCTGGTAATTCTCCATTTGCTACTTTCATAATAAATGGGAGTAAATTATTTGGAATTCCATCTGGATCTTCTCATAATTTTCCACTTGGATGGGCTCAAATTGGATTGAAATAACGTAAATTAATTACATTAAATCCTGAGAATTGAGATAAATCTTCTAGTATTTTTTCCAGTAATAACTTTGTAGTTCCGTAAGGATTTG
>CBFHLZ010000080.1:0-3305 GCA_965656795.1 Patescibacteria group bacterium
TGTATTTTTTTGTGTAAAAATAATAGTTTCAGTGTAATTAACTTTTGGATTTTTAGAAATATTTTTGTATTTACAATATATAAAATTATTGGGTAAAAAAAAAGTAGAATTTTTATATAAAAATTCTACTTTTTCGAAGCTTCAGCTTCTTGTCTTTCTCTCTCAGCTATACGTTTTTTAGCTTTTTCATCTTTTTCTTTTTGTTTATATTCTTCTTTTTTCTTTTCCCAAGATTCTTCTTGTTTTTCTATATCGTAGAGTGTTTTGTTGATTCTTGATTCAACAGCACTTTTAGGTTTTGAATATTTTTCACGACTTACTTTTAATATTTTTTCATATCTTGCTTGAAACACTTCATCTTCTTTTGGATGAGGAGCAAATGTTCCGGCTGAAAATATATTTGAAGGCATCCCATCGATTAATTGTTTTAAATAAATATCATATTTACTTAAGTTCATCAGATCCTCTTCGAGAACTTCTCATGAAAAAACTTCTTTTAGGATGCTCGCATCATGATATCAAACTTGAAATGAAACCAGAGATCAAACATTCCCAAATACAGCTCCACGAACGGATTCTTGCATTTGATCGATATATTGATTTGCCATTACTAAGTTGAGTTTATATTTTCTAGCTTCTGATAAAATAGTAGCAAATGAATCAGTTGCAAAGTTTTGAAATTCATCTACATAGAGATAAAAATCTTTTCTTTGATTTTCTGGAATATCTGCCCTACTCATGGCATCCATTTGAAATTTTGTTACCATCATCGCACCCAGTAGGCTCGAAGCATCTTCCCCGATTTTCCCTTTAGAAAGGTTTACGATGATAATTTTCCCATTATCCATGGCCCAACGAATAGAAAAACTATTTTTTGGTTGTCCAAGAACATTTCTGAGAATTGAACTTGAGAGAAATTGCCCTACTTTGTTTAAAATTGGTCCAGCAGCTTCTACTTTTTGGTTTGGTGCCATTTTTGCAAACTCTCCAGTCCAGAATTTTTTTACTACTGGATCTTTAATTTTATTTACCACTTTTCATCTATACACTTCACTGGTTAACATTAAAGGGATAGAAATAAGAGTTGTATTTGGATATTCTAACAGTGCTAAAACAGTATTTCTCAAAATATGTTCGAGCCTAGGTCCCCAAGAATCTCAGAATATTTTTTTAAAAATCCCAACTAAACCTGAAGCAACCAAAGGTCTATGTTCTGGAATAACGTCTTCGAGCATATTAAATGCAATTGGCCAATTGGTATCACTTGGATCAAAAATAATAGTTTGGTTTGTTCTTGATTTTGGAATATGTCCGATTACAGCTTCAGCTAAATCTCCATGCGGATCAATAACAGCTACTCACCTATCTTTTAAAATATCGTCAATAATCATATTTTCTAACAGTGTAGATTTCCCCATCCCTGTTTTTCCGATAATATAAACGTGTCTTCTTCTATCACTCGGTCACATACCAAAACTCATATTTGTACCACGAAAATTAGTTTTTCAAAGCGGAGTAAGGTTTGTTTCGGGTTCTATATCATCTGTAAGATCAGGGTCAATAATCGGTAGATTTGAAGGTGGTTCAAATGCACGAGCAGAAACCCAATTGATTTGAGGAGTTTTTACATAACTCGTAGGAAGATGAACTAAACCTGATAATTCACTTGTTGATAAAATATCTTGTGAAGAACAAATAGATCTATTTTTTGCACAATCAATAGTATTTTGGTCACTTTTCACTCAGAAAAATTTAAATGAATTTCCTCAAAAATTTGAAAATACGTGGAGAGTAGAAAATAATTCTCTTATAGATGATTTCGCTTCTACCGGATCCTCTCAGGCATGTATTAAATGAATCGAAGTTTTATATCCACCTTTCGAAATTTTTTGCATAAAAAATTCTTCTTTTTTGTCTTCTTCATCTCAACCTTCTGATGGTTCTGATTCTTCATCTGATTTTTGAAATATGAGTCCAATTAATTTTGCAAAAATAGCAAACGGGAATAAAAATATTTTTAATAAGAAAAAATATTTACTCATCATCATCTTTTTTACAAAAGCTGGATGTTTTGAACGAATAATGTCAGCAACTTGTTGAGCATTTGCTTTCCAATTATTATCATCCTCAGGTGTGAAATTTACTTGAATTGTATTGAGTGTATACGTTCCAGTTCTTCAAAGAGCAGAAGTAATCGAAGAAAATGGATCAACCATATCTTTACTTCCTTCTTCTTGCATTTCAGTAAAACTTTTGAGACTATAGAGATAATTTTTATTGAGTCATACTTTCCCAACATACATTTTGTCCGTTGGAATATTTTCTAGATAATCTGAAACTTCTATGATTTCTACATCATTATAATGTGCATAAATTTGGTTTCTTAAGAAGTTTCTATATTTATCTGGAACCACTATAAAAAAACGAATTCTATTTCACACTTTTGTTATTTCAAAAGAAAAATTCGGTTGAATGGTTTTATTTTTTTTGTACCATTTGTGTTTTGGAATATCGTCAAATACTTTATGTAAAACGATAAGAATATGTTCAAACACACCTGGTCATTTGAGATTTTTTTTATCAACGAGGACTTCGAGCACTGTTTTTTTCATATTTTGTTTGTTATTTTCTTAAGCAATGCAAGTAATAATTTTTCAACTAATATCTGACACTTAGGAATAATAGTATCTCTAGTTTATCACAGTATTTTTCAAAAGACAATTATTGAACAAATTTCTTTCCCCAAATTCCATGTAAACTACATTGAACTCTGATTTCATATTCTCATAAATCATCAAAATCAAATTCTACCACTGGATCAACATCCTGCTGCATAAATTTAGTTTCGACTAAATCACCATATTCATCATATAAACTCATCGCAGCGATTCTATGAGAATCTCCCATTGGGTGGATTTCATTTCAAATAGTTACTTTGAGTTTGTCACCTATAACTTGAGTTTCAATAAAATGATCTATTTCAAGAGGATCTCTTGGATGCTCCGGAATATAATTTATTTCTTCTTCGATTCAGTGAAATTCTTCTTTTTCAGCCCCACAAACAGGACAAGTAAAATAATCTCCGAGTTCATCAAAACTGGTTCCTTGGTCAAAATCTTCTTCTCCTTGCGTTTCGTCGTAAATATAATTACACTGTGTACATAAATATCTCATAATTTATTGAAAAGAAATAGAAAAAGTATATATTTAAATTGAACCCTATTTTAACCAAAAACCTAATTTTTACAAAATGAATTTTTCAAGCGATTTAAAATGATTTTCTCCGAGCCAATCACAGCAAAAAA
>CBFHLZ010000080.1:3404-5429 GCA_965656795.1 Patescibacteria group bacterium
ACCAAAAACCTAATTTTTACAAAATGAATTTTTCAAGCGATTTAAAATGATTTTCTCCGAGCCAATCACAGCAAAAATTATTTGAAGAAATCTTTCAAGTTGGGAAAAATCCTTGAAAAATAGAAAAACATTTTTATAAAAAATGTGAAAAATATTTTAAATATATTTTATGGATTCCTGGCCTTCGTATGATTTGAGTTGGAAATACTATTGCGATGAATTGTGCAAAAAACAGTTCTGATATCGATCTATATATCGTTTCAACTCCAAATAGACTTTGGATTGTGAGAATACTCGTGACATTTATTTTTCAAATTTTAAGAGTCAGAAAAGATGATAAACATCATGCCGGAAGGTTTTGCTTAAGTTTTTTTTCTACGACAAATGCTCTGGATTTCAAACGTTTTGCACTCGACAAAGATATTTATTTATACAATTGGATTCTTCATTTTAAGCCAATTGTGAATATAAATAATACCTATGAAGATTTTATTTCACGAAATAATTCGTGGGCAGATTTTTTAGAATACAAAAAAAATATTTCTGAAAATAAAAAATATATAAAATTTTCTAGAAATTTTCCAGAAAAAAATAATTCTAAAATTTGAAATTTTATCGAAAAAATATTAAAAAAAATATTTTTACCAAAAACTCTCAAACATTATAAAAAAATCTGAGAACCTTATGGGATAATTATTTCAAACGATATGTTAAAATTTCATAACTGAGATATCAGAAAACAAACGAGAAATAAAATTATGTAAAAAAAATTAACAAAATAAAGAATCCAAGCTCTGCTTGGATTCTTTTAGAGTTAAAAATAATTTTACATTAGGCAGGTTCCTGGACCTTGCTTATTATTAGGACCTTTATTAATATTACCATCATCATTATTAATATGTAACCATGTACTTGGCGATACATCAAGAAATTGTAATGTATATTCCCTTGTTCCATTTGGGATTTTATAGTGATTAGCAATCTGTCTTTCATTTTCAGGATAAAGAAAAACTGATACATAATCTGTACCTGGGGTCATTAGTCTATTAATGACTACATTTACAGTAAAAGTATTACTATTAGATTTTGGCACACACCATGATCTAACTTTAGTGTCTGCTATTACATTTGAAGATAGTAATAATATAGAAGTTAATAATAATTTTTTAAACATTTAAAAATTCCTCATTTTTAACATTGTTATGTATGTTATATGTTTGATTTGTGAATAAAAATTTTATTCAAATTAATTATATTGATTTTTTATTTAATGCAAATATAATATTTTTAATTTATTAATTAATTATATATAGATGACTAAAAAAAGTACTATAATGATTTTTATTTTATTATTTAGTATTATTATAATACAATGAATAATGCCAGCTTTTAGTATTAAAAATCCAGTAAACGAAAATGTATTTCCTCACTTAGAGCAAAATATTACATCAAATTGACATAAAGATTTAGCTAATATTCTAAAAAATATCGATAAAAGACATTATAATTGTCTGAAAAATGAGAGTTGTGAAGTTGATGAAACAGTTATTCAGAAAAATATTTCACAGATTCAAACGGCATTGAGTGGTGATTTTACCAAATTAGTTTTATGAGATGATGTGTCTGAAACGGATGATATTTTATGATATTTACTCGTTGCAAAAAATTATTATTTCAGGCAAACAGAAATAGAAGAAGCAGAAAAAATAAATAAAATTTCTATAAATTTTTCTCAAATTGTTTTAGATGAAAAAAATATATTTGATGCCTTTTTTCAATTAAATGTTGTGACATATCTTAAATCATTAAAAAATCAAAATAATTATTATTCTCTATTTAATCAGAGTGAAAGAAAAAAAATCTATGAAAGAAATATTTTCCTCCAATATCAATTTATGATAAATATTATCTGAAAAGATAATATTTTCTGAAAATATAATGTTGAAGATATGGTAGATTATACAAGAAATTATTATTATACAGTTTGAATTTTAGAAGAAGATTTTGATGTTACATTTTATCCTA
>CBFHLZ010000081.1:0-5425 GCA_965656795.1 Patescibacteria group bacterium
AATAATGTCTAATAAAATTTTATCACCAGATAGAAGTTCTGGTAGAAAAGCTGTTGGTGCTAACGATTTAGTAGCTGTTTACGGATTACCTGTTACAGTTAATGCTGGTGTAGTTGACCAATCTGCTGTAGGTGAAGCAATTGATGGTTTAGCTGTTCAAGATAAAACTTTTGTTTCTGATAATGAAAGTACAATTAAAGCTGAACTAGATTATATTGTTTTAAAAGAACAAACAGAAATTGAAATGGATGTAGCTAATGGTTCATTAGTAAAAGCATCAGAAGGTTCTCTTTTTGATATTGATGCTAATGGTGCTGTAGATTTCGCTACTGCGGGAACAGGTACTGCATTAAAATGTGTAAAATTTAAAAATGCATCGAGAGGTTCATTTATTAAAGCTAAATAATAGTTAATTAACATTAACAATACCCCGCGTGAGGTACATTCGCGCACATAGATATTCTTTCTTTTTAGAAGGACTTAATAATAATTAATAATAATAAAAAATGGCTGTAGTAGAAAAAGCAGGGCTATTATCTTCGGATGAAGCTTATAAAATTGTAGCTCCTGTTATCACTGAATTATTCGACGAAAAAATCTTAGACCCAAGAGTTACTGAAAATGTTGCTGATAAATTAGGGTTTACGAAAATGGAAGTGGCTGACAAAGAAGGGCAAATTAAAACAAAACTTGGACTTACAGGTGCTCCATTAGTTGGGGAATTTGATGCGTTCAAAGTTAATGGTAAAAAATATGGTAATAAAATATCATACGAATTAGTTAGAACATTTATCGGTTCTGGTATGTCTTCTAAAACTAAAAAATGGTTAGAAAGAGCAGGTAGCGCTCAAGGTATTCCAAATGAACTTTTAGCAGATTTAAAAAGTGCTATGAACGATATGGAAGACCAAGCATATGAAATTTCTATCACTCAAAACGAATATTTAACTAAATGTTTTACAAAAGGTTTTGAAGTTGGTGCTCAATTTTGACCAGGGTCTGCTGTATATGATGGTAAATCGTTATTCGCTAATGACCATATCATTGTTGGTACAGGTGAAACATATTCAAATATTGTTGAAGATGTAGATAATGCTGGACAACACGCTCCATTAAATTATGCAAATCTAAAGAAAGCTGTAGAAATGCATAGAAAAATGAGAGATGGTTTAGGTATTAGAACTAGAAGAGCTGATATTTATGACTTAATTGTTGCTCCAGAACTTGAAGCACAAGCATTAGACACTCTTTCTGATATGAATGGTTTCCAACCATATACATATTCTGGAACAGAAGCATCTAATGATAACTTCGCTAATGTATTCGTTACAAGAGCAGGGTTTAAAGTTAGACTAACAGTGTTAGATACTATGAACCAACCAGATAGTCAAAATCCAGAAGAAACTATTGGTACTGGAACTATGTGGTTTGTGTTAAACAAAGAAGCTTCTAATTTAAGAAAAGCGATTAGAGATTTAGGATTTGGAGACATTTCAATTAAAATGTATGAAGATGACGAAACTAATGCAACTTGGATTACTGCTGAAAAATTCTTCGGTGCTCAAATCCTTTACCCAGAAATTGTTGTGGGTTCTAAAGGTGATAACTCTGCTGTCTAGTAAGAGTTTACTAAAGAGGAGGCTTTCGGGTCTTCTCTTTTTTATTTAATAATACATTTAATAAATGGATAAAGTGATGTTCGCAAAACTATTTGCAAATAATACAGCTTCAATTTTAACAAAAAAAGATAGAGAATGAATTAATAAGAATATGACAAAAGCTGTATCAATAGAAAGAAGTGATTTACTAACTATAAAATGAGTTGGTGAAGCCACTGTAAAACTATTAATAGAAAATTGAATTACAAGTTGAAAAGAACTTAAAGAGGCATGAGAAGAAAAAATTAGTAAAATTGTTAAAAATCCACTTTCATTAAATGCTTTAATTAATAATATAAAAAATTAATATGCCAATATATACAAAACCAATTGGTAGAGGTATAAGATGGATGGGCGACTATCTTCCTTCTATTAGATATCAAATTGGAGACATAGTTGTATATGAATGAAGTTCATATATAGCGAACAATGTTACATTAAATAACCTTCCTACTGACGAAAATTATTGGGATTTATGAGCCATTGGTAAAAAAGGTGATAAAGGTGACCAATGAGAACAAGGTGAGCAAGGGGAAAAAGGTGATAAAGGAGATACTTGAGAAGACGGTAAAACAATAACAACAATTACAAGCTACAAGGTTTGAAAAACAACTACTGTTACAATAAATTGAGACTATATCAATTCCCCACAATCATTTGAAATAGAAGATTGAGATTGAATAGGTGATATGTTATCTACAAACAATTTAAGTGACCTAGAAAATAAACAAACAGCTAGAGATAATTTAGATGTTTACAGTAAAACAGAAATTGATTTAATTGAAACAGATATCAATAATACTATTGATTTAGTTGAAGCTGTTTCCGAAGCAAATAAACAAGCTATTGCTAATCTACAAAGCGCAAGTGGGGAATATTGACATTCAACACCAATCGTATTGACAACAGCAGAACAAACAGTTCCTTTTGATGTGCTGGCGCAGTCTAGTAACACTGATGTTTTTGAGCTTAATGATGTAGCAAATACAGTTAGTATTAAAAAGAATGCACCACATAATTTAAGTACAAATATTAACTTTCTACATAACACTACACAAAGTAGAACTATTACAATTAGAGGGAAGAGGCTTAGTGATGATAATATAGTTTACACAAGAACTATTACAGTTGAAGCAGGAAATAACCAAACTACAAATGCAACTTCTTCAACATTATTAACAATAGGTAAGAATGGTTATCCAGATAGTCCTTTTGATTTATACTTCACAATTCAATGTAGTGGAACAGGGATAACTATTAACTCATATGACACAATCATATCTGTTGGTAGTAGTTACGATGTAGATGTTACAGCAAGCTGGGGAAATATTAGTTGAGATATTAATAATCAAACAGATTTAATAGATAAGTTTGTAGAAAAAGATAAATTAAATATTGTCGAAGTAAAGCTTGATGAAGATGTAATTAAATGAGATTTTATTAATTATAATACCTACTCTTTCCCTGCTCCTTGAACAAATATATCTTGATTAGCTTTTGATTGAACTAATTTAATTAGTTGTGATAGAAATGAAGATAAAATATATATTCACGATTGAATTAGTCCAAATATACTTTCTAGCTTTAATTCTCCTTGAACAAATATTTCTTGATTAGCTTTTGATTGAACTAATTTAATTAGTTGTGATACATCGAGTAAAAAGGTATATATTCACAACTGAATTAGTTCAAATATACTTTCCAATTTTGACCACGATTATGATAATTGGCCACCTACTTGATTAACTTTTGATTGAACTGATTTGATTAGTTGTGATAGAAACGGTGTATATATACATTATTGAGTTAGTTCATCAATAAAAAAAACATTATGAACCATAGGTGGTATAAATATATCTTGATTAGCTTTTGATTGAACTAATTTAATAAATTGCAATAGTAATTGAGACAAGATATATATATATAATTGATTGAGCGATGATAGTTATTCTTCTTTTTCTAGTCCTTCTTATAGCCCTTCTTGATTAACATTTGATTGAAATAATTTAATTAGTTGCGATGATGGTTCAGATAAGATATATGTGCATAATCTTGTATCTAGTTCATTAAATAGAATAATATGAAAAGCATCTGGTTGAATTATTTGAGTAGCTATGGAAGATTGAAATAAATGAGATACAATTTCAATCCAAGTTTCTGGAATAATAGAAATGAGTGGATTAGATAAATGAGAAAAATATTCTCTTTCTTCTAGTGTTCCTTGAACTATAACAAGAGGAAATTCAACATTGGTATGAAAAGCCTTAAGTCCTACTGAATTATTATTAAATACAGGTTGATTTTAATTACTAAAAAACAATATATGTTATCATCAATATTTGAAAATTGAGAAATAGCTTTCTGAATTGATTACTCAAAAAGAGAAGATTGTGTTGAAGTTGTAAATTTCACACAAGAACAAATAGAAAAATTACAAAACGGTTGTAAATATGAAAACGGAGAAATTGTAGAAACACCAGAGTATTTAGAAAAACAAATGAAAGCTGAAATAAGGGAAGCTGATAAAACTTTTCAAAAAGCAGTACAAGAATTAACTTCTGAATATACTCCAGAGGAAGTTATGCTTTTTATAAAAGAAGAAACAGAAGCAAAAAAAGTAATTGAAGATGAAAATTATATTTCTGAATTTCTCAACGGTTACACGGTAGAATGAGAAACAATAAAAGAACTTGCCGAAAAGATTATTGCAAATGCAAACGCATACTCTATTGCCTACACTTCACTTAAGAAAACTTTAAGAGAAAAAACTAAAGAAATTAGAGAAAAATATTTAGTAATAAATTAATTATGACAAACTGATACTGACCACAAGGCGACGGGAGTTTTAAATATAAGATGTTTGCATTCGCTCTCAACTTCCTCTCAAGCCGAATTGGTTTCAAAAGAACTAACGCCGAAATACACGACAAAAGCTATACAAAAGGGTGAACGGAGTTTGATAGAATTGAAGCAGATTGCTGATTATATGAGAGGTTGTTAAAAGATGCTCTTGATAGTAAAAGCCCAAGATTTGCAACTCACTGTGCCCACCTCTATTTTAAATTTATTAGATGGTTCGGCGCATCTAGTTTTAACTATACAAAGGATAAATGATAGCGTGAACAATAATAACAGTGCAATCAGCACTCTCTATATATATCTGGTTTCTTCTTATTAGGAATAAAGAAAAACCATTTTATATTGTTTCGTATTTATGAATATTTATTTTCTTTGTAGCACTTAAATTTGAAATTGTCAAGTTTGAGCCTTGAACAACATTGGACTATTTAGTTTGGGGGGCTTACAATAGTTTAGTATATATATTTTTTATATTTTATATTAACGAAAAAAACAATGGAAGAAATATTACATATAATAACAAAATTTAAATTCTTCTTCTATTGATTTATAGCTTGATGAGTAATTAATGGGTTGGAGGTTCAATCTTGAAATGTTAAATGGGACGGAGGAAAGTTTTTCCTCTCTTGTCTCATATTATGATTTTTAACACAATTTAGTTTCCTACTAATTGAAGGTGAATTTATATGAGCTCAAGATTTAGAAAATGAAAGCCGTATTGTTGTATTATCAATATTTATTGCAACAACTCAATATTTATTCATACCATTTATACTAAGAAAAGAAAATAGAGAAAAATTTATAACAACTACCCTTGAAAGATTTGGGTATATTAAAACAACGAAAGATGAAGATAAAAATTAAAGAGTTTTCCATTTTGGAAATATTAAAAACAATTGCACTTATAA
>CBFHLZ010000082.1:0-5413 GCA_965656795.1 Patescibacteria group bacterium
CTCTATGGTTCATTTGAACTTTCTACTGCTTTTGAAAATCAAGGGAATGTTTCTTCTAAAGCGAGAGATGGAGATAATTGAGATGATAATTCAAGATTAGAAATTTGATCACTTACAAATACAAATAGTACTTTAGTTAATGAAGATGCTATATCTAATGAAGAAACCTGAGCTTGTACTCCTGCTGGTGCTGTAGCTGCTACTACTGCATGAGATACATTAATAATAATTAATGGTAATCCAGATACTACTGGGAATGAATGTGGTTAATAGATAACTAAAAAAATCCCTTTCGGGATTTTTTTTTATTCATTAAAAATTTCTATGCACTTGAGTTTTTATTTCAAAGAGAAGATATTCTTCTTTTTGAAATTTTTTTTCGTTTAATTTTTTTTGTAATACATCTTTGAAATCTTCTCCAGTTAAGAGTATCGGATGAATATTTGGTAAAATCAGGGCAATATTTTCATAATCTTTTTTGATTGCGAGGATTCCAGATTTTGATGGATCAAGCTTTTCGAGAGTATTTTGTTTGTCATCTAATACTTCACGAGATTCTATTATATCTAATCTGATTTTTATTTGTTCTATATCTTTGAGTTCAAGCGCTTCAAATCTTTCATCTTTACTTAGCGCATATACAGTGTTGTCGATTAATTCAGAAACAACAGGACGTTTATTTCCGTTTATGCATCAGCTACTTCCAGCTACTTCACCATTTTTATAGAGGGTGATAAAAAGAGATTTTTTTTCTTCCATCAAAGAAGTATCTTCCAATTTGAGATCACTTACATCTGGAGCTTTTTTATATTGCAGATAAAATTTTATAATTTGTTCAATAATATCGAGCATAATTTATTTTTATGAAATATTTTTAAATACTGTTTTTTAACTCTTCTTCACGTTGTGCTTCTTTTTCTTCCATTTCTATTTGGTAAAAAATATCTCAAAGTCCGTCAGTATTTGTGTAAATTGTGTAGTGATAATAAATAAATTCAAATCACGTTTTTAATCCAGTGATGAGCAAATTTATCAGTGGAAGTAAAATAACTAAACTCATCATTTTAGCTGTTCCATCAGGAAATTTTTCAAAAATCCATAAACCGATTAAACTGGCAAAAAATAATCAAATAAAACTTCCGTAAATCCCGATAAGCACATGTCTGTAATTATTGAGAATTTCTAAAATAACATTCACTCAAAATGTTACGGTAAAAGTGTGAATAAGGAAAATATATAAAAGATAATCATAATTTTGCATACCAACGACTAAATAAATAGGAGTCATCAGAAAGTATGTCAAAATACTAAAAAAAGCTATTTGACCAAAAATGATTATATTTCTTGTATATTTTTCAGGATTTATTTTATTGGCTATAAAATAGGTAAAATAAAGCATTACACTCGTTCCAATAAATGTTACCACTGAAAATATCATTGGAAAAAAAGCTCATTTTTTCACTCAAATTTCTCCAGCACTAAATGTGGCTCAAAAATCTACTATATTTGAAAGTATCGCTGTAAATATTACAATAATTATACTTCATACAAGTCAGGCTATGAAACTTCAAAAAGCATTCATCCCGATATCTCAAGCAGAAATTTTTTGTGGTCAAAAGTGAGTCATAAATATTTTTTAAGGATTATTTATTTTGAAAAAAACTATGATATATAAATAGTATCGCTCAAAGTGTGATACCCACATCTGCGAGATTAAAAATCGCAAAATGTTGTACTCAAAAGAAATCTACTACTTTTCCATGAAAAATTCTTTCAAAAGCATTTCGACAAGCTCAAGCCAAAATCATACCAAAACTGATATCTAAAAGTTTTGTATTTTTTGCAGTTTT
This sequence comes from Patescibacteria group bacterium, assembly GCA_965656795.1. Lineage (GTDB taxonomy): Bacteria > Patescibacteriota > Gracilibacteria > BD1-5 > UBA6164 > CAJXJP01. Next base: position 1,851 of record CBFHLZ010000082.1, read on the forward strand.
TCTCTCTGATTTATAATAATAATAAAGTGCAATAATCAAAACTATTGTGAGTATTTTTAACAACATATAGGGAACAGGAATAGAAAAAGCTATTCCACTATTTTGCATAAATTCTAAATAAATAAAATTTCAAAGTAAAGGAACTTTTTGTGTTAAAAAACTACTGGCTAAAATTTTTGTAATTCAGTCTAATAAAATAGTAACCACAAATGGAACATAAAAATACATATTTTATTATATTATTATTTTAAAATTCAAGTAACAATATGGTTTCTTTGGATATTTCAAGAAGTTATTTCAAATGTTTTTTCATCTGCTTCTATATAATTTTGTGTCCAACCTTTCCATTTTGTATTTCACTTATCATCAATTTTAACAACTTCGATGAGAACTTCAAATGTTTTTCAAATATTCCTATCGATAAAATCTTCTCTGATTTGATCTCAAATACTTGATAATTCCCACATTCTTTCTTTTTTTATTTTTTCATCCACTTGAGTTGGAAATTTTCCAGCTGGAACTGATTCTCACATATTGTGAGCTGAAAACGGAAAAGCGTGGATTTTTGTAATTAAACCATCTTTTACAAGATTATATGTATCCATAAAATCTTGTTGAGTTTCTCCGGGGAAACCTACGATTAAATCAGCTCAAATACTTACTTCTACTCCATCTTCTCTTTTTATATTTTTTGTATTTTCTAATAATTTTCTCATATATTCTCCATCGTAATGTCTGTGCATTGATTTAAGAATTTTACTCGAACCAGATTGTACAGAGTAGTGAAAATGAGGATAAATTCTTGTGTGTTTAAATACTTCTAGACATTTATCATCAATAAATTCTGGTCCCATAGAACTAATTCTTAAACGAGCAATATCAGTTTTTTCTAAAATATATTCGAGTAATTCTGCAAAACGAGAGTTTCAAATATCATTTGTGTGTTCAAGGCCCCAAGCTGAAAGGTTTACTCCTGTGAGTACCACTTCTTTTCATCCTGCAGCTTCGAATTCTAAAATTTCTTCTACAATATCATCTTTATCTCTGAAATAGTGTTTTCATCTTTTTTGAACGGTAAGACAAAATGTACAAAAACTATCACAACCTCATTGTACGAGTAAGAATTTTTTTGTATAAATTTGTGGAATTTTAGAAAGTTTATTTTTAATGTCCGATAATTTTTTTGTTCTTTCTTCCTGAGAATTATTTATTTCTTTTTTTAATTCTTGAGGTTTTTCATCAAGAATTTCTATTTGTCATTGTAAATATTCTAAATCGGGATAAATCTCAAAAAAGTCGTCTTGTGCATCTCATCTTTTAAATGCTCAACATCCACTGATAAATATTTTTTGATTTTCTCATAGATTTTTTGCTGAATCTTTTACGAATTTTATCCATTTTCTTTTTGCATTATCTGTTACAACACATGACGCAATAAAAAGACCATTTTTATCTGAAAGAAAGTCTGAATTTAACCATTCATCTGTATAATATTTATTTACTTTGCACCCAAAAATCTTGTATTCCATATTTTGATTAAAATTTTACTTGTTTAATTTAATGTTGCAGTTATTATAAGGAAAATTTAAATAATGAAAGTCGAATATATATGAAAATTAAAATTTGAATTGATGAAGCAGGTAGAGGGCCTTGGTTAGGTCCAGTTTCAGCTTGTGCTCTGTGTTTCAATCCTGAAAATATGCCAGAAAAAGATTTTTTAGATCAAATGAATGATTCTAAAAAATTATCAGAGAAAAAAAGAGAAGAACTTTATGAACAATTAGTGGAAATGAGTAGATGAGAAAATCCTCAAGTTTTTTTTGGTGTTGGAATCGTGGATAATTTTGTTATCGATGAAATAAATATCAGACAAGCTAATAGAGAAGCTATGCGTAGAGCTATTGTAGAAATTTCTAGAAAAATAGATGTAGAAAATATTTCTACTGTTATGATTGATGGAAATGATAATTATGAATTTGAAGAATTAAAGAAAAAACCAATATTTGTTATTGGTTGAGATGGAAAAATTACTGAAATTTGAGCAGCTTCAATTATAGCAAAAGTCTTCAGAGATAAATTATTAGTGACATATGCAAGTTTATACCCAGACTTATGAGTAGAAAATCATAAATGATATGGAACAAAAAAACATAAACAATATCTATCAGATAAATCAAAAGTAACAGGAATTCATAGAACGAGTTATAAGCCGGTAAAAGAAGTTATCGAAAAAAAAGAAAAATTATTGCTGCATATTTGTTGTGGACCAGATGCAACAGTTCCAATTATGGATTTAAAAAAACAGTATGATGTAGTTTGTTTTTGGTATGATCCAAATATTCAACCAAAACCTGAACATGATAAAAGAGTAGATGCGTTCAAAAAAGTCTGTGAAATAGAGGACGTTGAATATATTATCTGAGAATATGATGTTGGGAATTTTTTCAATAAAATAAAATGACTCGAACATACTCCAGAAAAATGAGAAAAATGTACGGCTTGTTATGACATGCGTTTAGAAAGATCAGCTCTGGAAGCTCGTAAATTAGATATAAAATATTGGACTTCAACACTCAATACTTCTCCACATAAAGATTTAGATAAAATGTTTAATCTTTGAGAAAAATGGTCAGTTCAAGAAACTATCAACCCAAAAACTCAAGAAACATTAAAAGATAAATTAGAATTTTTCAAAATTGCATTCAGAAAAAACAAAGGTTTTGAACGTTCTGTTGCCTACACGAAAGAACATGATATCTATAGACAAAACTATTGTGGTTGTATTTATTCTGATACATTTCCAGGGGGGAAACAACAATTTTTAGATAAATTAGAAGAAAATAGAAAATAAATTATTATTTACATATTGATTATGAATAAAAATATTATTGAAAATACTATCGAATTTGTTCAAAAAACATTGAAAAGTGCTTCATGATGTCATGATTGGTTTCATGTGTATAGAGTTTGGAAAAATGCAAAAAATATTGCTAAAACTGAACAAGTTGACCTATTGATAGTTGAATTATGAGCTTTGTTACATGATATTGCGGATAGTAAATTTCATAACTGAGATGAAACAATTTGACCAAAAATTGCAAAAGAATTTTTAATTTCACAAGATGTAGATGAAAAAATAATAGATCATATTATTTTAATTATAGAAAATATTTCATTTAAATGATGAAATCATATACAAAAATTTCGTTCTGCTGAATTAGATGTTATACAAGATGCAGATAGATTAGATGCTATTTGAGCTATTTGAATAGCAAGAACTTTTACTTATGGATGACATAAATGACGTGGATTATATGACCCAGAAATAGAACCAAATTTAAATATGACAAAAGAAGAATATAAAAATTCTACTGCACCAACTCTAAATCATTTTTATGAAAAACTTCTTTTATTAAAAGATAAAATGAATACAAGTTCTGCAAAAAATATTGCAGAAAAAAGACATGATTTTATGGAATTATATTTAGAGCAATTCTATAGTGAATGGGAATGAGATAGTTAAATAATATTTTTCTAAAAATTATTGACGAAATAAAATTATT
>CBFHLZ010000083.1:0-5365 GCA_965656795.1 Patescibacteria group bacterium
AAAATATAATAAAGGTATTATCAATAACTATGCGATTATGAACATCGAAATTCATGAAAATGAAGAAAGATGATACTTTAATCAAAAATGGATTAAAAGTTATTTTTCGTTTTCATACGCAGATTACCATAATCACAAAAGACCGTGATTTGGAAAACTGTTGGTCTTAAATGAAGACCACGTTCAACCAGGTGAAGGATTTCCAGCACGTCCACATAAAGACATGGAAATCATATCAATTCCATTAGAATGAGAATTATCTCACAAAGATAGTTTGTGAAATGACACTATAGTCAAAAAAAGTTCAGTGCAAAGTATTTCCACTGGAAAATGAATTTCTCATAGTGAATTTAATGGAAATCAAGAAGAAGAATTAAAAGTGTTACATATTTGGATTGAGTCAGAAAATCATTCAGGAGAACCTATTTATGAACAAAAAAAATATTTAAAAAAAGACAGACAAAATGTTTGGCAAATTTTAGCCAGCTGAGATCCTAAAGATGATGCAAACAGGATTTTTCAAGATGCATATATTTCTCGTATTAATATTTCTCAAAGAGAAGTTGTTCCATACAAAAAAAGAAACCCTCTTCATGGAGTATATTATTTTGTGATTGATGGGAAAATAAAAATTGATTCACATAAACTCAAAACAAAAGATGCTGCTGGTGTAAACGATGAAAACCCTGAACATTTAATTATTTGAGATTCAGAAGAATCAGATGTAATTGCCATTGAAATACCAATGATGTTAAAAAATACTCAGTATCAAACACTTTCATATTAAAAAAAATCAGAAATTTATTTCTGATTTTTTTTATAATTTATTTTTCCAAAAATAATAAAAATTTTGGAAGCTTCCAAAAAATGTATCAGTAAAACCATTATAATAGGTTTTTATTATAATTGAATCATATGCATTTGCATGAAATTTTTGAGAAGTTTTATAATAGTTTCAAAAACTTGTCATAATGGTAGCATTTTTTAATTTTTGATTATTTAAAAATCCTAGCACTTCTTTGTAATAATCTCAAGGATAACTCTCTAATTGTGCAATATTTCCTCACCAGACGTCATTTTTGAGTAAATAATCTCATATTACTTCTATTGCAGAAATTCAAGAATTATTTTCACTTGCGAGTACTAATATTTTCCTCATTTGATCTTTTTGAAATAATTCTATATTTTTTTGAAAATGCAGAGTATTTTTATTATCGATTCTAGTAGAATTTATTTTTTCAATCGGATTTATAACTAATACTTCAGTTTTAGTATTATGAGAAAATAAAATAGAAATATTTATATAAACAATATGAATAAACAATAAAATTATCAGAAAAAGTATAATTTTTTTGAATGAAAATTTATTATGAGTAGCTTTATTTTTTGTATAATTTGATTTTTTTGGCATAAAATAATTAAAAATTTAATATATACAAATTATATACATTATTATTTATTTTGCAAGAGGATTGACTTATTATTTTTTTTCATACAATACGCTGAGCAATTACTAAAATAGGAGGTTGTAAGTGAAAAAGGAAATAGGGTACTTTACCCCAACAAAATTACCAACGGAAGGAAAATTAGGTTTTTTATTTAAAAGATATTCTATCTTTCCACAAATAAGAATACCAAATTGTATTTGGAAAAGAATGCCAATAATATCTGCATTACTAGCATTTGCGCACTTGATGTTAGGTTTTGTTCAAGATATTGACATACGTATTCATTTTTGGGTTATTGACTCAATGCTTAATATTTCTACGTATCACCAAATTCAAGCAGTTGTCTGTTTTGGACTCGGTTTCATGATTATTTTTGCGAGAAATCGTTATTATCGTCATTCTGAAAAACAAAAACTACTTTCTCGATAATTATGACAAAGAAATCCCATTTTATGGGATTTTTTTATTTCTTTAGAATTATTTAACTTTAAAAAATATAGTAACTATATAAATATATTTTTTCCTTTACTTTTAGCTGATAAAATATATTATTTTTTATAAATTTATATTTAAATAAAAAACTATGGATTATTTTGCAGAAAGTTTAAAACTTCATAAAAAAAGTGTTTGAAAAATAGAAACTGGTTTAAAAATGCCTTTAAATACAAAAGATGACTTATCTTTAGCATATTCTCCTGGTGTAGCTCAACCATGTTTAGAAATTCAAAAAGATAAAGAAACGGCGTATGATTATACACTCAAAGCAAATACTGTTGCAGTGATTTCTGATGGATCAGCCGTTTTAGGTCTTGGAAATATTTGAGGTTTAGCTGGGCTTCCAGTTATGGAATGAAAATGTGCGCTATTAAAAGAATTTGGTGGAGTCAATGGCTTCCCTATTATTTTAGACACACAAAATACTGAAGAAATTATTTCAACGATTAAAAATATCGCTCCCACATTTTGAGGAATAAATTTAGAAGATATTTCAGCTCCAAGATGTTTTGAAATCGAAGAAAGATTAAAAGCAGAATTAGATATTCCAGTATTTCACGACGATCAACATGGTACCGCAATAGTAACTTTAGCTTGAATTATTAATGGGTTAAAAATAACAGATAAAAACAAAGAAGACATAAAAGTAGTGATTAATTGAGTTTGAGCTGCTTGAGTAGCTATTGCAAAATTACTTTTGGAGTTTGGTGTAAAAGATATTATAATGGTAGATTCAAAATGAATTATTTCGAAAAATAGAAATGATTTAAACGACACTAAAAAAATGTTAGCCGAAATGACAAATATTAATAATCTTGAAGGTTCGCTAGAAGATGCAGTAAAAAATAGAGATGTATTTGTATGAGTTTCTGTTGCTGGAGCCTTAAAATCTCATATGGTAGAATCTATGAATACAGATCCAATGATATTTGCAATGGCAAATCCGATTCCTGAAATAATGCCGGAAGAGGCAAAAAAAGCTTGAGCAAAAATTATAGCTACTGGACGTTCTGATTTCCCAAATCAATTAAATAATGTTTTAGTATTTCCTGGATTATTTAGATGAGCTTTAGAAAATAGAGTTTCTCAAATTACAGAGGAAATGAAAATAAATGCAGCATTAGCATTGGCAAATTATGTAAAAAATCCAACAGTAGATGAAATTATACCTTCGCCTTTAGATAAAAATGTTGCAAATGAAATTGCAAAAGTGATTAAATAATATTTTTGTTTTATTTGAAATAATATTAATGTAAAAAAATAAAAAAACCTGTTTCAAAAGCCTATTTCAATAGGCTTTTTTTTAATAATTAAATTAAAATTTTACTTTAATTTGATTATGTATATTATTAATTTAATTTTACATTGGTATAACAAATTATTATGGAAAAGAAAAAAGCATTTACACTTGTTGAACTAATTACGGTTATTGTAATATTATCTATTTTATCAGTAGTATGATTTATTTCTCTTCAGTGATATGGGAGTGAGTCAAGAGATGCGGTTAGACTCTCTGATTTAAATTCTATCGACAAGGCTCTTGAATTATCAAAAGTAGATTACTGAGATTACCCAGATCCTGTTGATTATGATAGTTCAGTAAATAATTGGAAACAAGGAGTTATTTGAAAAGAACTCGTTGAAAGATTTAAATGAATATCTAATGTTCCATTAGATCCAGTCTCTCAAGAACCAATGTGGTATGCAACTACACTAGATAATAAAGAATATCAGTTAATGTATTGATTAGAAACAGATAGCTATAGTTATATTTCTAATAAAACTCATGCTCAAAATAAATATAGAGCAAAAATTTTATGAAATTACAATACATTTTATGTAGTTTGAGAAGATAAAAATTATTATGCTGCACCTTCTCTACATTCTTCATGATCAGTATTTTTTATAGATTGAGAAAGTATTAATTTTACGAGTGAAGCTTTATTAGATCAATCAGGGGCAAATATTAATGCTTCAAATATTAAATCTAAGTATGTTGACTTTACATTAAGTTTATTAGATACATATGAGACTATACCTGAGTTAGATAATTCATTGCATACTGAATTAAAATCATTAGATAGGAATGATGGTATTAAGTTAGCAGAATTTGCTATTAAACTCCTATGACATAATCCTCAAAACTTAGAGCAATTTATCATTGATAATCCAGATATTACAGTTCCAACAAACCCTGATGAAGAAACAACACCTCCATCAGAATGAACAAATCCACCTGATTGAGGAGATGAAACTACACCATGAGATGAAATCACTATTCCATGAGATGAAACTACACCATGAAAATGTATTGATTCTACTACACCAACAGATGCTTGATATTTTAATTTTGATTGATTAAACACTATTACTTGATTAAAATCAGATTATCCAAAAAATATTGTTATTCCTTGTGAAATTAATGGTAAAAAAGTTACACATATCTGAAATCGTGCTTTTATCTTAAGAGAGCTTGAAAGTGTTGTTCTTTCTGATAATATCAAATCTGTATGATTTCAAGCTTTCGTATCTAATAATCTAACTTCTATAGATTTATGAGAAGGTCTTGAAACTATTTGATCAGAAGCATTTAGTTCAAATAATATAAGTAATGTAACTATTCCTGATAGTGTAATTAGTATTTGAAATGCTGCTTTTCAATCTAGTTATATTACAACATTAACTTTATGAAATAACCTAGAAACTATTTGATCAGAAGCATTTAGGTCAAATAATATAAGTAATGTAACTATTCCTGATAGTGTAATTAGTATTTGAAATACTGCTTTTTGATATAGCTATATTACAACATTAACTTTATGAAATAACCTAGAAACTATTTGATCAGAAGCATTTAGGTCAAATAATATAAGTAATGTAACTATTCCTGATAGTGTAATTAGCATTTGAAATTCTGCTTTTCACTTTAATAACATTACAACATTAACTTTATGAAATAACCTAGAAACTATTTGAGAAGGTGCATTTAAGTCAAATGACATTACTCAATTGGTTATACCAGATAATGTTACAAGTATTTGAGCATTAGCATTTAGATCAAATGAAATCACTCAATTAATTATACCTGCTCAGGTTACAAATATTTGAGAAAGTGCGTTTAAATCAAATGATATATTTGAATTAACTATATTAGGAGATAATCTTGTATTAGGACTAGACGCATTTGGATTTCAATGAAGAGAAGAATGACCTATTATATCACCGAAATACTTTTGTGATACATATTATAATGAAGATTATATTGATACAGGAAGTTTAACATCTTGTTCTCAATAAAAAAAAAACTCGCAATTGCGAGTTTTTTTTTATTATATAATTTTTTAAATTGTAAATACAAAAATATTTCTAAAAATCCAAAAGTTAATTACACTGAAACTATTATTTTTACACAAAAAAATACA
>CBFHLZ010000084.1:0-2373 GCA_965656795.1 Patescibacteria group bacterium
GCATCACAGCTCACAGTTTGTTGAATGGTTCCAAATATACTTTGGCTTGTTTGAGTTACTTTTCCATGTCCGTTACATTTTGAACATGTCTTTTTTCCACTTCAGCCTTGTCCATCACAAGTGACACAGCTTTCTTTTTTATTGAATGTAATGGTTTCGTTTCAACCATAAATACTTGTTTTAAGGTCGATATGAAGTTTATATTCTAAATCTTCTCATTTGAATTCGCTTCTTCTGGTTCTTTGGCCTCAACCTCCATTAAATCATCCTCCAAAAAATGATTCAAAAATATCTCAAAAATCAACATTTTGTGCATTTCATCCAAATCCACCTCCAAAAGGGTTTCCCCCAGCTGCTCATCCAGTAGAACCAAACATATCATATTGTTGTCTTTTGCTATCATCCGATAGGGTAGAGTATGCTTCGTTTACTTCTTTAAATTTTTTTTCGGCTTCACTATCACCACTATTTCTATCTGGATGATATTTCATAGCAAGTTTCCTATATGCTTTTTTTATTTCATCTTTGCTCGCTGATTTATCTATTCATAAAGTTTCGTAAAAATTCATTGCTGTATTTTTATTTTTAAAATATAAAATAATCTATGTGAGATTGTATAAAATTTTTTCTGATTGTAAAGGTCTTAAATAGATAAAAAAAGGTTTGAATATTTTCAAACCTTTTTATTAAAATGGGATATCTTCAACAGAAATTTCCTCTTCTTGTTTTGGAGATGATCTTTTGACTGCAGGAGTATCATTTGTTGATTGACCAGAGTTTTTGAAATCTCCAGGATTAGAATCATTTTTATTGTCTAGCATAATGAGGTTTTCACCTACAATTTCTGTTCTATATCTTTTTGTTCCATCTTGAGCTTCCCATGATCTTGTTTGAAGTCTTCATTCTATAAAAAGTTTACTTCATTTTTTTACATATTGTCCAGCAATTTCTGCGAGTTTTCCCCAGAGAACAATATTATGAAATTCTACTTGTTCTTGTTTCATTCCACTTGAATCTGTCCAGTTTCTATTTGTAGCTACTGAAAAGCTGGTTACATTTTGTCCGTTAGGAGTTTGTTTTAATTCTACTTCTTGAGTTATTCTCCCTATTACTTGCGCTTTATTTAAGTCCATGGTAGTATTTTTATGTATATATAATAGTGTAGAGACACTCATAAATTATATAAAAAAAAATTATTATGCAAATTTATTTTACAAAAAAGTATATAAAGTGTGTATATGATATAATGAATAATATTATTTTATTTAAAAAAATAAATTTAAAAATAGTCAAATAAATAAATATTTTTTTAGCCTTTGATATTTGCGCGAGTTTTTGAATTATGATACTATGAAAGGGAATAAACTATTTGGTAAAGAAAGACTATGTTGAAAAAAATATTAACTTTTGTTTTTGTAATCGCAATACTTGGATTAAATACAAGTACTATTTATGCTGCTTCTAGTTCGGAATCGGTTACATCTTTAAGAGTGGTAGATGTTGGGACATTTAATGAATTTAAGTATAAATTAACTGATGATTTCTTTACATTAAGAAATGATTTTGAGGTTGGTAGAGAAATGAAAAGAGCTACTTTAACTGATATTTATGCTACAGCAAAAGAGTCATATAATTACTTGCCAGATGATTTAATTAATAAAAATCTGTATTCTAAATTAGAAATTGCAATTGCCTGAGCAGCAAAGTATCCAAAAAATGAAGAATATTATTCAAAACTTATTGAAGCGATGGATAATTATTTAGAAAATACCAGAATCCAAAGTGTAAAAGGAACGGTTGTAGCAACTCCAAAAACAGGAAATGCACCACTTAATGTAACTCTTAGAGGAGATGTAAGAGATGAAACTGGTTCAAAAATACCATCATATAATTATACTTGGTGGGTTGATGAATGAGGTAAAAGAAAAGTTATTGGAAATAAACAATCTATAAATTATATTTTTAAAGAAGAAGGGACATTTGCGGTATATTTAGATGTTGTTTCAGATCATAAAAATGATAAATGATATACAGATGTATTACCATTTAGATCAAGAGCAAATATTACCGTTAAAGAAAAAATTGCTTCTTTATTAATAGAAGTAAATGGAGATAGACTCGGTACAAAAGATGAATTAAAATATACTCCAGAGGAATCAGGATATGGATTAATATTTGATGCAACAAGTTCAACTCCTACATGAGGTGCTAGATTTACTAGGACTGAGTGGGATTTTGGGAATGGAGTAGAAAGAATAAATAATGGAGCTCCAGAAATTGAAAGAATAAAATATGCCAAAGAATGAGAATATACTGTTACTTTGAAACTCAGAACTAATGAAAATAAAACAGTAGAAAGAGAATTTCTCATTA
>CBFHLZ010000084.1:2471-5233 GCA_965656795.1 Patescibacteria group bacterium
CAAAGTGCTTATATTTTAAATAGAGCAGATTCAGTAACATTTAGTGCAAATGAAAGTATTGATGTAACTGGAGAGACAAATGGTTTAGATTATACTTGGAAGTTGGGAGCAAATAAATATTTTTCTAATTCAACATTTACTCAAAAATTTGATGAATTAGGGTGTTTCCCAATTCAATTAACCGTTAAAAGTCAATCAAAAGGAACTACTCATAAAACAACTCAATATGTAAAAGTTGAAAACTTAGCTCCAACACTTTCATATATAGATGTACAAGTGGTTGATGGAGAATCAGATCCAGTAGTTGTAAAAGTTACAGCTCATGCTGCTACTGATAGAGATGGTGTAATACAATCATATTTATGGTATTATTACACAGATATAGATCCTGAACCACAAGATTTTAGAGCAACAAAATTAGCAAATACAACTTTTGTATTACCAAAAGTAACAGGAAATTATTATTTTGTTGCTATGCTTAAAGATGATAATGAAAAAAGAGTTTCATCTGAGGAAATAACAGGTTCAAAATATTCTATTACACTTACCTGAGATAATATAAATGTACCACTGGTAAAATTGAATGTAGATGATTCTTCAATCTCAGTTGGTCAGGAAGTAGTATTTTCAGCACAAGTGGAAAATATTTTAGGACAAAATTTGTCAAATAAAGCTCAATATTCATGGGATTTAGATGGAGATGGTTTTTATGAAAAAAAGACAGATTCACCAAATATCACCTATATTTATGAAAAGTCTGGAGAATTTTATGCAAAAGTAAAAGCTTCTTATAAATGATATAGTAATACAAAAAGTCTTACTATGAATGTATCAAATATTTTAAAACCATCAGTAGAATATATTTCTGTTGGAAATAAATTTATTTTATTAGATACATCTCTAGGAAAAGTAGAAAAAAGAACTTGGGATTTATGAGATGGAAGTGAAGTGCAAAATGAAAAAAACATTATTCATTCATATAAATGAAATGATGGTTCATATGTCGTAAAACTTACTCTTGAAGAAGGAATTAAGTCTGAGACTCAATCATTTAGAATTTCTAAAAATGTTAGAAATCTCATCACAGCAAAAAAGTGAGGACTAGTAACATTTTCAAATAGAGAAATAAATGATAATATTATTACTTTAGATGATGCAAAAGATAAATTATACTTTTACGTAGGTGAATCTAAATCAAAAACTCAAAAAGAAATTACAGATTTCCAAGTAGATATTGATACTCAATATGATTCAAATCTTAATGGTGGGAAAGATGATGATGCAGATATATCATTTTCATTTAATCAAAATGATAATATTTTTGAAGTACAATTAAGTGAAAATAAAACACAAACAATTAAAATTTCTGCGTTAGATATTTCTGGAGAAATAATTGATACTCAAAGTTATGAAATTCAAAAAGAATATATTAGTGAATCTGAAATAGATCCATCAAATATTATTTTTACAGGTATTTCTCAATCAGAAAAAGTTACGATTGAAAAAATTAAAAATGAAGTCCAAAACTTACCAAAACAAGATAGATTAAAAGCATTAATGTATGTTCAAAAATTACAAGAAGAATGGTTTGATGCTGCAGAAAAAACAAGAGTTATTGTAGAGTTTGAATGATATGTAGCTTGATTACAAGCTGCAAATTCTGATATTATTTATGATTTACTCGAATCATTACTACTCGAAGATACTGATGATAAAAGTGATCAAAATTTAATGTTTATTGCACTCAAAAACTTAACTCCTACAAATATAGAATGTAGCTTAAGCTCTGATGATGAAGATGCGGTATGTTATAATTCTATTGTTGAAAGACTAGAAATAATTAAAAATTCAACAGATGTTGAAGATAATAAACTATTATGAAAAGAAATTCTTGGAGTATTAGAAGATTATCCTGATATGTCAGTAAAAAATAAAAAAGATTATAAAGCAATTTTATCTAGTTTTGTATACGGAGGGGTAGATAATATGCCAGAAGAAGAAGTACAAGCAGAAATTGAAGATAATGATAATCAACAACCGGCTAAAAGAGGTTCTGCAATTACAAAAGTTCTTAAAATAGTTGTATGGATTGTGGTTATTATTTTAGGATTATTCTTGGGGATTTTCGGATTATTTTACCTATGGTATATTATTGCAAACAAAGATGATAATCTATGATTTCAAGATTTTATTATTGAAAAAACATCAGGGAAAAAAGTAAAAATTACTAAAAAAGATGATACTGATGAAATCCTTCAAGAATTAGACGGAGAATTATCTGAACCACTTACAAAAAATGCAAAAGAAGATTTAGCAAGTGTATTAGATAAAAAACAAGAAAATACTCCAAAACCTAACTCTGGAGAAAATAAAAAACCTCAGGATAATAAAAAATCCGAAGTACCTGATTGGCTCCAATCAAATACTCCAAAAAACACAAATCAAAAACCAAATAATTCAAAATCATCTCAAAAACAAGATAATTGAGTGAAACAAAATAACTCAGTAAATTGAGGTAAAAAAGATGATTGAGATGTACCAGATTGGTTAAAAGGTTCAATGATGTGAAATGATGAAAATAAAAAACAAGAATCTCAAGATTCAAATAAAAAGGAAGAAAAAAAATCAGAAAATGAAAATATAGAAACGATTTCTAAAAATGATACTACAAATACAAAAATAGAATCATGAGTGCCAAGTTGGTTAAAAAATAAAGAAACAACAGCTCATGATGACGCTATTGTAGAAGTAGAAGTTCCAAA
>CBFHLZ010000085.1:0-5175 GCA_965656795.1 Patescibacteria group bacterium
ATACTGTTGCAGTTTTTTGATTTAAAGTCATCTGCAAGTACTCATTTTAATCTTTCAATAAAATCTTCTTTTCATTGTTTATTTATATATCAAACAAAATGTTTTCAATATACTCTTTGCCGTTTTTTAGATTCTTTAAATTCATCAATTCAAACCGCCTTTTGTAAAAATTCTAAAGTACTATTTATTTCTTCATTTCAATAAGTAGGTTTCTCAACAACTTCTGTTGTTATATCTTTAGATATATTTTCTATTTTATTTTCTTCTAATCTACTCTCCTCTACTCTAGATGTCGACTCACTCGGAGTTACTTGTGCGACTGACTCGGAACTATATTGAATAAGCGAACTCTTTGGTTTGTTACCATTTTTAGATTCCATATTCATCCATTCTCAATAAATCAATCAAACTGTATCTCAAACTAGCGTATCTGGTATATTTATAGTTTCTCAATCTCATATATTTATAAGCATATCGAGTAACTCGGATTTTTCTTTTTGTGAAAATCTCTTGATTGTTCTACTAAATTTTGTAGGCAATCTTATTACATTAAACATAATTGACTTGTTATAACAAAAAAGAAGCTTCAAACGAATTTATACATAAATGCATATAGTCGTCTAAAACTTACTTCGGTTGAAACTTCTTTCCTGCTTTCATATATATTAATAAGTTTTAGACAAGTCTATTATAGCAAATTTTAATTTAATTGCAAAACTTTTTACAAAAAAAGACTAGACATTTGTTATTTTTCTAGTCTTTTAAATATGCGTATTTCCAAATATAACCTCAAGAAGTTTTCTGAATTCATCTACAACAACTTCATATATTTGAGTAATATACTCATACTCATATTCATGCTTCTGTTATAGAGTCCCATAACTTAATTTTATTTCAGTGTATATCATATTGTATGATTTTCCTACTTTTTGGGTGTAGTTTTCATTTTTTAAATAATGTATGCCTATTTCTTCATTTATTTAAACAATCTAATGAATTATCCTTAGCTGTTCATAAAAATAGGTTTCATTCTGAATTATTTAATATTCAATTTATTAATGTTTCATCTTTATGACAAACAAACATTTTTTTATCATCTATATTTAATCAAAGAAATGCTTGTGCTACTAATCTATGAACACTATATATTTTCTGGATACCGTTTTTTGTTAATTTAACTTTCAAATAAGGCCTTCATTTAAGTTTCTCTAAAATTAATAATTGAATTTTTCAACTTCTTCTATAATTTAAACTCCTTACTTGTCATAGACTTGATACTTGATATTTTCATTCATATCATAATATATCTTTCCAAAATGTTTTCATAGTATTTTATTAACTTATTATATATCCTCAATAATATTTAATCACTCTATAAGTTCATCAAACCTTTCTTGTGTTATATTTCACTCGTCTAGTTCTTTTTGTAGTCTTGATCTATATTCAGTATAATCCATATTTTATTTTTTAAGGTTAAATACATTTTGTATATTAGCTAGTGAGCTATTGCTTTCTATTGTAATAGTAGAGAACCATTTTCTGATTACTACTTTGTTTTTATATTGTTGTTTCATAATTTAAAAATAGTTTTTAGGGTTAATATCTAGTTTTTCCATTGTCATATCATCTTGGTAATTATCAATGACAGTATAATAGCCTGTTTTAGGTCATCAAGCATCTTCTTTTTTAGAACACGATTCACATATTAAGTAACTTGTAAAACATTCATATATTACAGATTCTCCGTCTTTTACTTTATCTAAACAACAAGAACAATCTGTTGGTAGTTTTACAAACTTTTGTTTAATATTTCTTTTTCTCATAATTTATTCATAAATAGATATTCTCCAATCTTTCATTGGGTCGTTTTTAACTTGCGAGTCTTTTATATGTTTCTTAGCACAGTCTAAACAGAAATTAATTCATTCTGTCTTTTTATATATGTAGTTCTCGTTGTATTTTATTGAGTTACTGCATGCATCACATTTCATAATTTTGTTTTTCTTAAATATTCTCTAAAGTAAAATTCTTGTAAATAACATTGTAATTCCTCATCTAATTCAATTCCTTTTTGTTCTAGTATCCTATTAACTCAATGTAATAACTCATGTATAATTGTAGGTAAATCATTTTTATCTCCTATATATATGTGTGATAATCAATCTATAAAATTAGATTGTCCTAATAATCAAGGTGTTTCTTCATATTCTATACCTATTTCATTACAATAGTCTTCATAAGAATAATCTATATATAAATAAATAGTTCATTTTAAAGTCTTATCTCTTAGTTTTATTCTCATTCTCTATTAGTTAATTAGTAAGGGTTATTTCTTATTTTTTCAATAAAAACAATTTGTTAAGTATTGAATAGTATAAGCATATACTTCATCTGAATTTCTAGTACAAGGTATTCATACTTGATCTAATATAAACTCTACACAGTGAAATATTTCGTGAGCTACATGTCAGTAATCGTTTTTATCTTTAATCCAACATATAACTACTCATCTTTCTGTTAATATAGTTCTTCCTCTACTTAATTCAGGATTTATATCGAATAACTCATCATCAAAAAATTCTTCTTCTTTAGCAAATTTAATTACTTTTTTATAATCTCATGTAAAAAATATCACATCTCTATCCCATATATCTAAGCTAACAATTTTCATAATGTTTATATTTAATTAGTAAAGGTTATTTTATTTCCTTAAAGTATTCTGAATTTGTTTCTATTAAATTAATAGATAAGGTATCAATTCATTTTCATTCTGTAACATAATTTCACTCAGAATTTTCTGTATATATTTCTCATATAACAGTAAAAGGACTTTTTTTTATTACTTCGTATTTTTTCATTTTTATATAGTTAGTTGTTAAATTAATATTCAAAAATAATCTCTGCTTGTCATTCTTTTAATAAACTCATTCATGCTCTAGTTACTCACATCTTAAAAGCATATTCATAAGTTGCATCAAATATTTCTTTTTCTCTTTTAGTTAATTTTAGTTTGTTATTTAAAATTGTTTCAAGTTTTATTTTATCTTTTAGGTTTTCTTTCATGTTCTTATATTAAGTAACTAAATTCGTATAGGTGTTTTAGGAAACAAGTCTTTGAACTCTCCCAGCTAAGTAAATAACAAGACATAACCCCCCTTTCCCCCCCTTACTAATAATAGTTGGCGAGAAAACTTCACTTACTAGGCTTAAAGCTCTCATGTTGAGTAAGTTACTAGGGTGCATACTCCTGTCCACATAAAGTGAGGATTTACTTATAAATAAGAAAGTATTTGCTTAACCATCAATACTTCAGAATAGGATTATTTGAGGTTTCCTGCTCCGTCACAATCTCTCCCGTACATTCTTTATACTCATTATACGATACTTAATCTATATACCTTGTGATAATATATAGGATACCCCAGTTACCTGGTTAGAGTCTATTTTAATAAATAGATGTAGTATATAAAATAACTTATTAACCTGAATTGAACAGGTCGAGGACAGGATTGCTCTGCTCCATATATAGGAAAGTCATCTATATATCCTCATGGTTACCAAACTTAATAGTTCGCACTATCCTTACTATTTTTTATATACTACATTCATTCATTAAAACTTTTCTATATTTAATAAATGTAATGTGTAAGCACTAAAGGTAAGAGTGTATTCTCTCCCAGTAACTCCATTGAGTTAAACTTTGTTTTTTTATAGACTTCTCACACTACATTCATCAAACATAGATTAGAACACATAACAGGTAAAAGGAGGAGACCTGATTATGTACTCTAAGTTATGTTAAATAAATATTTGAAAACTAACAGTGTGTGAGGAGCCTAGGTCTCCAGTTATTCCCCCACTTGGGAGACTCCACGCTACACACCCGTTTGACAGTCATTCCTTTAAAAAAGGTAATTAATCAATTTATAGGGTATGTTTCGGACTTAGTCAGAGTCCTCATCAGGCGTGTAGTGGGGCTAGATGTTCACATGTCAACTCCTCTGGTGAACCCACGCTGTTAATCTTCAAATATGGTCGGAGAGATAGGATTCGAACCTACAACTTCAGGTATCCAAGACCCGCTAGCTACCATTGCTACACTCTCCGTAATAACAACAAAAAAAGCTCTGCTGTTCGCAAAACTTTCTTTTAAGCTCTAAGGAGAAACTCTCATAGGACCGCAAGTCTAAGAGTTTGCGGTCCTTAGTACTTATTGAGTATATACTAATCAGTTTTAAAATAAAGTCAACAAAAAAAATAAAAAAAAATCCACCAGTCAGAAATTAATCTCTAGGTGGATATTGGTGTTCATCTGTTAATTCTCAATTTATCCAGTATAATTCTAAATCTGTCATACTATTTTTTTACTTTTTTAATATAATAGAAAGCAGATCTAAAATCTTTATTTTTTAAAAAGTCTTCTACTTCTATTACTGTAAACTCATTGACTCACTCATAATTATCACAATATTTAATTTTCCATACTCATTTTTCTACATAACTTTTAACTATTCTCACTGCATGACCAAATCAGTCTTTATTATCTGTGTTATTTATTACTCAGTTGTCTTGTGCGTCTTTGTAAAGACTTCAACCATATGAACATAGCAAAGAACTTCAAACATTGCTTAGAATGTAATCTACAATCATTTTATTTTTAATATTAGTTTGTCTGTAGTATTGTAATTTATATGGATATTCTGGAAACTCCTCATTGAAAAGTTTTACTGCTTGTTTCATACCATTTTGCGTATAATCTCATTTACCTTCAACAGCTCAAGTTTCTAGTTGTTTTTCCCATACTTTTTTCCTAAAAGATAAAGGGAGCATAAAACCAGTTACATCTGAAATAACTCAACAAGCTGCTTGACCAGTACAACTGTAATTATCGACAAGTTTTTGATTATATTTTATATTTGAGAAACATTTTGCTTCATTCGATTCAATTCAAGCAATTTCTTCTTGATAATCTTTTTTATCTTCTCATATTCATAGAGAACCTAATATTTGACTCATAAAAAAAGAGTTATAAATTAATAACTCTATTATATACCGTTTTATGTATTTGTAAAATTAAGCATACCCTCTTCTTTTAGTTTTTGGTACACTTTTTCTAGGTGTTACTTTTTTTGGCACAAGTTTTACCTTTTTACCGTCTTTTTTTCTTTTTAATGT
>CBFHLZ010000086.1:0-5118 GCA_965656795.1 Patescibacteria group bacterium
TCAACCTGCAACTACTTTTAGTGTCATTGCTAATACAGCATCGTTTGTATCGTTTGTAGAAGTTAAATTAGGTATTGTTTGTGAATATAATCTTACATCATTATCAGTTAATACACCAACTTCCCCATAAACACCTCTTGCTAAATTAGGAATTAATGAAGTTAAACTAGCTTTTAATGTTTGTGCATCTGTATCATATGGATTTATTGATTTTAATCTTCATAATACTGGTCAAGTCTCCATTTTTGAAATTTGTTCTTGTATAGAACCTATTTGAGTTAATGCGCTATCAAATTTTTCTAAAGATTTTACAGAAGTATCCGTTAAAGGTTTTGCTCATCTTGAATATTTTAATATATCAGATAATTTAGCATCTTTATTACTAAATACAGATTCTTTTTGGTTTAAGTAGTTTTGATATTTTGCTTTTTCTTCTTCTGTTTCTAGGTCTTGTGGCTTAAATGTAGAATTATTATATTTAGATATATCAAATGTTGTAATATCAGATTCAACTGATTCTTGTCATTCTAATTGTCTAAATCCTCAATCAGAATTTAATACTTGTGAAACTGGTATTGTATAAGTATTCTTTTCACCGTTTCATTTACCAGTTTTAGGGTCTAGTTTTGAGTTCCAATCTGTAATTTCTATTTCTCATCTTTCAGGATTATATCAAGTAACTATACCAATATGTCAATATTCTCCATATTGTCATTTTGGACTAGGATTCCATATAGCCAATCATCCAACTTGTGGAGTATTACTATTAATAACATCTTTTTTACTTTCATATGAACTTGACACCAATATATCATTAATTCACACTGACTTTAAATATCTATTTACTGCTTCTCAACATTGTAGTTTACCAGCCTCTCAATTAAAATATCTTCAAGGTTTAGAATCTATCTTAGACAACGCATCATATACTCACATATTAGTGTTATAAGAAGAACTTCAATCAATACCATAGTTAAACATTTCAGGTTTTCTTCCGTCTTCGTATGTTCTAAATAATGAGTATGTTCCGTCAGTATTTTTCATAATCTGTTCAGAGTATTCATTTTTCTTTTGAGTAACTCATACAACTATTCATTCTGAATCTTTTACTTTTTGTGCAACTCCATTTACTACATAAAGAAGATTTCCCTCTCTATCAGTTTGATATGTTCAAGATTTATTTTCATTTTTTAGTTTTTGATCTAACTCTTTCATTTCTATTTGAAAAGCCTTTTGTCTTTCTTCTGCTTGTTGTTGTGTCTTTAAAGCAAAATCTCTATCCTCTAGCTTTTCTCATCTTGCTAGTGCTTCTTTTCTTCTTGTTTCATATAAATTTAATTCAGTTTGATATTGTTCTCTAGTTATTGAATCTTCATACATTGCTATTTCTAGTTCTGTTTCTGCGTTTGATTTTAGAGTTTGATATTCTCAAAGGTCTAAAGTTCTTTCTCTAAGAAGTAATCTTTTTTGGTCTGCTAAATCTTTATAATCCTCTTTATATCTTGAAGCTAATTGACTTACTAATGCTCAAGGTCAAGCAGAATCTTCAACTGATTCAAATAAATCATTCATAGCATCGTCTATATCGTCAATAGCAACTTGATTTTGTGTCAATTTATTGCTAAGTTCAGATATTCTAGGATTATTTAATGCTTTCTCATACTGTTCTCTAGCAGTTGAGCTATACATTTTAGGTTTTTGACTTTCTAATTCAGATAAATCTATTGTTTTTTCAGATGATGTAAAATCTGTTTTACTTGACAAATTAGATGCTCTTTGTTCAGCTAAATATGCATCAAAGCTAGCTTTTTTTTCAGCTGGAAGTAAATTATATTGTTCACTTCATGGTACAACTACTCAAGATTGATAAGCTGCATACATATCTTCATTATTTAGAGTAGAGTATTTTCCAAAGTAACTTACATTTGCAAGATTTTTAAAACTTCCTCTTAGTACAGTATTGATATCATCTTTGAATTGTATGTTTTTAGTTCCATAAGCTGCAATTTCTTCTAGTGTAGAACCGTTTTGAATCATTTTTTGCATTTCTGAAACAACTTGATTCTTTTTTTTCTCATTTAATTCGTTTTCTTGTGCTTCGTTTGTAGTTTCCTTAGCTTTGATATCTTGTACAGTTTCCACCTTTGTATCGGCTTGTTTTGGTGTTTCTTTAGCTGGCATAGTTTCAGGAGCTACCGTTTGTGGCAAAGGCATATTTTTTATATCATCTGGGATAGCCATCATTTCAGTAGGTATAGGCTCTGGCTGTACCGTTTTATTTAATTCAGGAGCAGCAAGTACTCATGCTTCTTCAGATGCTCTCTTTTCCATAACTACTACTGGTTCTTCAACAGGTTCAGGAGTTACAGGTTCTTTTACTTCAGGTTCTTGTGGAATTTCAGAAGCTGGAGCAAGACTTCAAGCTCCTGTTGTTGGTTCTTCAGGAATTTCAGTAATTGTCGGAAATTTTGGTGTTTCAGCCATACTTTTAAATTATTAATATTATTATTAGTATACAATTTTATAAATAAATTGCAATTTTAAGCATTTTCTAGAGCAGTAACTCTATTATCTAAAGAATCAATTTGATTTTGTAAGTTTAATATTTGAGAACTTTCTCAATTAACACTTATTTCTCATTGTAATCTTGGTTTATTTACTCAAGGTATCATTTCGAGTTCTTCTAAATTACTTTCTTGTGTTTTTTCTTTAAATTCTTTTTGCTTGTTCATGGATTTAACCATACTTTCAAATTCTGCCATATTATGCTTCAATTATAGTATAATCTATCATTAATTCGTTTAGAATTGGTGGTATTCAATCAGATGTCAATTCTACTTTGAATTGTATGTCTATAAATTCTTTAAATGCTTGTCAATCTGATTCAGTATAGATATTGTCTCTATAATAAATATCTTCAGTTGTACTATTTATATCTCTAAGTAATACCCAGTCTTGATCGTTTATTCTGTAATATAGTTTTGCTGTGTTATTTTCATCAACATTTTCTACAGATATTCTTACTACATTTAATTTTTTCTTAAATGATGTACCTCAAGTATAAACTTCTGTAACACCGTATCAGCTTAATGCAGATTCTCTATCTGTTGTACTTACATAATCAATTCAATATGTAGTACCTGCTTTATAAGAATAAAAAACTCTATCTTGAGTATGGTCGTAAGCTATTGCATAAACTTCATCTATTTGTGTCCCCTCGTGATTAGTTGTTATAGCTTTATGGAAACCTTTTTGCGTTCCTGCTACTATATTATCATAAATATAAATTCAAGGTACTCAATCATTACAACCTACATATAATGCGTCTCATGCACTTGTTAAATATTGTCATCTTACTTCAGAAGTTCAACTAAAATTAAATTTATCTTGAAAATCAGAATTATCATTTAATCTTTTAGACTTTTTATATTTAATTAAAGGTCAAGTACCAAATTGCCAACCATTACCTCTATATAAAGAACCGTCTCTACTTGTTACAAAGGTTTCACTTGCTGTTTGGTGTACTTTTCTAGGTGGAAAGTTTATTGCATTACTACCTGATAAAGCATTTGAGCTTCAATCCCATATATCAACCTTACCTTTAGAGTTATATAGGTATAGTTGGTTTCATAGATTAGCTATTCATTGACAACTTCAAGAAAATAAACTATAAACTTGTTTTGTTGCCACAGGGTCTGTATTATCATTTTTCAATGAAACAACATTTCAAAATCAACCAAATATTAACTCATCTCAATATTCAACTATTGGTACAACTTCATTATGTGTAATAAATCTTTCATCTGCTACCTCGGTTACTCTAGCAGGGTCAAAATTTAATGTTTCAGATATTCAAAGGTCAAGAACACTTGATGTTGCAGATTCTCTATGTAAAAAAGCAGGTTCTCATTCTATTAATGTAAATCAAGTTACTTGAAATCAAGTAGTTACAGTATAAATAGGGGTTAAATCTGCTCAATCAAATCTATATATTTCTCAATTATCTCAATAAGCAAAATTCTCATCATTTGAAGCTACTCTTGTTTGTTTTTCTATATGAATACCTCTCATTGCTCCATTAGTAGTAAATAACTTATTACTTTTAGGTCAAATAGTTATTCACTCACCTGTTGCAAGTCCAGTTAAATTACTCGCATCAATAAATCAAGGGTTTCAAATCTTGTCGTCTTGTTTTATTCAAGGGTAAAATGTATTATAAGTTCTAGTTGGCATAGTTTTATCTATAAATATCTAAATTACTCGTTGTTTTTTTAATAGGTTGATTATATCTTTGTTTAATAAACGCAACCATATTAGCAATACCCTTTTCGTAGTCTTGTTCAGCTACTTGTGCTTCATTTATTTTACCTTGACTTTGGTAAATATACATTTTTAATCAATCTGCCATAACTTTATGGAATTGAGCAGGTATTTCAATGTTATCTTGTGTAGTTGTTTCGTCAATATCTGCAGGTTTATGAATAACAAATATTTCAATACCTCAAGTTACTGCTTTATCAGGTGCAGGATATATAAAGAACGAATTGTCTTGTATATAAAAGAAAGGATTAGTCTTAGGTTGATTAGTTTTGTAATAATCAGGGTGTTCATCTAGTGTTCCAGGGTTTTGATACAATGCTTTTGTAAAATATGTATCATTAGAATCATATTTAATAAAAACTTTGTTAATCTTTTTAATATCTAGATCATCAGGAGCAATCCCTAGCTTTTCAGCTAAATATTCTGATTGATTTACTACTGTGTTAGTTTTTCAGATGTCCCAAAAGTAATCTCATTTAGAAACACATACTATTCTGTCCACTAAATCTTGGTAAACGAGGTTTAAATCCTCTACGGCTTGTTCTGTCGTATAGTTAGCTATATTAGTATGCGACAATCTCAAAGCTCTGTCAATAATCTGTTGTCAATTCATATATTTATTTTAAAAAGTATATTTTAAGTATACATTATATATTTTTTTGTCAAAAAAAAAGAAAGCCCTATGCTTTCAGTTTTTGTTCAGTGTAATGATTTCTTACTTGAATTCTTAATTTTTTAAGAATATACTCGTATGCTTTTTCATCTCATACTAAATGTCAATAATCTTTAATCATTAAT
>CBFHLZ010000087.1:0-1315 GCA_965656795.1 Patescibacteria group bacterium
CAAAGAAGTGCTGATATGTTTTTATGAGTACCGTTTAATATTGCTTCATATTCAGCTTTATTAATGATGATTGCAAAAATTACAGGATTAAAGCCTGGAACTTTTACTCATACACTTTGAGATGCTCATATTTACAACAATCATATCGATCAAGTAAATCAACAACTTTGAAACAAACCTCACAAACTTCCTACACTCAATATTTTAAAAGATATAAAAAATCTTGAAGATTTAGAAACTTTAGAATGGGAAGATTTTGAACTCCTAAATTACACATCTCACGAAGTAATCAAAGCACCGGTAGCTGTATAATATTTATTAATAATTATAATGGAGGAAAAAATTAATAATCAAATAAATTATATAAAATCGAAATGATTTATAATTACTGATGAAAAAAAAGTACGTTGATATCTGGAAAAAGTATGATTACATAGATTGAAAGAACATTTCAATACTGTTGAAAAATATGAATGAACAGATTTCAAAGATATCATAAATTTATATATTTTAGATAAAAGTCTTAGGAGTATTATATTACTAATAACAGAAAGTATTGAAAAATCATTAAAATCATTAATAATATTAAATTTTGATAATATTTTAGATAAAAAAATATTTCAGAATAAAAAACAACATGATTACTTAATATCTAAAAATCAAAAAAAAAGTGAATTTGTAAATGATGTTTTCATAGATTCTTTAACTTTTTGAGAAATTGTAAAAACATTTAATGCCTTGATAAAGGAAAATAAAAGAAAGATAAGTAATTATTATTGAATAGATTTATATATATTTGAAAATTGGTTAATATGAATTAAAGAATTGAGGAATAAAACAAGTCATAATAGTAATTTAATGAATTTAAATATTGAACATACATTAAATGTAAATGAGATTATTAAGTTAAATTGTATAAACAAGAATAAACAATTACCAATATATTTAATTATATTAGATATATTTAGAAAAATTTTAATACCAAATTATAATTGGGACGAAAAATTGATAAAAAAATTAAATTCTTATGATAAATATTTAACTCAAGTTGGTTTTATTGTAAAAATAAATAATGATTCAATAATGGAAAATAATAAAATTGAATTGTCTAAATGGATGAAAATAATTGATGAATTATTTTGAAAATATGTTAATATAAAATAATTAGCTACAAAATCTATATAGTAATATTATATTAATATACCCTAATTTTATAAAAATGAAACTTAAAAAAAGATATATATTTATAATTATTTGAATATTAATAATCTGAATTTTATCTGTGTATTTTTTCAATAAACAAGAATTAGTATGC
>CBFHLZ010000087.1:2161-3654 GCA_965656795.1 Patescibacteria group bacterium
GTTTTTAGTAAAAAATAGTTAATAAAAACAAAACCTGAACTCGGCTCACTTCATAGTTCTTGATAAAGTGAATCGTAAAAAAGATTATCTACATAATATTTATCAGTATTTTTATATCATTTTTTAGTGTTTAATAACAATGTATTTAGTCATACATTTTTGTATTTTGAATTTTGAAATGCAAAAGGAATAATAAATTTTACTCTATCTAGAATATCTTGTTGTAAATCATAGTATGTTAAAGTATCTAGAGTTCAAGTAGACCAATGCGTTGTCTTTATTCATGTATCATTTATATTTAAATGATTTGAGTCGATTCATCTATTAAATCTTAAAACATAATCATTAGAATCAATTTCTTGACCAAATGACTTATTTATAATATTTGGTGAATTTCAAACAATTGCCATAGATTTATTGTTGGAATTTTCTAATAATTCATCAATATCTTTATTCGTTGAATTGATAATTATTTTTTGAATATTATTTCACATCAATGATTGAATTGTTTTAATTCATGGTGCTATGATATTTGATCTGATTTTCCAAGATAATTTATTATTCATTATTTATAAGAAAAATGGTATTTATGTATAATATAAAACATAATATAAAATAGTCAATATTATAAAATACTTTCATTATTAATTTTGTCATATTAAATATTTTCTGATAAAATAAATATAATAATAAATTATAAATATTTATGGAAAATAAAATAATTCAAATCTGAAAAGAAATTATTTATCTTGCAGCAAAGTATACAAATTATTCACAGGATGAAAAAGTTAAAATTTTAAAGAAATTTTGAGAATACAAATCTCAACTGAATAATAAAAACTGTAAATATACTCAAACGGTTTTATGATTTATTCGAGATTTAGAAAATGATATTATAGAGAATAGAAAACTTGAAATTGACACTATTCAACACGATAATTATTTAGAAAATTATTTTATTTCTAAACGTGAAATAAATCATTATAACAAACTCATAGATACAGATATTTATAGGGAAATATTTGATGAATTTTATAATAATAAAAATCCTGAAAAAATATTACAACTTACTCAAAAATTATGACAACATTTTATTGAAGAATATAAAAATATTTCTGCTGAAAATATTGCAAAAAACTTATTAATTTTCTCTGATTTTGATAAAAAAATAATTTCTCAAGCTCTTAAAAATTTATATAAAATTTTTACACTTCTTCCAAATAATTCTCAGTTATTTTTAGAGCTTAGAAAAATAAATAGCTTATATTATTCGCTTATTCAAGAAGTGTATAGATATTGAGTTTCAAATTATAATAAAGAAGAATATAATATTTTTTATATGAAATTTATTACAAAAATAAAAAACAATCAAAAAATTCATCATCTTGAAAAAATTGATGCTTCAAGACAAGATTTTAGAACATGAAATCCAAAATACGAATACAAACAATTATTAATAAAATTAAAATATTAAAAAAACTAGAATTATTTAT
>CBFHLZ010000087.1:3664-5114 GCA_965656795.1 Patescibacteria group bacterium
TGTTTTAATTCATGGTGCTATGATATTTGATCTGATTTTCCAAGATAATTTATTATTCATTATTTATAAGAAAAATGTTACTTATATATAATATAAAATATAATAAATAATTGTCAATATTATAAAAATACTTTCATTAATAATTTTGTCATATTAAATATTTTCTGATAAAATAAATATAATAATAAATTAAAAATATTTATTTATGAAAAATAAAATTATTCAAATCGGAAAAGAAGTTATTTATCTTTGCGCAAAGTACAGTAATTATTCTCAAGAAGATAAAACTAAAATTCTAAAGAAATTTTGAGAATATAAGTTGCAACTCAATGATGAGAATTGTAAATATACGCAAACTGTTTTGTGATTTATTACAGATCTAGAAAATGATATTCTAGAAAACAGAAAACTTCAAATTGATTCTATTCAACACGACGATTATTTAGAAAATTATTTTGTCTCAAAACGTGAAATAACTCACTATAATAATTTATTGAACTGAAGCATTTATAGAGAAATTTTCGATGAATTTTATGGACAAAAAGATGAAAATAAAATATTAATTTTAGCAAAAAAGTTATCACAAAATTTTCAAAATGAATATAAAAATATTTCTTGTGAAGATATCGCAAAAAATTTATTAATATTTTCGAATTTTGATAAAAAAATTATTTCTCAAGGACTCAAAAATTTATACAAAATCTTTACTCTTCTTCCAAATAATTCTCAATTATTTATAGAGCTTAGAAAAATAAATAGTTTGTATTATTCACTTATTCAAGAAGTGTATCAAAATTGAGTTTCATATTATAATAATGAAGAATACAATGTATTTTTTATGAAATTTTCAAGTCAGATAATTAATGGAGAAAAAACACATAATTTAATGAAATCAGACGCATCTTTAGAGTGATTTAGAACCTGAAATGCGAAGTATGAATATAAACAATTATTATTAAAGTTGAGATATTAAAATTATAAAAAACCGTTAGAAAATAAATTTATTTTCTAACGGTTTTTAATTTTTTATTAATTTGAAATTAATCGTTTCATCTGATTTTTGCAAGTAATCTTAATACTTCTAAATATAACCAAACAAGTGTTACTAATAAACCAAATGCAGCAAACCATTCATAATACTTTGGTGCTTTATTTGCGACTCCTGATTCAATTGTATCAAAATCTAGAGCTAAGTTAAATGCAGCAATACCAACAATGAATACTGAAACTCCGATTCACAAAGGTCCAGAAGAATGTATGAAAGCTAAATCATATAAACCAGTAAGTGATCCAATGATCGCTACGATATACATTAGCATAATTGCTCAAGTACAAGCAACTACTCACATTCTAAACTTTTGAGTTACTTTGATAATTCTTGAAGTATATAAACCTAGCATTATTAAAAATATTGCAAATGTTAATCCAACAGCTTGAACTATGATTCCAT
>CBFHLZ010000088.1:0-5090 GCA_965656795.1 Patescibacteria group bacterium
CGAGAAATGATAAAATGTTTTAAATCTTGAAAACTCAGAATAAAACTGGGAATAAGTAAAAAATAAACAAGCAAAATTCCTATTTCATATATTTGTAACTGAAGAAAAAAATTAGGAATTTTGTCTATTTCAAGAGGAATTTGTAGATAACTTTGTACAAAGTAGGTGAAAATTATTCCAAATAAAAGTGGTCAAAGTGAAGTCAGAAAGATTCAAATCTGATTAAAAAATAATCAAAATAAAAATCCAGGTTTATCATAATGTTGAGATAAAGCTCAAATATAATTTTTTGTTTGAAAACTTACAGAACCTCAAGTTTTACTAAATAACTGTATTTTATTTACTTTTGCTCCAGATAATATTCAAAATATTAAATGACAAATTTCGTGAACAATAACTCCAAATCTAATAAAAAATTGTATAAATATTTTGAAGAAATTATGAAAATTTCTCATCATTTTATACAACATTTTAAAATGGTATTTTTGTAAAACACTCAGAAAAAATATTCCAAAGAATAAAATCACTGCTTCAAATACGATATTCATTTATGTATTACTCAATAATAAATTTCTTTTACTATATCTACAAACTCTCTCAAGGTCAATTATTTTCAAATTTTTATCAGATTTGAAGAGATTTAAAAATTTTTGTAATATTTTTCACTGAATTTTGAAATAATGATAATTTTCATTTTGTATTGTTTTTATGTTCTTTTATAATCCTATTTCATGAGATGATAGATTTTGTTTGATTAAATGTTTTTAATCTATAACCAAGTGAAAGAATAATTTCTAAACTATAATATTTTACATGTTTATTCATACTGACATTAAATCTAGAGATAATATTATTAAAAATATCATATTCCCCTTCTAAAAAAGTTTTTGAAATCATTGTATGTATTTCGTGTTGCGGAGTATCAAAAAGTTTTGCAATTTCATTTTCACTCATCCAAAGTTTATTTTTAACAAAAACAACTTTATTTATATGTTCAGGAGTTTCAAATATATAATCTATATTTGTTATTTTATGTACTTGTATCATGTGGAGGAAATTAGTATATATTTCGTATATAAAAAATATATAGATATATACACAAATTGCAAGAAAAATATATACAAAATTACTAAATCCATATTCTTTTACTATAAAATAGCCAATAATTTTGTATATATTTTTTGCACAAGATTGAGAGTTATAAAAAAAATAGCTTTTTAAAAGCTATTTTTTTATGCTAATTTATCATCAGCAATTCTATATTTTGGATCTTCGATGATATTAATATCAACGATTTTATCGGCATTTTTTATGAGATTTCTACAATCTTCTGAAATATGTTTGATGTGAAGTGTTTTTCATTCTTGAGAATATTTTTCTGTGAGATTATCAATGGCTTCAATAGCAGAGTGATCCATAATTCTAGAATCTGCAAAATCGATAATTATTTCATTTGTATCATTTTTAATATCAAAAAGTGTTTTAAATTTTTCAATTGAACCGAAAAATAAAGAACCGTCTAATTCATAATGTGTAATATTTTTTTCATCAATATATCTTTTTACATTAATAATTGTTGATTTTTGCCAAGCAAATACAAGTGCTGAAATAATTATTCATGAAATTACAGCAATAGCTAAATCACCGGTTACTACTGTAATAACTGTTACAGCTACGAGTACAAAAGCATCAGATTTCGGTATTTTATTGAGCATTTTAAGTGTTGGCCAAGCGAAAGTACCAATTACTACCATAAACATTAAACCAACTAAAGCTGCAATAGGAATCAAAGAAATAATAGATATTCCAAATACTATAAATAAAAGTAAAAATATTGATGCTGAAATCCCAGAAGCTCTTCCTCTTCAACCACTTGAAATATTAATCATAGATTGTCCAATCATTGCACAACCTCACATAGAACTAAAGAATCCACACACGAAATTTGCAAACCCTTGTGCGATTGATTCTTTATTTCATTTCCCTCTTGTATTTGTTTTTTCATCGATAAGAGAAAGTGTCATAAGTGATTCTGTCAAACCAATAATTGCCAGAGCAAATGCTGTAGGAACTATTATTTTGAGTGTTTCTATGATGCCCGTTTCAATGGCTGTAAATGGATTAAAAAATTGAGGAAGTCCTCCATTTAATGAACTATTATTTTCAGCTAAATATCCAGCAATTGTTTTAGCATGTTCATTTATTCCAGGAACATATAAAGCTAATAAAGTTACTGTACCAATAGCAGCCAGACCTGAAGGAATTGCTTTTGTAAATTTTGGTAAAAAGTACATAATAGCCATTGTTAAAACAATCAAAGCTGCCATAACTCCAGCTGCAATACCACTAATCCATTCTCACCCAACTTTAAATTGATCGATTTGCGACATAAAAATAATTATTGCCAAACCGTTTACAAACCCAAGCATCACAGGATGAGGAATCAAACGAACAAATTTACCAAACTTTGCAATCCCAAATAACATTTGTAAAATTCATGCTAATATAAGCGTTACAAATAAATATTCTATTCCACTGTTTAACACCATCGCAGTCATCACAACAGCCATCGCACCAGTTGCACCAGAAATCATCCCTGGTCTTCCACCAAATATTGAAGTGATTAAACCTACTATAAATGCAGCATGTAAACCAACCATAGGATCAACCTTTGCAACAAATGAAAATGCAATTGCTTCTGGAATCAGAGCCAGAGCAACCGTTAATCCAGAAAGTACATCAGTTTTTAATTGTCTTTTATCTGAAAATTCAGAAAAATATCATTTATTTTTTAAATACGAAAGTAGTAACATAGAAGATATAATAAGCCTATTTTTTTATAACTCTCTCTGCCTTTCAGGCATCTCTCTGTTTATAAGAGAAAGATAAGTTGAAAATTAAATAGGAAAAATAAAATAAATAAAAATTGTACAAAATTATTTTTGTACAATTTTTTTACGCAAGGATTATATTGAATATTGTGCGAAAGTAAAGAAATTAAGAAACTGCTTTTAAAATTCTTTCAGCATGTCCTTTTGCTCTGATATTTATCCATTCTTCTAAGATTTCACCTTGTTTATTTACGAGAAATGAAAATATATTTATTGACAATTCATTATATTTAATTATTATAATTGAAATTCAAAACGAAATTAGGTGCAATATGGCTATACTAGAATTAACTTCGAAAGGAAAATTTCAAAGATTATCAGCAACGGATAATAATGAAGAAACATATTTTGAGTTTATATGTGGCAATTGTCAGGCATACAGTCAGTATCAGCTAGATACAATACCTGGTATGCTTGCATCAATACCAATTAAACCTGAATGTACTAGATGTCAGACCATAAATAAATTTAATCTTGGAGATTATATGTTTAATCGTGTTGAAAAATATATCAAAAGAAAATAGTAAATATACTATTACAGAAGCAAAAAACTAGCATTAGCTAGTTTTTTATTTTTTAAGAAACAGCTTTTAAAATTCTTTCAGCATGACCTTTTGCTCTGATATTTCTCCATTCTTCTAGGATTTCACCTTGTTTATTTACGAGAAATGTTGATCTGATAACTCCTTGAACGATTTTTCCGTAGTTATTTTTTTCTCAGTATGCTCATAATTCTTTATGGAGAATTAAGTCTGGATCTGAAATAAGATCGACTTTAAGTTCTTGTTTTTGTATAAAATTTTTATGAGATTCTACTGAATCTTTTGAAACTCAAATTACCGTGATTCCAGCATCTTTAAATTCCTGAATCATACAAGAAAAATCTTTATTTTCTATCGTACAACCTGGAGTATTATCTTTTGGGTAAAAGTATAAAATAGTTTTTTCGCTAAACGATAATAGTGTTTGTAAATCCATATTTGCTACTTCTCCAGTAGATGTAACTGCGTCATATTTTTGGTTTATATTTAGGTTCATTTGTATAATATTAAAATATATTATTTATATTATATTGATTTAAAATATTTTACAAAATTTAAAATGAGAATTATTCTCATTTTAAATTTGACTTATAGTAATTAATAAATAATATAGCTTTATGAGAATAGTTCTCATTTAGAAAATATTATAATTTTACACTTTTCTTACACGAAAGGTTTAAGATAGAAATATATTAATTTTTAAAATAAATACTATGACATTAAATATTGGATTAGAATCAAACGAAATAACAACTTCAGTGGATCATTTAGAAAAATTTTTAGCTTCTCAAAGCATTTTAAATTTAAAAATCAGAAACTTTCATTGGAATGTACAAGGTCCACACTTCTCTGATTATCATAAATTTTTCGAAGAAATGTATGAATCTTCAGCAGAATTAATTGATGATATTGCTGAAAGAATCAGAATGTTAGGAGAAAAATCTCCAGCTACTATGAACTTTTTCTTAGAAAATTCATTTTTAGAAGAACAATCAAACTATAACTTAGAAGCTGAAAAAATGGTTGCTGAGTTAGTAGCAGATACTGAAAAAACAATATCTGAAATGAGAAAAGCAATTGAAGTAATCGGTGAAACTGGTGATAAAGGGACAGAAGATTTCCTCATTGCTACGATGCAAGACCATGAAAAAAATGCATGGATGCTGAGATCTATGATTAAATAATTATAAAAAAAGACGATTTTAAAATCGTCTTTTTTTATTTGTGTAAAATATTTATTTCAATTGTTTTTTCAGTATCGATTTTTTCTCAACCAAAAATTTCAAAAATATTTTTATTTTTATCTGTTCATAATTTTTCGCAAATATTTTTAATCCATTCACCTTTTATTTTTTTTACTCAATGAGCCATTTTTACTATTTTTCCATTTTTTTCTACTTGGAAATTTATGTTTATGATTTTTGGTTGCAGAGTTTTAAAATCTATCATTTTTTGGTACGAAAGTGGGAGTAAATTTACTACATAATCAGCTCACGATTCATTGAGTGTTTTTGTGATTGTTTCCTGCCAATATTTCGCAAGTGTTTTTGTTTCGATTGGGAGTTTATAGTTCCCTATTAGATCATTTGCTTTTACGATTCCATACATCCCAGAAAAAATCAGAAAATTTTCTTCAAAATATTTTTTTCATTCTTCA
>CBFHLZ010000089.1:0-3613 GCA_965656795.1 Patescibacteria group bacterium
CTATTGAAACTATTACTATAGGTTTTGTCATACGATTTCCTTTTTAATAATTAATTTTGAAAATATTTATTTTATTTATTTCAATAAATTTCCATCAATATCATAGTTATATATTTCAGAATTTATTACAGAATTATTTTCACTTAGTTTTTCATAAATAATAGTAATTCAATTATCATTAGATTTGTAAGAAAAATTATGTTTTCATGATTGAATATCTCATGTAATAAGGTCTTTATAGTATAAAATCTTTCATGATTGTAAGAAGTATAAATCATAGAAATCTTTAAAATCACTTGAATAATCCTTACATCATATGATGTAAGGAGACATTAAATCACAGACTTCAGTTTTCGATAGTTTATGCTCTATTTTTACTTTTTCTACTCAATTTTCATAACATGCCATATTTCGTTGGTGGAGATAACAATCTCAATTTTGCTTATTTTTTAGACGAAATTCTTCCTTTTTAGAATAAATTTCTTTTAATTTATCTGATGAAATAAAATTTTTATTTTTTCATTCATACATAATAATTTGATTTTCATCTAACCTTTCAGCAAAATAATATTTTGTATCTGAATTATTAAATCTTTCTATAAAGATATGTCTATCTCATTGCTTTTTTATAGAAACTGATTCACTTTTTATATTAAAATCATAATATTTTTCAGATTCTCATGTATTTTTTATATTGACAACTCAATTTTTTTGAACTGTTTGTGATAAAATTCAATCTAATATGTCTCCTAAAGTGATATTTAAAGAATAATAAATAACATTATTATCTGATCAAAATAAATCTATTTTTTTATTATATAAATCCTTTCTACCTTGAGGAAAATATATAATATAATATCTATCCTTTTGATCAAAAGATCACACTCTTGTTTTATTTAAATATGGATGGTAATTAATATCAGGATATAATTTATTAATATCCTTATCTACTATTTTTCAATTTCTTATAGTCTTTGTATCTAATTTTTTCGTTTCAAGTGTTTTTATTTTAGCATTTTGAGTATTTATCAATGATGAATATAGATCAAAATCAATTTGAATAATTAATTTATAATTTTAGTTAGTAGCCTCTTCAATTGAAATAATTTTTAAATCTTCAACATCTCAATAAATATCCAAAAAATCATTTAAGCTTTGTGTAGTATCTTTCAAATTATACGCTTTTTCTAAGTCTCCAGAATTTATATATTCATAATACTGTTTTATTAATTTTGGATATTTTTTTTCGATTATATTACCATTTAAATCATAGGTAATTATTACATCTGATGTAGGATCTATATAACAATGAAAATCAATAGTATTTTCGTCATTTGTATCTGGAAAATCTCATTGAAAACACATTTGCGAATTATCAACAAATTTTTTAGAATTCATAAAATATAACTTTGAAAATTCATCATAATTTTCAAAATATTTATTATCACATTTTAATATAGGATAATTTTTCATTTGATTACAACTCAGAGTATTTTTTCCATATGGATTATTTTTTATACCAGTCAATGGGTATCTTAATTTACTAAAACTAACAAACATTAAAGTATTATTGATAACTTGATAACTTCCTTTCATATCACTAAAATTTTTATGATCAATAGTGCTAGGGATTTTAACTTCTGATTTATTTATAAATCAAATATCTTGAGTATTGTAGACATTTTTTTCTCAGCATCATGCATATTGTAAAACATAGTTATCATCTAATCTTTCCAAGAAATACATACATTGATAAATACCTTCTTGAAATGATTCAATAAAAATACTATATCAACTCACATTTTCAACTCTTTTCACTATATCCTGATTGGTAAATAACTCTTTTTTGTCATCATTTAAAAGTCAATAAAGTATAGAATCTTCTATTTCTATATTCTTATTATTTTTAGCATTTATTTTTTTATCTAATAATTCTTTATTCGTAAATTGACTATATAATCAAACAACAGATCTAAATGGAAAATAGAAATGAGAATTATATCCTTTATAATCTATCGGGCTATAAATTAATGCATAAGATTCAAGATATTTATATTTCGTAATATTTGAAGGGCTATTTATTTGAGGCCAAACTAAGTTATTTCAAATATTTTTATTTGAGTAAATTATTTTATCTATAAATTTTCAACTTTCAGTATCAAAATATTTTCAAGGGTTATTTCAATGAGAAATAGTCATTTGTGTAGATCAAGTTGATTGAGTAACAATATTGTCTACATCAAGATTATTTAATCATTCATCCACAATATTAGTTACTTCTGCTTGAGGTTTTGTCTCAGGATTATTTACATCTGATACTTGATTACTTTGCCATGCAAAATATCCAAGTCCAAGTAAGATAACTATAAGTAAAATTAAAAGTAATTTTTTCATGTATTTATGATTTTAATAATTAATTTATAACACTATACTCATAAGATATTAAATGAGCATTAAATAATTGAAGTTTTTAGAAAAAAATCTAAAAAATAGTATTTGAAATAATAATAATTCTCATTATAATAATGAAAAAATAATTTTTAAGCAATAGCTATGCTCAAAGTAGAAACTGGATTAAATAATGAAATTCTCAGAACCAGATCTGAGGAAATCAGACCAAACGAAATAAAAAAATATGAAAAACTTGGAAACGAAATGTTAAAATACATAAAAGATCCAAAAAATGGTTGAGTTGGTCTTGCTGCTCCACAAGTTGGGGTAAATAAAAGACTCGTGATTGTGAGTTTACTCAGAGATCGGGATGATGAAGATTTTAAAACGGTTATCATGTTTAATCCTGAAATCTTAGAACACTCAGAAACAACTGATAAAGAAGATGAGGGGTGTTTATCTGTTCCAGGAGCAACTGGGAAAGTAGAAAGATTTTTATCGTTAAAACTCAAATATTTAGATACAAAAGGAAAAGAAAAAATCCTCAGATTATCTGGAGTATCAGCAAGAATAGTTCAACATGAAATAGATCACTTAAATGGTGAATTATTTGTAGATAAATTAGTAAAATAAAAAAGAAGAAATGTAAAATTTCTTCTTTTTTATTTTATTTGTAAATTTATATAATTTTTTAAGTACACAAAAAAAATCCCTAAAGGGATTTTTTTTATTTAAATTTTGAGTAATCAAACATTTTCATTTCTGAGTCAACTTTTCTTACGATATCAAGAATTACAGCAACGATAATGATTAAACCTGCAGCAGGTATAATAAAATCAACTGTAGAGCCTGAGAAGAATAATTTTGACATAATGTATGGTAACACAGCAATAAGTGCTAAGAAACCACCACCAAATAGATTTAAATGATTTGAAACTTTTCCTAAATATTCAGCAGTTTCACTTCCTGGTCTTTTTCCTGGAATAAAACCACCTCTTTTTTGAATATTTTCAGCAACTTGATCAGTATTAAATGTAATAGATACATAAAAGAATGAAAATCCTAATACTAATAAGAAGTATCCAATGATAAAATACCATGATGGATTTGAAAAATCAAAATGAGTAGTTAACACTCCCCCAATAGCTCTAGCAGTATCACCTGTAGATTGAGATAGGATTTGCCCTAAAATAGAAGGGAAAGTGATTAGAGAAATAGCAAA
>CBFHLZ010000089.1:3710-4926 GCA_965656795.1 Patescibacteria group bacterium
ATAGCTCTAGCAGTATCACCTGTAGATTGAGATAGGATTTGCCCTAAAATAGAAGGGAAAGTGATTAGAGAAATAGCAAAGATAATAGGTATCATCCCAGCTTGATTTACTCTAATAGGAAAGTATGATACTTCATCTGTTCCTGATCTTGTATAAACAAGTTTCACTCTTCTGTTTCATTCTGTAAATTTAATGATTACATAAATTACAAAAATAGTAGCAGCAAGTAATCCAGCAAATAAAGCATAACTTCATGAAGCAAAGTAACTAATAATTGTACCTGGAACTGCAGCTAATACACCAGCAGTAATTAATACACTTATACCATTCCCTATACCTTTTTCAGTCATTAGTTCACCTAACCACATTAAGAAAATTGTACCAGCTGAAATAATTGTCATAGCCATTAGTACTGTAGAAGTACTAGTAGTGTCAATAATTGTTCCACCTGCTAATTGATTCATAAGGTAAATCATACCATATGATTGAGCAAATGCTAAAGGGAGAGTTAACCATCTAGTCATTTTTGTAATTTTTCTTTGACCAGCTTCTCCTTCTTTTTGTAAATCACCTACTTTAGGAACTATAACTCCTAAAAGTTGAATGATGATAACTGCATTAATATAAGGAGATAACCCCATAAGAATGATAGAAAAATTAGCTAGACCACCACCCATTAAAGCAGAGAAAAAAGAAAGACCTTTTTGTTGCTCTAAAATAGCTGACAGACCATCAGTATTTACACCTGGAACAGGAATAACAGAAAGAAATTTATACACTAATACTAAAAGTAAAGTAGCAATAATTTTTTTTCTAATACCCTCTACAGCAAATACAGATTTAATACCTTTAAGAGCCATAAAACATTAATTATAAAATAATTGTGAGTAGTATAACTAAAATAACAAAAAACCCAAACTTTTGCTTGGGTTTTTTATTATTTTAATTCGATTTTTCCTCAAGCTTTTTCAACCGCTTCTTTTGCTGAAGCAGAAGCTTTAGAAACCGTAACATTTAGTTTAGCAGAAATTTCTCCATTTCCAAGTAATTTTACTGGAAGTGATTTTTTTCTGATAACTCTGTTTTCTAATAAAACTTCTTTTGTAACTTCAGTAATTCCTTTTTCAGCAAGAATTGCTAAGTCAGAAACGTTTACGATGTTGTATTCTTTAGTAAAAACAGCATTTGAAAATCCTTTTAATTTAGGCATTCTTCT
>CBFHLZ010000090.1:0-4921 GCA_965656795.1 Patescibacteria group bacterium
GAAACCTGGGAATTATCAAAAACTCCATGAATGTATATGTGGACGAATAGATTTTATGCAGAAGCTTTTGAATGATATGAAGATCTCATCCAAGACCCAAGAAAAATAAAATCAGAAACAATGGGGGAGTGATATCATATGTTTGATGCATTTATTCGTTCAAAATGAGAAAAAAAACCAGAATGTTTTGGTCCAGCGTGTGATGTTTGTTTTCAAAATCAATATTGTCATGACTTTTTAAAAGAAAAAGATGATGAAAAACAAGATTTCTCAGGAAAAAAAATTATTTCATGACAGGAATTTCCAAGCCAAGTATATGACATTTATTGAGAAAATTTTAATGAATTTAAAAAATATTTAGCTTCGCAAAAACAAGAACTCATAAATGTTCCAAAATGTTTATGAGGAAGTGGAAAATATGAAAAGTATGTTGATATAGCTGAAGAAAAAACTTTAGAAGACTATACGCAAAAATATATCACTCAATTATATAGAAAGAAATCTCTGAGATGTGATTCCTGTATACATGAAAAATCATGTAAATGAATACATATAAATTTTATCAGAAGTTACGGATTTAAAATTTTAGAACCTATTGAAAAATAATTATGGCAAATATTTGATACATCCAAGTAAACAGACATTGTAATAATGCATGCCATTTTTGTAGCAATCCTTCAAATGGAAACAATATTTCCTATGAAAGATGAATAGAATTACTCGATGATTTTAAAAAAAGAAATTATCATGGAGTTATTTTTACATGATGAGAACCAACACTTTCTCCAGATTTACCAAAATGGCTAGAATATTCACGTAAAATTTGAATGAATAATAGAATGATTTCTAATGGTATGATGTGTTCAAATCCGAAATTTGTTCAAAAATTAGCTGATAGCTGATTAGAATTAGTACATTTTTCTGTATACTCTTGTCATGCAAAAATCCATGATTTTTTAACAGATACTCCTGGAAGCTGGAAAAAACTTATGTTATCAATTACAAATGCTCTAAATTCATGAATTCGTGTACAAATAAATACCGTAATAAATCATTATAATGAAACTCATTTAGATAAAACTGTAGAATTTCTCACAAAATTATTTCCACCAATTCAACATTTTGTTTGGAATAATCTTGATCCTGAGATGATGAGAAAAACTGATACAGCTCGGTCAACACTTCCAAATTTTGATAGATTTAAACCTTCTTTAAATAAAGCATTTGAGCATCTAGAATCCACTTGAAGAACTTTTCGTGTTGAAAAAATGCCTTTGTGTTATATTCGTTGATTTGAATGGGCATCTACTGAAACCCGTAAATTAGTAAAAGATGAAGAGAGGATTGTACACTTTTTAGATTTTAGAGAAATGATTCATGAAACACAATGGGAACATGAAAAATTAGAAAAATGTAAAAAATGTGACCTCAATAATATTTGTTCAGGAATTTATGAACACGATAAATATTATGATTTTGTTGATGTCTATCCTCAAAAATTAACAAAAGAAGAAAAAATTAATATTATTCAAAAAATAAAAAGATAATGAAAATTTCTGCTTGTTTAATAGTAAAAAACGAAGAAAAATATTTGGATAGATGTTTAAAATCTATTTATAATCATGTTGATGAAATAATTATTACTGATACGGGTTCTGCAGATAGAACAGTCGAAATAGCAAAAAAATATACAGATAAAATATATTTTTTTGAATGGATTGATGACTTTGCTTCTGCAAGAAACT
This sequence comes from Patescibacteria group bacterium, assembly GCA_965656795.1. Classification (GTDB taxonomy): domain Bacteria; phylum Patescibacteriota; class Gracilibacteria; order BD1-5; family UBA6164; genus CAJXJP01. The sequence continues at coordinate 1,746 of CBFHLZ010000090.1, forward strand.
TTTGTCAATCTCATGCTTATTGAGATTATATTCTTAGAATTGATGCGGATGAATATTTTTATGAAAAAGACATTTCTCGTCTTTTAGAAGAAGTAAATTTTTCTAATGATATTGATACATTTGATATTATAATGAATTATCGAGAAGAGAATAATAAGCATTACAAACAATATTCCTGCTGTGTTTTATTTAAAAATTCACTAAAATGGAAATGGAAAATCCATGAGGTGTTGGATCTAAATGATAAACATATACATAAATTTTTACCTCAAGTAATTATTCAACATACTTCTATAAAATGAGATAAGTCATGGAGAAATCTAGAAAAATTAGTTGAAAACTTTATAGATCAACCAGAAAATATTACAATATTTATTTTATTAATAAATCATTATTTATTTTATAAAAATTTTGAAAAAATAAATTATTTATTAGATTTGTTATGAAGTATAGATTATTTTTATATAAAAAATATTATACAAATAAGGCAAAAATTATTACATATTTCTGAAATTCATATAAAAATTTTAGATCAAAAAATTAAACAATCAATTATAACGAATAAAAATAATAATTCATAAAAATTCTTATTATGATACAATATTATGTGCTTTGAAAAAAAAATAACCCAATGTTGATTCATTATTTATGAAAATATCAAGATTTAATTATTCAACGACTCGAGTGAGTGATTTGAGAAGAAATTTTTCAAGAAATTATGTCACATAAAGAGTATAAAACATTTTTATTTAACTGAGATATCTCAGCTATTATAAATACACTTCATAACTTGAAAAATAATTCAGGGTATCAAAATGAAGAATACAAAAAATATGAACAAATTTTTTTAGAAGAATTACATATATTTTTATCTGGTGAATGTGAAAAAAATATTTTTTCACTTTGAACAAAAATTTGAAATACAAATATCGCTCTGACTACTCATGATAAAAATCCATATAATAAATTTGATGCTCATCCAGATCATCAAACAACAGGTGGAATATTATGATGGTGAGAAAAATCTCAGCAAGAGTGGTTAAAAAATTATGAAAAAACATTTGAATTACTTCAAATTGTTGATGAAGGATTTTATGATGAACTCAATATGATAATTAATAAAATTGTTCCTTTATGAACCAGTTATGGATTACATAACTCTGCTTCTTATACTGAATGTATTGGTCATTTATATATGTGATATACTGTTGATGTCGATCAACCAGAACTATCAAATTTAGAAGCTATTATTCATGAATCATCACATAATAAGTTAAATGTTTTATTTCATTTCGATAAAATAATTCTCAATGATTTATCAGAAAATTATTATTCTCCATTTAGACCTGATGCAAGACATTTAAAATGAGTGTTTCTGGCAATTCATGCATTTGTCCCAACTATTTATGTATTGATGAAAGCGTATCAACATTGATATATTAAAAGTGAAAATTGGCTTCATAAAATGGTTTTATATTATATTAAAAATAAAATTACTTGGAAAGTATTAAAAAAATATGCTCATTTTACTCAAATGTGAAATGAAATTATGGATGAAATACAATATGTTATGAAACAAACAGATGTAATATTTCACAGTTTAAATATAGATAAAGATGTTCTTAGCGATGCAATTAATCAACAAAAAATACATTTTCAAAATGTAAATCAAACATATCCAAATTTTAAATATTAAAAAAACCTTTATATACTATAAAGGTTTTTTATTATTCTTTTGATAAAATCCATTACAAAAGAAAAGAGTGAATCTGAATAAAAATATGTCACTATAAATCATAAAAATATAAATAGTGCAAAAGGAAAAGTTTTTAATATTTTTATATCTAACAAATCGTCAACAAAATTATTATTTCATTTGTGATGTCTATTTAATATTCAGTAAGCTTTCTGTATTTTTTTTCTATCTTCTTGCGATATAGGGTTTTCTATAGAAAGAAAATATTTTTTAGGAGAAGGGTAAAATATTCATTTTTTATTATTGTGTGCACCCAAACAATTTTCATTTCATAAATTTTTTATGAGAAATTTTTTGTCTACGATATCTCACGATTTTAATTCTGATACTTTAATCATTCTTTCTTCAGCTACTTGAAAAGCAATTTTATACATATATATTGCTATTTTTACACAAACAAGTATTCAAAAATAATATGTACCAATAAGTATGAGATTTTGAGTAAGTATTTGTGGATTGATTGTATATTCATAATAAATATATCAACTTAATAGAAGAAAAAATAAAAATAAAATTATTTCATTACTATATTTACTGTCTATTTTAAATATCTTACATAATTGAATAAGTCATGTTTGTAGCCAATCGGATAAGTGCTTATAACAAAAAACTAAAATAAAATAAAATAAAAAAATAATTAAAAATAATAGTAAAAATGCATATATTGGATTTTGAGTTAAAAATGATAAAACATAATTATCTTCTATAAATTTATAATAATTATTTTGAACATATGGATCAAAAATATATATTTTTGATATACGTATGAGTAAAAATATAAATAAAAATTTTAATATTCATACTATTGTAAGTCGTACTAATGATTCTTGGAATGCATCTTTTCTAATTCAAATAGAGTAATAGTATCTTTGTTTGAAGTCTATTAGAATGGATTTAATAAAACTTTTATCTCAACGTATTATATTATATAAATTTTTTCAATAAAAAAATATAAAATACAATCACAAATATAACAATGTCACTAAAGAAATATTTGCAATAAATGGTACTATTCAAATATAAGGTATGAAAAGACTTAAAACAAGTAAATATTTTGCATCTCACGCTCACCAAATTCCATAATAATATAGAAAAAAAGTAATAATAAATGAAATAAAAAACTGAATAAAAAAAGCAAATTCAATTTGTGTATTAGAAATAAAAGCTATTGAAAATAAGTATATTGGAAGTAAATAGAGTAAATAAATTAAATATTTATTTGGTATTTTTTTACTTTTTATGTCCCTATAAACAATAAAAATATTTATAATTACAAATCAAATTAATACTAATATGAAAGGATAGAACATATTTTTTATTTTGAAAAATGTAAAATAATTTTATTTAGTATAGAACTAAAAAAATGAATGTAAAATATATTTTATATTTAGTTACTTCAATATTTGAATTTTTTAACAAT
>CBFHLZ010000091.1:0-1114 GCA_965656795.1 Patescibacteria group bacterium
AGTTAAAAAGTCTACTTTTTCAAACAATTTTTGTACTATTTTTTTATACGAGTTTTCCCATAATCAACCTAAAGATAACCTTAAGAGAAAATAGTCTTTTTTATGAAAAATTTAATTGATTAAATTTCAGTTTTTCCTCCCATAAATGGAACTAAAACTTCAGGGATTTTCACATTTCACTCAGATGTTTGATAGTTCTCAATTATAGAGATTAAACATCTCCCCATTGCGATTACTGTACCATTTAGAGTATGTGCAAATTGTGTATTTCCTTGTGAATCTTTACATTTTATACCAAGTCTTCTAGATTGAAATTCTCATACATTTGAACAACTTGTTACTTCCCTGTATGCATCTTGAGCTGGCATCCAGGCTTCTAGATCAAATTTTTTCATAGCTGGATTTCCTAAATCTCCACTACAAACATTCATTTTTTGATATGGTATTCCTAGTGATTTCCAAATATCTTCTTCTATACCAACCATAAAGTCATGCATCTTTTGTGAATCTTCAGGTCTACAAAAAGTAACCATTTCAACTTTATCAAATTGATGCCCTCTTAAAATACCTCTGGTATCTTTTCCAGCTGAACCAGCTTCTCTTCTAAAACATGGACTGATTCCAGCGTACATGATAGGATTTTCTAAATCAAGTGTTTGACCTGAATGATATGAAGTTACTGGAACTTCAGAAGTTCCTACGAGATATAGATCATCTTCACCTGGATTTACTTGATAAATTCCATCTTCATCTACTGGGAAAAAACCAGTTCCAAACATAGCTTTTTCTCTTACTAAAACTGGTGGAAGCATAGGTGAAAAACCTTTTGCTGTGAGTTTAGAAACTGCGTAATTTTGAAGTGCAAGTTGTAATAAAACTAAATCTCCTTTCAAGTACCAAAAACGTGAACCTGATATTTCAGAACCTTTTTCAATATCAATCCATCCTTTTTTTTCTCAAATTTCATAGTGCGCTTTGATTGGAAAATCAAATTCTGGTTTATCTCATGAATAATACTCTCTTGAATTATCATCATCAGTATTTCCAATTGCTGCAGTTGGATCTAATAAGTTTGGAAATTTATAATATTGTTGATTCCATTGAGCATTGATAC
>CBFHLZ010000091.1:1210-4905 GCA_965656795.1 Patescibacteria group bacterium
CATCAGTATTTCCAATTGCTGCAGTTGGATCTAATAAGTTTGGAAATTTATAATATTGTTGATTCCATTGAGCATTGATACTATTTTGTTCTTCTTCTAAGACTTTTAGATCTTCTCAAACTTTTTTCATTTCAGCAATTTTTGCTGGTTTTTCCTCGTTTGATAGAGTTGGTATTTCTTTAGAAACTTTATTTTTCAGTGTTCTTAATTCATCAGTTTTTACGATAAGATCCCTCTTTTTTTGATCAAGTTGAAGAAATTCTTGTACATCAAGTGTAAGATTTCTTTTTTCAATAATATCCTGTACCATTTCAGGATTTTCTCTAATTATTTTTATATCTAACATAAAAATTATTTTATTTTTTAAATAATATTTTTTTTATTTTTTTTCTTAAAACAAGCACAGTATAGTGAAATCTCTTGTTTATACAAATGAAACTCGAGGAGACTTTTACTATATTTTTAGTGAGTTTTGATTTAAAACTCGTAACTCATTCTAACGGAGAGTTTTTTTCGTTCGGTCAAGCAACACCTAAAAAGTCATATATTTTACAATTTCTTGATTTTGCTTCCAAAATAGCGTTCCACTGGAGTAAATATGGTGCCATCATATTTCTATATTTTTTTTGCGAAGTTGATGCTCAATAATAATAAATTGCTTGAGAATCTTGAAAAACAAAAATTCCTCCAGCAACTACTTCTTCATCTTTATACGCTAAAAATAATTCTGAATTTTTTAAAGTTTGTAAAAATATTTTATAATAATCCAAGGTATTTCCAGAAAAGTTATCTCTGGAAGTAGTTTCTTTCATAATATCAAAATACTTTTTTATATTTTCATCTGTTTTTTCGACTTTATGTACGATGATTCATTTTTTTTCAGCAACTTTGATATTATATCTTCATTTTGGTTTCATGTTAGCTAAAATATCTTCTTCATTGAGATCCAAATCTATAATTGCTGTATAAGGAGTAATAAATTTTTTATATTCTCATTTTTGAATTTCAGCAACATGTAGTGATTCTTGATGATAATTATTACTTTCTATTTGAATAAAGACACAATTTTCTTTTTTAGTAAGTTCTTGCAATTTCTTAGAAGTTTTCTCTCAGATAGAATCTTGAATTCCTAAAATAAATAATCAAAATTGTCATAGTCAAATACTACGTTTTTCAATAAAAAGACCATCTAGTTGAATTATTTTATCAACTTGATGACTTTTTTCTAACATTTTTCCCCATTGTTTCGTTTGCCAAATCATATCTACACTATTTTTAAATAATGGTCAGTAAGCTTATGAGAATAATCAATATGTGCTATATCAAATAATTCATATAAAATTCCTATACTTTGACCTTTTTCATACTTACAATCTATAAATTTTCTTCCATTTGTAAAGACATCAAATGAAACTAATACTCCTCCTAAAAAATAATTTTTTCTAAATTTATGTAATTCTTTTATTCTTTTTGAGTAGACAGTTTTAAATAATTGATATACTTCTTCATCTATAAAAAATCTCATAACGGCTCTATCTTCAAATTCTTGGTCTTTAGTTATTGGTCATTTATAAGACAATATTAATTTATCAGTGTCTATCTTCCTAATTTTTATAACTTCATCTTCGTGTTGTTGCTGAGCAATATTTGTATAAAAATATCTATCATTATGTTCAACTTCTCATAAATATGTCCCTCAGAGTTTATAAATTGCTTCTTCGAAATCATCTATATTAAACGTATTTAATTCAATTTTAAAATCTATTTCATTCACTCAGGAATTTTGAGATTCAACTTCAGGATTATACTCATTAGAAATCACAATATTTGCATTTTTCTTCGTAGGAAGTATGTACTTCATATGCATTGGTTCAACTGTTTCTAAGAAATATTCCATAATATCTTGAGGTTTTTCTCAAGTTCTTTGGATATCTCTAAAAATTCTTCTCATTATTTGACCATGTGCTCAAATATCCACAAAAATATTAAAATTTCAGAGCTTTGCAATAGAATCATCTAAAGCAAAAAGTCCTTCTATAATAATTATTTTAGAAGGTTTTATTTCTATAGCATCAAATACTGGTTCAGTTTTGAAATCATATTCAGGAGAAAAAATTGTATTTCACTGTTTTAATTCACTCAAGTGCTTATAAAATAATTCTAAATTAAGCGCTTCTGGTTGGTCCCAATTTAAATTATTTCATAATGTTTTTTGTTCTTCCATAAAATTATGTCCACGATAATAATTATCCATAGAAATAATTTGTGCATCATCAAAGTGTTCATTTATCTTTTCAGCTACACGTGAAGTTTTTCCAGAAGCTGTTCATCATGCAACAAGCACAATAAACGGTCATTTATCTGGTAAATAAAGAGTATCTATAAGTTCATATATTTTTTCTAGACCAGTATCAAGTGTGTAAACTGTTTGATTCATAATTATTCTCAAATAGATAAAATATGCTTTTCACCAGATGGAGTTATTTTCCTTCCTCTTGGAGTTCTTTCTATAAAACCTATTTGCAATAAATATGGTTCTACAACATCTTCTAAAGTCCCTTCTTCTTCTCATAAAGTGGAAGCGAGAGTATTTAGTCCAACTGGACCTCAGGCAAATTTCGTTAAAATATTTTGTAAATATTTTCTATCTAAATAATCTAATCCAAGTTCATCAATTCAAATATCTTGAAAAATTTCTTCCATAACTTCTAAAAGTGCTACATCTTTTCCAATGGTTTTATAATCTCTTACAATTTTTAATAATCTATTGGCTATTCTTGGTGTTCCACGAGATTTTTTTGATATTAATTCGATTGTCGTTTCAGATAAACCTAAATCAAGTGTATGAGAATTATTTGAAATTATTTTTGCAATATCTTGATGATTATAAAAATCGAGTTTTAAAACATTTCAAAATCTATCTCTGAGTGGACTTGAAAGTGCTGAAAGTCTCGTAGTGGCTCAAATAAGAGTAAACGGTTTTAATGATAATTTTACACTTTGTGCTCCTGTCCCACTTCACACCATGATATCGATTTCAAAATCTTCCATCGCAGTGTATAATATTTCTTCAACCTGAGGTCTCAGTCTATGAATTTCATCAATAAACAAAATATCTCCCTCTTCTAAATTTGATAAAATACTTACCAAATCTGATTGTTTATCAACCGCAGGACCAGAAGTAGATTTCATATTTGTTCACATTTCTGATGAAATAATCGAACTAATTGTGGTTTTCCCTAAACCTGGAGGTCCATAAAATAAAATATGTTCCAAGCTATTTTTTCTTATTTTTGCACTCGAAATTGAAACACTCAAATGTTTTTTCATCGATTCTTGCCCAACATAATCTGATAGTTTTTGTGGTCTGAGAATATTTTTTGAAATATTTTGATTATCTGATGATCTTTCTTTTGGAGTCACTATTCTATCTGCTCACGCATTTGATGTATTTGATGATTCAATCACTATAATAATTTTTAAAAATTAATTCCCGTATATATTATGGATATATATGAGTTTGTAAAGAAAATATGAAAAAACCGAAGCGAATGCTTCGGTTTTTTGGTGGTATCTATATATTAAACTCTAAAATTGGTATTACTTGTTTTTTCATATTGTTTCATTTTATGGTTATAAATATTTATCAAAACGATAAACCTCTGAATAAAAAATATTCAATAAAACATCTTTTT
>CBFHLZ010000092.1:0-4893 GCA_965656795.1 Patescibacteria group bacterium
ATCCGGGTACAGGAGTAATTGTATTTCAAACTTTTTCTAAAATTTGAGTATCACAATCACCATAAATTTTTCCATCTATCACACTAAATCATACATCAATTATAGTTGTACCTATTTTAACCATTCAAACATTGAGTAAATGAGGTTTTCCAGTTGCCATGATTACAACATCACTTTGGGAAGTATAGTCTCTTATATCGGGAGTTTTACTATTACAAGTACAAACGGTAGCTCCATAATTTATCAGCAAAGCTGCTAAGGGTTTTCAAACTATATTACTTCTTCAGACAATCGTAACTTTTTTCCCAACAAGTGGAGTTTCCATTTTTTCGAGCATATGCATCACTCCAGCTGGAGTACAAGGCACTAAACCAGAAGTATCTCAAATTAATATTTTTCACATATTTTCTGGATGAAATCCATCAACATCTTTTTTCGGATTAATTTTTTCAATAATCTTTTTTTCTTCGATATGATCTGGTAAAGGAAGTTGGACGATATATCCATCTATAGAGTTATTTTCATTGAGTTCTTCAATTTTTTTCTCTAGTTCTATTTGAGTAACATTTTGTTTTAGCTCTATAAGTTTAAAATCAATTCAAACATAATCAGCAAATTTTTTCTTTTGTGCAATATAGCGTAAACTCGCACTATTTGAACCTACTAAAACTGCAGCTAAAGTTGGTCTGAGTCCAGATTTTTCAATATCATTTTTTAGCTCATCGTATAATTCTTGAGCCATTTTTTTTCCGTCTATAAACATAATTTTTTAGTAAAAAAATATTTTCTTGCGACAAAAACTATACAAAAAAGTTTAAATTGCAAATTGGTATAAAGGTATTATACTTCAAAATATTAATATTTGAAATCAAAAATATGAGTAACAGGATGATAGGATTTTTTATTATATTTATTTCTATAATATTCGCAGGGATATTTTACTGGTACGCATTTGTTTTTAATGTTGCGATTGTGACATTACAATCAAATCAATCTGATTTTTCTGTTTCCTTAGAAGCTAATCAACAAATTATTCAAAAATCATGTGAAGAAAAAAATTGTAATATCTGAAAGATTCCTCCGTTTGATTTTAAAATTATTGCAGAAAAAAAATGATTTGAAACAATAGAAAAAAATATAAAATTTTCTCGAAATATATCAACGATAGATTTAGAATTTAAACAAGATTTCACTCCTATAAAATTAGAAGAAATTCTTGACGAAACAGATGAAAAAATATTAGATTCTTTAGAAAATAATTCTTCTTTAATCGAACAAAAAAGGGAAGAGTTAAAAAAACAAAAAGATTTGTATTTTTCAATAAAAACAGAAAACAATAGGTATTACTTTTATGATAAAAATACTCAAGATAACATCTTAACCCTTTGGAAAAATGATGTAAATCTATGAAATGTTCCTGTTATACTAAAAGATAATATTCAAATTATAGAAATTATCTGAAGCGAAAATGAATTTATTTTTCAAACAGATGCAGGCTATAAATTATTTGAAATTTGAAAAAATAATTTTCAAGATTTTGACTTCAAAATAGATATTTCTTATATAAAAAAATCAAATGCGCAAGAATATATTTTAATTACTCAAAAATGACCATTTATTTGGAATAAAGCAAAAAATATATTTGATTATAATCATTTATTTGATGATTTTATTCTCTTTAATCAAAGTTATATTTGAATTATTTCTTCAAATAATACAATTCTCAAAAATAAAATTTTCCCAAATGAAAGTATTTCTGGAAATATTTTTTATCAATATTTTCCTCAAACAAAGCAAAAACAAATATTATTCGAAAATAATATGGATCTAGAAAAAATATTTTATGAAAACGAAAAAATTATTTTACAAGATAATTCTCAACAAAAATATTATATTCCTCATCTTAAAAAATAAAGGTATTTACAAAATCAAATAATTATTTATAATTAATAATTATTTGATTTTTTTTTGTTTTTTTGATATAGTTAGAAAGTTTATATAAAAAATAAAAACAAAAATGCATATAAAAAATAAAAAATATTGAGTAACTCTTGTCGAATTGATTATAGGTGTTACTATTGTCATAGTTTTGTGAACTATTGGACTAATATCTTTTCAATCTTATGCTTTAACTATAAGAGATACATCAAGAATAACAGATATTGAAAAAATTTCTGTTGCATTAGAAGATTATAAAATTAGAAATCATTTACCTCAACCAGATAATTATGTCTCAATTGAACAATGAAATAAATTAATTTCTCAGCAGTGAGAACTAACAAAAGATATATTACATCTTATCGAGTTTGAAAGAGGTTGATTAGATCCAAAAAATCAAGATTTTTATACATATACACGTTCTGGAAATAATAAATATTTTCAAATTATGTGACTTTTAGAAGATGATAGAAATGTTCCTGCTAATAAAAATCAACCAGATATTCAAATTTCAGCTGAAAGATTCCCATATTCTCAATGAAGTAAATTATGAATACTTACAGATGAAAAAAATATCCCAATAGAAAAAAATCTCGCATGAAAAGATATTCAAATTGATAATCATCAAGAACCTCTTTTAGCACACTTAGAAAATAATCACTTTACATATTGAACTGGAGCAATTTTATCATGATTAGAAAAAACAAATAAACAATGAGGGAAGTACTGTAAAGTAGAAGAAAATAAAACTATATCTTGTAATAAATTATCTGATCAACGTAGAAAATGAACTGGATTTGAAACCATTTCATGGAATCAAGCAATTTGGTATAATGATCTACCAGAAAATATAAAAGATATCTTTGATACAGATTTACCATACGTTTCTCACTGGAAAGATAATAATTGTTTAAAAGAAAATATTGAAATAGTGGAAATAAATACGACTAATTTTAAACAAAAATTATGTGATTGGAATTGGAATGAATCAACATGTCAGGGCTATAATAAACAAGAAATTTTAGAAAATAAAATTTATGTTTTTTCACCAGGAGTTTATGAATTTGACACTGGATTATGAGTTCATAAAACTTGGGAAGGAAAAACCTGTAATGCTATTATTTGAGAAAAATGACAAACAATTTTTACAAGTAAAAATCGCCCATCTAAAGCTATTATAGATGCGGTAAGTAAATGACATATCTTATACTGATTTAGTATTGATGCAAAAACTACAAGTTGAAATCACACCAGATGAATTAAAATTTCTGATCAAAATGTCACACTCATGAATATAGATATCAAAAATGCTACGGTCTGAATAGAGGCAAATTCTGCTAATTCCAATTCATGAGATCCTGGATATTTTTTATCAAAAAATATTTCTATTTATGATTCTCAAATTGCTATTTTAATAGAAGATAGTGATAATTTTATTATCTCTAATGCAAATATTTACAATAATAGTTATTGATTTCAATTTAATAGAACCAATACTTCTATTACAAATGTAAATGCATTTAACAACACCTATGCAATTGCCTTTAATGGTGGAACTTGAGTTATGAATAATGCAAATATTTTTAATAATCAAAAATGAATATTTGTGTATGGAGGTTCAGGGAACGTAACATTTAATAATCTTAATATTTATGATAATACTAAAGGAATTCATCTTGATTCAAATAGAAATTATTCAGCAAATAATCTAACTTTTTTTGGAAATGAGGATTGATTATACAATGAAATTTGAACTGTGAAATATTATTGAAATTTATGATTTTGAGAAAATAGCAATAATTATTACAATGCTCCATATAATGGATTTTTAGAAGTTTGAGAAAACTCAGATTTGTTTAATGACTGAGTTATAAATACAAATCAAACCTCAGCAAGAGCTATTCCAAATATAAATGGATGGGATAGTAGTGATATCTGACCTGGTAATTTAGGAACGCTCAATTGATTTACGTTTCAATCTAATCTAGCAAAACAAACTCAACCACTTAAAAATGAAACTTCATCAGTTCAGTATTATGGTGAGGATAAATGAGCAAAATATGATTATGATTCAAGTAAATTCATATGACAATGGGATTAACAAAATAAATAAAAAAAAGAAACTTTTAAAAGTTTCTTTTTTTTATTTATTTTGTTCAAATTCTATATTCAATTTCTTTTGAAACAAAATTTTTGTCACGACCATATTTTAAACGAGATAATTCTGTATATGCTTTTGCGAGTTTCATATCTCCATTTTCTAGATATGGATTAACCGGAATAATTGAAAAAGGAGTGGTTGGTTGATTATCAACAGCCAGTTTCATCACAGCTTTAAACTTATCCATATTTACTAAATCTTGATTTGAGAAAACTGGAGCATAATATTTTTCTAAAAATTCTCCATCTTCTGGTCAAATTTTATAACTCATAACCGATCAAACATTCCCAAAAATAGCTTGTTTTAAATTTAAATTTGATTTTGTCAGAGCATCAGATTTTTCTAATTGTCCTAAATATTGATGAGCTAATACTAATCCTAGACGATATTTTCTCGCTTCTGAAAGTATAGATTCAATCGCAGGAGTGATATAGTTTTGAAATTCATCAATATACATGTAAAAATCACTACGATCGTCTTTGGCAATATTTTGTCTTCTCATAGCAGCCATTTGAATTTTTGAAACAAGTATTAACCCTAAAAGTTCAGAATTAATATCTCAAAGTACTCATTTTGAAAGATTTACCATCAGGATTTTTTTATTTTGCATGATATCAAAAACATCGAATGAAGATTTTGTTTGTCCAATAATATTTCTAATCATACTATTAGTAATAAAACCACCAAATTTTGCAGCAAAATAAGGAATAATTTCAGCTTTTTCTCTGTCTCACATAGATTCATAAGTATGATCCCACCAAGCTTTTACAATAGGATTTTTTACAAATCATCTA
>CBFHLZ010000093.1:0-4854 GCA_965656795.1 Patescibacteria group bacterium
CAAAATTAACAAGAAAAAATTATTTTGGAACATTGATGATGAAAAGTTCAGTTCCATTATATACAAGCCAATACAAAAAATTAGAATTATTAGAAGAAAACATTAAAAAGTATAAAAATTTATAATAAAATATTTTTTCACAAAAAAACTCGCGAATGCGAGTTTTTTTTATTTTTTAATATAAAATTACTTTTTTATTTGTGAATGCTTTTAATCATTCTGGTCCATTTTCTTTTCAGATTCATGATTTTTTTACTCATCCAAATGGAATTGAAGCTTTTGAAGATGCTCTAGAATTAATATAAATAATCCCTCCAGTAACACTTTTTGCTATTTCTCTAATTTGATTTTCATCATCTCAAAATATAACAGCAGAAAGACCAAAATCAGAATTGTTTGCTATTTGAATAGATTCTTCTAAATTTGATGATCTAATAATTGAAGCCACTGGCCCAAAAATTTCTTCATTAAAACTTGGAATTTCAGGTGTCACATCAGCTAATACAGTTGCTTCATAAAATGTTCCTTGCATATCTGCTGGTTTTCCTCCCGTTAAGAGTTTAGCTCCTGCTGCAATTGATCTTTGTACTTGATCCTGAACTTCTTTCACACTTGATTGATTTGCAAGAGGTTGAAGCTGAGTTGATTCATCACTTGGGTCTCAAAGTTTTACTTCTGACATTTTTTGTGCATATTTTTCACAAAATTCATCATAATATTTATCTAATACTACAAATCTTTTTGAACCATTACAAGCTTGTCCTCCGTTTCTAAGTCTTCCTAAAACAGCTTGATCTATAATAGCGTCTAAATTATCAGTCTCAGCCACGATAAATGCATCATTCCCTCCAAGTTCTAAAACCGCAGGTTTAATATATTTCCCAGCAAGAGCTCCTACAGCACTTCCAGCTCTTTCACCACCAGTTAAATTTACACCAGCAATTTTTGGATTTGAAATAATATGTTCGCTAAGTGACGAACTCATAAATAAATTTGTATACACACCTTTTGGAAAACCAGAAGCAATAAATAAATCTTCTATTTTTTGTGCACACAGAGGTACATTTGAAGCATGTTTATATATTTGAGTGTTCCCAGCTAACATATTAGGAACAGCAGCTCTCAAGAGTTGATTAAATGGGAAATTCCATGGAGCAATACCAAAGATTACACCAAGTGGATCGTGCATTTGCATTCCTTTGAAGCCTTCAGAAGTTTCGAATTCTTTTTCTCCTAAAATATTTTGAGCATTATCGGCAAACCATCTGATCAGATTTGCTGTTGATTGTAAACCAGCTTTTGAGTCTGATAATAACATCCCCATTTCTACGGTTTGTAATCTTGCACATTCATCTATATCTTTTTCAATATTTTCAGCAAGTGCATAAAATAATTTTTTTCTTTGTTCAAATGAAGTATTTTTCCAAGATTCAAAAGCACTATGAGCTGTATCTATTATTTCAGTTAATTTTTCTGCTGAAAAAAGTTCTACTTCCCCATTTTTTTCTCCGTTGTACGGATTTATTGATTGAATTGTTTTCATAGTTTTCAGGTTAATTTCTAAACATTATTCATAGTATATCTAAAACTTAAATTTTTCTAAAGGAAAAAATAAAAACTCGAGTAAATTCTCGAGTTTTTATTTAATAAGCTCAATTATCATAAAAGCTTTTCATTTGATTGTACATACTAATAAGCTCGGGTGTTTTATTTATCGAAATAACATTTTCATATTTGTATCAGAAATAGTTTTCTGTTTCTCTTTGTCATGTTAAATAAAAATAATTACCATCCGAAATATAATATTTATTTTCATATCATAGATCCACTGTTTTATTAGGATTTAAATTTGGAATTCCTTACAGAATTATTTTGTCAGATAAAACTCTTGAAGCTTGAGGATATGAAATCAAATCGAGAATTTCTGATGATGCAGAAATCATTTCTTGGAAATAAAAATAAAAAGCAATAGAATAGGTAAAATAATACTAGTTAGTCTATATCGTAATATGATAATTTATTAGATAATGTGTTATCTAATAAATTATATTCATAAAAATTTGCTTGCTCCCATTCATATGCATCAAATTTTAAAATTGTATTATTGTCTTTCAGTTCAAAGTTATTATATGTATAAAGATATGAAACATAATCATATCTATCATTATATGTATCAAAAAATATCTTTTTTGATAGAACAGGTTTCTTGCTTCCATTCGTATCAATATATAATTTTTTTACTCCTGATTCCCACTCAACAGTAACAAGTCATCAAGGAACTTTAAAAGTATCTAGTACCTCATGATTGATTGTATTTACATATTTTGTAAGTAATAATTTTCCTTGAAATTCAAAACCAACAATATATTTAATCATAGAATCATCTATAGTATTAATAGTTAATAATTCAACTTCATAGATATTTTCTTTCTCTACAATCTTTTCAATAATATATTCCAATTTATTTTCAAATGTATATTGTAATTGAAAATTTTTGAAACTTATACTTTCTTCTCATTTTCATGCATATGCATCTACTTTTAATTTATATGCATCTTGTAATTTTCATGAAAATATATAATGATAATATTGATGGATAATTTTCTCGTAGTTTATTTCCTCTGGCTCTTGTAATTCAGAACTTACAATGTTGTATATTATGTCATTTTTTTCTTTAATCTGTTGAGATTCTTTAACTCATCAATTAAAAAATAATAAAATCATTATAGTGAAAGTTACTCCTCATCAAATTAAGTAAAATAGTATTTTTTTCATATTATTTTATAAATAGTAAAAAGCAGGAGTTTAATCCTGCTAATAAATCATATTACTTTCCAGTATTATTCACTCATATTAATTTCATCATTTCTATTTAATCCAGTATAATACTTAGAATTACTAGAATTATTAAATAATTTTAATCGAGGACGAGTATCATTTTTCCATATAATAGATTCTATATTACTAGAACTATTAGAACCTATATATTGATATTCACAAGTAGAGTTCTCATAACTAACTACATAATCTTGATCTATAATTTTAGGTTTATCATCTTCACGAGTAGCACGTTCAAATAAAGAAGTACACTCACTCAAGTTATTAGGATTTTTTTGATATCGCTCATAATAAGCATTTAAACTAATGTTAGTTATAAATTCATCAGTATAACCTGAAAAATTTACACGATTTAACTCAAATGTTTGCGGATTTTCATGACTGCTCAAACGATTATTATAATCGGTTGAATTTAAAGCATAAATATCATTATATTTTCTCCATTCTGGATAATAACGTAACTCATAATGTAAATGTGCAATACCAAATGCTGAACCAGTTTGTCCGATTTTACCTATTGCTTGAGTATAACCTAATCTATCATAACCATCCGAAACAGCTTTTGCTCCATAAAATGCACCTACAACTAAACTATTATGTATATTAGATGTCTCATTATGTAAATATAATGAATATATATCTTTACTATTTATTCCAGATTTTGGATGTAAAAATACAAGACCATTACCATATGTAGGGTGATTGTTTGTTTTTGCTACCAACAAACCTGGCATTGGTAAAGCTACGTAATCTTTTGATATAGAATATCCTGAATTTGACATATGGGGACTTTCCCAAATATCAATACCCATATGATATGCGTTACTATAGTTACCAACCCTGCCATGCCAACCAAACATTCTATCACCTGCTGTTGATTGATAATAAGGAGAGTTATTACTATTATATGGTTCATTTACTTCAAATTGTGGACGTACTACATACTTTGCAGTATTTTGCAATTTTAAACTAGAATTATTAGAATAACCATAAGGTTCAGTCAAAGCTAATGCTTGAACTGATGAACATAAAGATAAAGCAGTTACAATATTTTTAATTTTCATACGAAAATTCCTTTTGTTTTTGTTTCTGTTTTAAAAAATTTAACTTCTTATTTTGTGAAGCAAAAATACTATATTAATTTTAATTTGTATGTCAAACTATTTATTTAATAAATTATTTTATAATACAATTCAAATACTTAAAGGTAATTAATTATATTCACAGCATATTAAATCAGCATTAAATTTTGAGACTTTTTTTATTTTTTTAGTAAAAAAAATAATATTTTTCCCTATTTATTCATGTTTTTAAATAAAAAATATTTTTTATTTAAAAAGCCCTCAAGAAAAATTTCTTGTGGGGCTTTTTTTTACTATTTTATTTTTCCATCAACTGGATAATCAAAATCTAGATCAATTATTTTTATTCATTTTTCGCTGAGAGTTTTTTGTAAAACTCCTTGGAAATCTTCTTTTTTTTCTACTTTGTATCATTTTGCTCCGAAACTTTCTGCGAGTTTTACGAAATCTGGATTTCAGAAATCGAGTCAAAAATCTTCGAGATGCGCTCCGGCTTGTTTCCATTTAATCATTCCGTAACTTGCGTTATTTAAGACTACAATTGTCAGATCGAGTTTCATTCTCACTGCTGTTTCTAAATCTCAAAGATTCATTACCAGTCCACCATCTCAGGTTACACACACGACGTTTTTATCTGGATTGAGACGTTTTGCTTCCATGGCTGAGGCATATCCAGCTCACATTGTTGCAAGAGCATTGTCCAGTAAAAGTGTATTTGGATGCGAAGATTTGAAGTTACGAGCCACCCAAACTTTATAGAGACCATTATCTAAAGTCAGAATATCATCATTTGCAAGCGTTTCTTGTAGATCTCAAACTAATTTTCTTGGCATCATAAATGGAAATTCTTCTTCGAGTTTATTATTTTCTTGGATTTGAGAAATATTTTTTTCATTTATTGCATAAATTTTAGAATAATCCCATTTTTGAGAAA
>CBFHLZ010000094.1:0-4803 GCA_965656795.1 Patescibacteria group bacterium
GGTACAAAAAGCAGCTTTTACATTAATTGAGTTAATAGTTGTAATAACTATTTTAGCTATTTTAGCTACAGTAGGATTTTTATCATACCAATGATATTCATCTCAATCAAGGGACTCAGTTCGTTTAACTGATATGAAAAAAATAGAAAGTGGTTTACATCTTTCTCTCGCAAAAACATCTCAATTACCTCTCCCTGATAATTTTGTAAATATAACTGTGAGTGGGGCAGTGAAAAATTATCAATGACTTGCATCATCATGAGTACTATCAAATATATGAGTTCATGGATGATCAATAGATCCTGTAACTCAGGAATTTTATATTTATTCTGTAGGTGCAAAAAAACAAAAATATCAAATTTTAAGTTTTTTTGAGCAAGATAAATATACATATTTAAATAATAATGTATTTACTGAAAATCAAAATAAATATCCGAAACTTAGATGAGAAAAATTATGAATTATTCTCAATAAAAAAGATTTTTCTGCTCTCACAAATGATATAGATATTTTAGATCCTCTTGGTGAAAATTATATATATTTAAATGGGAATAAAAAAATTGTACTAACAGATGAAAATAAAAATCTTTTAGCATATCCTCACAGAAGTTGTAAAAGTATTTTAGAGTCGTGAATTTGAGATGCTGATTGAATTTATACTATTAAATACAAAGACCATTCTTTAAATGTATATTGTGATATGACGAGTGTTTGATGATGATGGACTTTATTTTATGCAAATAATTGAAATCCTGAGTCTCCAATCAAAAAATCTTATACACAAATGAGAGATGAAGTTATATGACAAGATAATTTTTTATATGATTTATCTGATTATAATTATGAGAATTTAGTGTGAGTTTTAGATTATTCTATTTTTTCAAATAATTGATCTCATGAAATCCTTACATCAAATAGAGACTATTTAAAAAGTGAATGAAAATGGCTTTATGCTAAATTTGATAGCTGAGAATCTCTCAATTGGGTATTGTGAAATGATATTTTATGAAGTCAATATGAAGAATTATGACATTGTATTGAAATACCTAACTGATGAACTATTTCATTGACAGATTCACAATGAGATAGTGCTTTAGATAATCACTATATTTTAAACCATTGGTGACAAGTAATAGGTATTTCTTCAGAAAGCTATAACTGTAATTGATACACTCAAGATAAATTTAAATTTGCTATGTTTTATACAGCTCAGTCTAACTGAGATGAATTTCGTACAAGATTTTGAAATAGTATTTGATGAGAATGGAGATCAGATAATCAATATAGATACTTTATTAGATAAATAATATTACATGAAACAAATAAAAAATGCATTTACGCTTGTAGAGCTTATCGTTGTAATAACAATTTTAGCTGTTTTAGCAACTGTATGATTTGTAAGTTTCATATGATATTCATCTACCTCTAGAGATTCAGTAAGACTTACTGATATGAAAAGTATTGATAAATGACTCATGTTTCATTTAACAAAAAATTGACAACTTCCTTTTCCTGAAAATTCTATAGATATTACAGCAAGTGGTAGTGTAGTAAATTATCAATGATTTGCTGGTAAAAAAACTCTAAATAGTATTTGAATTCATGATGGTGGAATAGATCCTGTAAATAAATCATATTATATTTATTCACTCAATGCTCTTAAAAATAAATATCAAATTTTATGATTCTTAGAAAATAAAAATACTAATTATACCTCAAAAGAAACTTTTGCTACAAATAAAGATAAATTTTTTCATACGTTTTGAGAAAATTTATGAGTATTTTTAGATGAAGAAACCTATAATCCAATTCAAAATTCAAAAACATCTTTAGATATTTTAAATTCAGATAAAAATTTAATTATTGTAAATTGAACCAATGATTCTATAAGTGGTTCTGGATCAACTCTCTATCAAAAATTTATATATAGTAGATCGAGTGATATGTTAAATGATCAAAGTATTGTATTAGATGATAGACTATTAGTACTATGGAAACCTCAACTTATCTGAACAAAAATTAAAGATATTTCAAAAAACGAATTTCATGCAGATTGTTACGTTTGAAGTTGGCGTAGAGATTGTACTTCAGAACAAGTTGGAGTAGATGAAAATGGAGTTAACTATATAAAATTTAATTGAGACCATGATTCTATTATAAATATTGAGAACTTAGCTAACGAAAAATTTCCAACAAATTGAACTATTATATTTGATTTTGAAGATACACATATGGGGTATCATACGTTCTTTGATAACCGGAATGATGCAAGAAATCACTTTTTTATTAGAAGGTGATCTAGTACAAAATATCAATTTGCAGTACAAATAGACACTAATGCTCCATACTTATCGGCTACATCATTTGATACAAATGTATGAAGAAATCAAATCGCATTTAGTTGGGATCAAAATATAGGTGTAATAAAATTATATCTAAATTGAAAATTACTATTTGAAGATACTATTGATAAATCCTGGGTACCTAATGGTCAAAAAATGGAGTTCTCATGAGATAGATTTTCTTGAAAACTTTATAATATGTTTTTATTTAATCAAGCACTATGAAATGAGCAGATAAATAAAATTTACAATATATATAATTAATATATATTCTTAATACATAAATAAGATTACATGAAACAAATAAAAAATGCATTTACGCTTGTAGAGCTTATCGTTGTAATAACAATTTTAGCTGTTTTAGCTACAGTAGGATTTATAAGTTTTACTTGATACACTCAATCTGCTCGTGACTCAGCAAGAGTTACTGATATTAGAACAATAGAAAAAGCTCTCGTTTTTTATCAAACTCAAAATAATATATTTCCTGATCCAAGTGATTTTGAAAATATTTCTATAAACGATGGAGGAGATGTAAATTTATGGAAAAGTTGAGTAATAGGAAAAAGTGTTATTACTGAAGTTCGTAGTATTTCGCAAATTCCTGAAGATCCAAATACTCAAGAATTTATCAGATATTCTACCACTCTGAATAATCAAGAATATCAACTCATGGGATATTTAGAAGATTTGTATTCTCAAAATATTATTACTCAAACTCAAGCAAGAACTGATTTTCCAAAAGTAAGCGGGAACTACAATAAATATTTTGTTATTGGAGATGATAATACATATTATGCCACTCCGAGTTTATTTGCTTCTGGAAGTGATGTAACAAATGCTTCTACATTTGATGTAGATAAAAAAGTTATAGAATTTGAAGTGAAAAAATTACAAAATTTATCTTGATGAGATATCACTGTAGATAACATTCAAAGTAATTTTACTGATTTATGAAAGGCTTTACAAAAAACCTATTCTGGTTCTCAAGTAGAGGATAATTATGACCAAATTATAGGCATTGATAACGATAACCAACTCAATGATTTTGTTCAGCTTATTACTGGAAAGAAACAAAATTCTTCAAATTCGAATGTTTGTAATTATGTAGAACCTATTAAGACCTGTGCTTCTGGTTGGGATTTAAATGGAAATACTTGTGAGCAAACACTTACGACTACTATTTCTAGTGATTGTCCAAGTGGATATAGTGATACTTGAAATGAAACTTGTGAAAAAGTAACTTCTACTCCGGCAAATGCGAGTTGTCCAAGTGGATATAGTATTAGCTGAAACTCTTGTTATAAAACAATTTCGAGAGAACCAAGTTATTGGTCATGTGATTCTGGTTATTATACAACAAGTGGTTCATCTAGATGAGATAAAGGCCAAACTTGTTACAAAAACATTGGACATATAAAAGATCCTAATCATGTATGTAATAGTTGATATACAAAAAATAAATGGAATGTTGGAAATTGTACTGATACAAAAGCATATATAACTAACGATAAAGCGCAATGTGAATTAAGTGGTGGTACATACTATTGGACAGGAAAACATAATGCTTGTAAGTTCTTAAATCCTGTTGAATATTCAATACCTTATATCTGTACAGGTACAAAATATGGTAATCAGTGTGTTGATACAAGTCAAACATCTCAAATTTCAAAAGCTACTTGCTCATCTTGATATTCATATAATTCATATTATGAAACATGTAGAAAAACAAGTTATACTTCAAAAAATTACAGTTGTTCGTCTGGAACACTTAATGGGAGCGTCTGTGAACAAACGGAAACAATTGCAAAACCTGATGGAAGTTGTGCTGAATGATATACCTTAGAATCTGACAATCTCACATGTACAAAAGTTGAAACTCAAATACCTAGTTTTTCATGTGAATCATGATTTATTTTAAATGAAGATTCAAATAAATGTGAACGTGAAGAATTTATTTCGTGTTAAAAAATAAGAGAGTATAAAGAAATATTATATTCTCTTATTTTTTTATTTTTAATATTTCACCTGCATTTAGACAACAAAAATTACTTTTTGACAATTGTTATATTTATATCAAATAATAAACTTGCAATATAAAATAAAGTCCATATAATCCCGTCGTAACAAATAAATAAGAAGTTCCAAAAACTCAAACTTAGCGTGATATTTTTATAAAAATATATTGAGTTTTACGGAGCATAACTCGCGTAAAAAAATATATACATAAATATATTATCTAATTAACTTTTGGAAGTTCTCTTAAAAAAAAGAAGAACTTTTGCGCGTTCTTCTTTTTTTGTTCTTTATTTCAAAATATCCAGTATCTAAAAAATAAAGATATTGATGATATTTTAATCATAAAAACAATGGAAAATATTGAAAAAATTGAGAAAGTTGAAGAAAAAAAAGTAAGATTTTCTGACTTAGGACTTTCTGATAAAATGTTAAAAGCTATCGA
>CBFHLZ010000095.1:0-4802 GCA_965656795.1 Patescibacteria group bacterium
AAATTAGTTGCTGAAATTTCTGATATTGACGGTTTAATTTCTACTGAACATAAAGATAAAGAATTAACAGTTACTGTTACAGCTCAAGAATTAATGAGTGATGAATATTATTTTGAAGAACATTTTGATATAGCTGTAAAAGTTGGTCAAGAAGTAAAAGCAAAACAAATTATTGCAAGATCTACAAAAGATAAACAAAAAATCACTTCTAAATTTGCCTGAGAAGTTAAATCAGTTTCAGAAGGTTGTATTATTATCAAAGATTTAGAAAATAGAGAATTTGAATATAATTTTGATATTTGAAGAACTCTGATTGTAAAAGATGGAGACCAAATTAAAAAAGGTCAAAAAATTACTGAAGGTTCTCTAAATCTTCAAAAAGTAATGGATGTTGCAGGTGTAATTGCAGCTCAACAATATATTGTTGATGAAATTAAATCTATCTATTCATCTCAAGGTCAAACTGTAAATTCGAAACATATCGAATTAGTAGTAAGACAAATGTTCTCGAGAGTAAGAGTTACATCTAAAGGTGATACTCCTTTCTTCCCAGGAGATATTGTAGATATTATCAAATTCAAAAATGAAAATGATGTACTACTATCTCAAGGGAAAAAACCAGGTATTGCTGAAAGACTATTACTTGGGATTACAAAAATTTCACTTTATACTGATTCATGGTTATCAGCTGCATCATTCCAAGAAACTGTTAGAGTTCTTGTTGAAGGATCTGTATCTGGTAAAATTGATACGTTTAAAGAAATGAAAGAAAATGTTATTATCGGGAGACTGATTCCAGCTTGAAAACATTATACTGGTGAAGATCAATTCGATCCAGAAGAAGAATACTTCGATCCAGAAGAAGCTGAAATTGATCTTTCAGAAAAACATCTTGAAGAAGTTGAACAAGAAATGAAAGGTGAATCAGATTTCTAATTCCCTGAATTTCAAAAAAAACACTCAAAATTTATTTTGAGTGTTTTTTTGTATTTAAAAATAAAATTATTTTTTGATGCTGATAGTAGGGATGAATTTATAAATAATACTATCTATAAAAATACTAAAGAAACAAAAAACTCCAAGAATAATCTTGGAGTTTTTTTAGATTTTATAAATCATTTAACATATTTAATACGTCATCAGCATCAGAATCTTTATCTTTAGATTCTTCTTCTTTGATTTTTTTCTTATTATCTTTCATTTGAAAATCTTGCCATTCGATAAGATGTTTTTCATTGAGAGATTTGATTTCTTCTTGATATTTTGATTCAAGTTCTTGAAGTTTTTTCTTTTCAGTATCTAAGATATTAAAAAGTCTGTCTACTTGTTCATCAGTCATTGAAGGCATAATATCAAACCAGTATTGTCTTTCGTTGTCATCCATCGAGTCTGTAGCGAGGATAAGTTGTACTAATTCATGGTATTGTGCTTGAATTTCATCAGAAATCACAAATTTTTTATCATTATGTGTAATTTCAGCCATAATTTTATATATCAAAAATTAAATCTATAGTTCTATATGATTATAACAGAGAGTTATTAAATTTGCAAAAAAAAAATATCAAATATAATAAAAAAGAATTGATTTATATAATTAGTCTGGTTTAAAAATAACTTTTTGAAATTTATGCTGTTTGTCTATTTAGGAATTTATACTTTTATTTTAACACTCGTTTGGGGATTATTTTTTATATCTCGTTTACATTCTTATAAATTTAAGAATTTTTCTCACCATATTGAAAAAGTAACAAATGCTTTATTTGTCTTTTTACTGACTTTGACACTTTTAGGATATATATTTATTTTTACTCAATATGATAGTCAAACACCCGCAAGTTTAGACTTTTCTAATGCAACTGATGAATATACACAAATAGATTATTAAACACGTATTATGAGCATTTTTACTAAAATTATACACAGAGAAATACCTGCAGAAATTATTTTTGAAAATGATAAAATTATTGTAATCAAAGATATACAACCTCAAGCAAAAACACATTTGCTCATTATTCCAAAAAAAGAAATCCCAACTATTAATGATTTGGAAGCACAGGACGCAGAACTTGTATCAGAAATGTTTTTTGTGGCAAAAGACATTGCAAAAGATTTAGGAATTTCAGAAGGATATAAACTCCATTTTAATGTATGAGAAAAAGGCTGACAAGAAGTTATGCATATCCATTTACATTTATTATCAAATATAAAATAAAAATTTATGAACAAAAATAAAATAATAATTCTTGTGATTTTTTGATTAATTTTGTTATGAGTTTTATGGCTAGTAACAAGTTTAAATAGCGATAAAAATACATGAGATAATACGTCGAGTGATATAAAACAATATAGTATTTGGATGTATCAAGACGCGGTTACTCCGATGCAAGAAGTAGTTGAAAATTTTAAATCTAAATTTCCAGAATATAAAAATACTCAAATAAATATTGAAACATTTAACGATTACGAAGACTACACACTTTCGCTTTCTTCAGCATTTGCAAAAGGGAAATGACCTGATTTATTTACTATTAATAATTCTGATTGATCTACATTATTATCAGATTTTACATTTTGAATTGATCCAAAAATAATTAATCCAAATGATTTTAGAAAAAAATATAATAATGTTTTTTCTCAAGATTTAATTGACTCTATTGTTGATGATTCACAAGAAGAAACTCAAGATATTGAATTTTTAAAATGAATCCCAGTTTGATATGAAACATTAGGTATTTTTTATTCTCGTGCAAAACGTCTAAAACAAACTGACTTTGATTCTATTTCGAGTTTAAAATCTGCTATTACGAGAATGAGAGAATTATATCCAAATAATATTCCACTTGGAATGGGAAATGGTTCTACTGTTGAAATGGTAGGAGATATTATTGCACAATTTTTCTTATTTGAAGAAAATATAACTTCAATTGCTCAAGTTACAGATGGAAAAATGAAAGCTGCACTCAATTGATATATGATTTTTGGAGACCAACAATGAGAAAATGCCTATAATAAACGTTTTGCTGATATGGTTTTACTCGATCAAAATAATGTGGATTTATTTGCTAGAGGTGAAATTGCAATGATTGCTGGTTTTCCAAGATTAGTAAAACAAATAGATGAAAAATGATTTAGAAAATCTTTATTAGCTGCAGAAAGTTTCCCATTTTATTTTAATACAAGTGGGTCAACGTGAGTAAATTATAATTATTTTGTTAAATCAAAAAATCTTGAAAATCAAGAACTTTCAAACATTTTCCTTCAATATTTAACCAGTGATTCAGGTGCAGAAGCATTTTTAGAGGCATATTGATATTACCTTCCTGGATTGTTATCACTAGAAGATTCTATGTTAGATAAGGAAATTTTAGATGGTTATAACATTACTCTCAATGATTTTTATGATCCAGCACATCCGTTAGTTTCTTTTGATAAAGCAATTGTAAATAAATTTGATGAAAATATTATTTGAGTTTTAGATAATCCAAATAATTATATTGATAATTTTTGAGACTTTCAAGATGAAATATTATGTTCTCAAAAAAAATATTCTACACTTGAAAATCTCTCAATGGATTGTAAATAAAAAAACTTCTTTCAAAGAAGTTTTTTTTATTTATAATACCTGAAATTAATTTTAATTTAAATAAAATAATTTTTATTTAAAATATATAAAAAAATAAAAATTTATGCACATTTATATTCATATCCCATTTTGTGATAGAAAATGTAGTTATTGTCGTTTTGCTTCTATTTGAAGGTTACAAGAATTACAAATAGAAAATTATGTATTAAGTCTGATTGATGAAATAAAAACTTCAAAATATATTTCTCAAGAAAAAATAAAAACTCTCTATTTTGGCTGAGGAACTCCAGGAGTTTTAAATCTATCTCAATTAGAAAGAATTTTTGCAGTTTTAAAACAAAAATATATTTTTGATGAAAATATAGAAATTACTCTCGAAACTACTCCTACAAATGCTGTGAAACAAAATATTCAAGCCTGGGAAAAAGTATGAATAAATAGAGTTTCTATGTGAGTTCAAACACTCAATCAAAAAGCCTTAGAAGAAATTCAAAGGGGGAATAAATGAGATATTTTCGAAGCGCTAGAAAATCTAAAAAATACCAGTATAAAAAATATTTCTATTGATTTTATTTTATGATTGCCTTATGTAGCAAAATGAGAAATTTCTCAAGATATTATTAATATTTGTGAAAAATACGATTTTATCACTCATATTTCTGTGTATATGTTAGAAGAATATTATGAAGCTGATAAGATTATTGAACATAAATATGATGAAATTACCTATCCAGAAAACTGGGTAGACTTAGGTTTACAAGATGAAGATTTTGAAGAAGAATACAAACAAACTCAAAAAACCTTAGAAAATTTCTGATTTCATAAATATGAAATTTCAAATTATGCAAAGTGAGAATATGAGTGTGAACACAATAAAGCCTATTGGTCGCATAAAAATATGTTTGCTTTTTGACTCTGAGCGTACTGATATTTTGAAAATACTCGATTTAGAAATAGTGAAAATTTCTTGGATTATTATGCCAGAAAAAATATTATTCTCGAAAAAAATTCTCCACAAGATGTTTTTATTGAAAACCTTATGTTTGAACTCAGAACTTCTTGAATTACGCAGGAAACAAAAAATAATTTAGATAATAAAAAAATAAATTATTTTATAAAAAATAATTATTTACAAGAAAAAAATAATAAAATAATTCTTACACACAGATGATTTCCCGTGATGGATTATATTTTATGAGAAATTTTGTAAAATAAAAAA
>CBFHLZ010000096.1:0-4744 GCA_965656795.1 Patescibacteria group bacterium
AAAATAATAAAATCAATGAAAACTTACAATTCAAAACTACAGCTGGACAAATCCTTCCAAATGAAGTTTCGAGTATTATTTCAGATGGAGTAGAATATTCTCGCGGAGCACTTGATGGAGAATTTTTTTCTCAAGACAATACTAGATTAGAAATTTTTGATAAAACAAATATTATTATTTCTCAAGTTCGTGATGAACAAGAAATGGTAGTTTTAGAAAAACAAAATCAAGAAAAATTAGCAGAATTTATGAAAGAGCAAGATGATGAAAATCTTTCACCAGAATTCAAAAAAGCAAAAGAAAAATTTGCAAAAGAATGACTTTCGAGATGATTTGGTTCTGATTTTATCATGAAAATATTTGCTGCAATTTTCTTAGGAATTTGAAAAATAGAAAAAGCTATTTGAGCCGGAGAAGGAGAAAATATTTTTACACAAATTGATAAAGCGATTTGAAGCGAAAATAAAGATGGAGCAAATATCGATAGAAATAATATGTCAGATGAAGAAGAAAATTCTGTTATCGATTCTGCAAATAAATCTTTGTGAAATTTTGAAATGTTAGAATGACATGATAGATTTTTAAGTTTCATATCATTTGCAGAATGAACACATGATAATTATAATGCCATTTATGGAAACGGTGAACAATCTCAAATTAAACTTACTGAAATGTCATTAGCACAAGTTTTACAATATCAAAAAAATACTGTTTTACCTCAAAATGGACATTCACCAGTTGGGAAATATCAATTTAATATTGTAACATTAGAAGATTATATTAAGCGTCATAATTTCTCAATGGATCAAAAATTTGATGCAGCTTTTCAAGATAATATTGCAATGATAAAATTACAAGAAAATGGATTATTCGAATTTCAAGCAGGAAAAAAATCACTCGCTGATTTTGCGAAATCAGTTGCAGGAACTTGGGCAGGGCTTCCAAAAGATGAGTCAGGATTAAGTTATCATCATAAAGTCGCTGGAAATAAAGCAAGTGTTTGATTTGCTAAGTTTAGTTCTGAGCTTTCAAAATTAAAAAATATGTAATATAAAAAGACAGAAATATGTATTAAAAATAATATTTCTGTATAAAAAAGCTATACAATTTTCATCTATTTTTTTGTGAAAAACTAAAAAGACATTTGAATTAATTCAAATGTCTTTTTCTTGAGCCAACTTCGGTATGTAAAACTATTTGACTTGCGAAATATTATCAATATAATTTTAGTTGGTTATATTTGTATTTTTTACAAATACGTTTAAAAATATTTTTTTAAATATTATATTATGAAAAATTTATTAGCATCAGCAGCTTTAACGTTAGGTTTATCAACAGCTCCAGCTCTTGCAGATAGTAATAATACATCACCAGAATCAAAAGAAAATTCTTCTCAAAAAATAGAAGTAGTAAAAAATACTGTTTGTGATAAAACAAGATTTGCTTTAGAATGTGAAAAAGCAGGATTACAAATGCCTACTCAAAAT
Organism: Patescibacteria group bacterium; assembly: GCA_965656795.1. GTDB lineage: Bacteria > Patescibacteriota > Gracilibacteria > BD1-5 > UBA6164 > CAJXJP01. The sequence continues at coordinate 1,488 of CBFHLZ010000096.1, forward strand.
GAAGTTTCAGCATATGTTTCTGAAAATCCTCACTACAATGAAGTATTATCAGATATTCAAACTCTCAGTGCGCAAGCTTTAGAACTTATAAAGAGATGAGAATTACCTCAATGATTTGTAACAGATATAGTTACAATGAAACCTTTGGAAAATAAAAAAGATTTATCACAATTAATTAACGATGGGTTTTTATTAGAAGAAAAGGATTTTGAAACATTAACAAAGTTACAAAAATTATCAAGAGAAAACCTTGCACAGGTAATTTCTATATTATTTGAGTCATCAGATTTTGATACTTGGAGAACAAATCCAAATACATGAATTTTATTATCTCAAGAGGCAAGTGATAATGAAAAATCTGCTAAATTACTTGATGGTTACAAAAAAGAAAGAGAAAAATCTGGAGATAGATATATAAAAATGTTTGATGTTACAGATAGTAGTGCAAGAATTAATAAAAATGAAAAAGCACAAAAAGTGTTATGAGCAGAGCTCGATACAGCAATCTCACTTTTTAATGAATGAAAAGAAAAATTAGTTGTAGATTCAAAAGAAACTTATGCAAGATTATTAAATGCATCATTTGGTATTGCATTTATAGAATGAAGAGGTCAAATAAGAAACAAATGGGAAAATAATATAAATTTATTAGATTCATTTTCAAATTACCTTATATTAACAGGACAAACAAATTCTTGGAATAAAATTTCATATGGAGATTTGAAACATAACTTAGCTGAGTTTGGAACAGATACAAATATATCACAAAAATATGCTGAAAAGTTTGATAAAATTGCAAATAATTTTCTGGTAGCAATGAATAAAGAAGCACAAGAAGAACAAGAACAGTACGCTCAAGTTACTAGAATAAAAAAATTAGAAAATCAATGACAAGAGTTAGATTCGAGTATAGCACAATTAAGAGAACAATGACAAGAGTTAGATTCGAGTATAGCGCAATTAAGAGAACAATGACAAGAGTTAGATTCGAGTATAGCGCAATTAAGAGAACAATGACAAGAGTTAGATTCGAGTATAGCGCAATTAAGAGAACAATGACAAGAGTTATATGCTGAAAGAAAAAAATTAATAGCAGAATGACAAGAGTTAGATTCAAGTATAGCGCAATTAAGAGAACAATGACAAGAGTTTGATAAAAAAATGTCAGATAGATTAGAATTTTTAGTGGTTACTATTATATCAGGTATTCAAGCATATGAAACAACAGGGAGTGATACTATGCTCACAGATGTATATAAAGGTATAAATATGTTAGTTGAAATGAAACCTATGGTTCAAAAAGTTGAAAAATATCAACAAATGCATACAAAAGCTGTGGAAGATATTCAACCATATCTATCAAAATTACCAGAAGGTAAAATAGACTATATTGCATCACTCTAAAATTTGCATATTCACTCTATAATATGATAAAATAAAAGAAGTTTAATTATAAGCTTCTTTTTATTATGCCAGAAAATTTTGAAGTCTCAGATTGAGTTGAAAATAAAATAAATCAATGAGAAAAAAAATTACAAGAACTCATAACTCCTTTTTTAGAAGAGGAGTTTTCTGAGTATTCAGAATTTGAATCTGCATTGCATGAATATCAAAATAATAATCCTGATATAAATGTTTCTCAGATGATAGAAGAACTAAATAATAATCAAACAGAGCTATGAAATACTTCTTTAGAATTAATCATTCATGAATTTTGATCTGTATGAGATTATGTAAATAATTTTCAAATATTTATAAATAAAGTACAAGAAAGGTACTGAAATATTAAAAATAACTTAAAAGAATGAATAATTTCAGAGCAAATTACAGATAAATCCGAAGTTAAAGAAGAAATTTCAGAGCAAATTACAGATAAATCCGAAGTTAAAGAAGAAATTTCAGATCAAATTACAGATAAATCCGAAGTTAAAGAAGAAATTTCAGATCAAATTACAGATAAATCCGAAGTTAAAGAAGAAATTTCAGAGCAAAATACGGATTTTTGATATTGAAATAAAGAAATTTCAGAGCAAATTACAGATAAATCTGAAGTTAAAGAAGAAATTTCAAATAAAGTTATAGATAAAAATGAGTCTATTTTATCAACTAAAGAAGTAGCGAAAAAATATTCTTTAGATACAAATGAACATTTTGAAACATTAAAAAATCAAGCACAAATTCAATTAGATAAATTTTTGCAAACTGATGAGTGAAAAGCTGAATTAGCAAAAAATCCAAATGAAGCAGATTGAAGAGAAGAATTATTGAGGAAATTTATTATTTTATCTAACACAGATAAATTAGTAGAAGCTTATAAAAATACTTTAGATAATTCACTTTCAGAAGAAGAAAAAGAAATAAAAGTAGCTGAATTTAAAAAAGATATTGAAAATCAAGTAAAAACTATTAATAGAGAATCTCCTGATTTAGTAATTTTTGTTTTAAATTCAAAGGATTCTTATTCAGATTCTAATACAGATAAAACAGTTCAAAAAATTTTATCAAAAGATGTGAATAAAAATCTTTTATTATATGGGTATTCTGGAGAAAAGTCCGGAAATGTAACCACAGCTTGAATTCAAAAAGTTACGAGAAATTCTGATGGAAGTTTTGATAAATCTTTGGTTGTAAATAATTTTGAACTTAAATCAAATCTACCAAAATGACTTGATATTGCAGATTACCAAGTTTCACTTTCTAAATTAGTAAAAGAATCTGGTAATTTACAGGAAATATGAAATAATGTTTTTTCGGTATTAGAAGATTTGAAAAGTAATTTAAATCATTTAGATAGTTCAAATGATTTTGCAGATTTAGGTCTTGAAAATATTAATAAAAGTGAATTAGAACAAGAAATATTACTTCAAGAAACGAAGTTGAATGAAATACAATCAAAATTTGAAGAAATACAAAATAAAATTTTAAGTGTTGTAAATAAATTTGAAGAACAATCAAGATTATATCAATTAAAATTAAAAGAAAACGATGAAAAAGTTGTAGATGTATTAAATCTTATAAATCAAATTGGGTTTAATTTGATTCCACAAGGAATTGTAAATAATGTTTTTAGTAAAATTTCAGAATCAAACCCTGTTGTAGTTGGAAATAATATTATTACTGGTTTGGATTTAAATACGATGGATTTCACAGGAGATTTTAATCCAACTTTAGGAGATGGATGACCAAATGATCCAAATACAAGAAATGTATTAATCCAATTAATGAACAAAATGATTAGTTGAAATGAAGATATTCCT
>CBFHLZ010000097.1:0-4719 GCA_965656795.1 Patescibacteria group bacterium
TAATAAAATCCCATTTTCAACTCTCAAGTGAGAGTTCGAGACTTCAAATACTTACTCTGGTTAAGTGTAGTACTTTAAGTGGAGTTCCAAACTTTGGGTCTTTCATTGCTCAAAATAAACGACGAATATGTCTATTTTTTCCTTCGTCGAGTTGAACTCTGAGTTTTGTTTTTGCTCAACCATTTCAAATTTTTTCTACAAACTTAGCTTTGAGAATCCCGTGAGGACTATTGACTCAATCAAGTGCCATTTGAATATGTTCGGGAGTTACGAATCATCTCACCCATATTTCATAAAACTTTTTACAGTTTCAAGGTATAGTAAGTACATTGCTGATTTTGCCATTTTTTGTAAATAATAACAATCCTTTAGATTCTAAATCAAGTCTTCAAATTGGCATCCAACCATCGTCTAAAACCCACTCAGGTAAGAGCTGATATACTGTTTTTCTTCCAAGTTCGTCAGATGTAGTTACTACGTATCATTTTGGTTTATTGAGTGCTATGATGTTTTTTGATTTTATTTCTGAATCCATTATATGTAATAACTATGTAATTATTTATATTTTACTAATAAAATTTATTTATCAAAATAGTAATATTTTTTTATTTTCCTTTAAAATTCAGTAAAACTTTGTATTAATTATGTAAAAAATTATTTTTATAATTATTTTTACCTATTTCTTAATGTGAGTGGTTATTGTGTATCTCGTAATCTCGCGAATTACACAGCTTATATATATTTCTAAATATAGAAATTTTACAAAAATAATAAATATAACATTATGAAAACAAATAAATTAATCGCTGCTGCTGCTTTAATTGCTGTCTCTGCTACTGGTCTATCGTACTCTTATGCTAATGAAGAATTATCTACAACTACTACAAAAACTGTAAAAGAATTTCAAAAAGGGAAGTTTGATAGAGTTGAATTAACTGATGAACAAAAAGCAGAAATGTTAGAAAAAAGAGCAGAAATGAAAGCTAAAAAACAAGCACATGAAGAATTAATAGATGCTTTATTAGCTGGAGAAACTCTTACTGCTGATCAAGAAATTCTTAGAGCAGAAATGATTGAAAAAAGAGCTGAGATGAAAGCAAAAACATTAGTAATGGAAGAAAAGAAAGAAGAAATTAAATCTATTTTAGAAAAAATAAAAGCTGGTGAAACACTAAGCGATGAGGAACAAACAACTCTTGATACTTTTAAAGCTGAGCATACTGGTAAAAAAAGGAATGGAAAAATGAATAAAGGTGAAGGTAAAAAAGGAGGAAATAAAGGGGAAAGAAAAGGAATCAATAAAGATGTAGAATCAGAAACTTTATAAAAAAAATTTATAAGTATTGTAACGTATAAATTACCCAAAATAAAAAAAGGAAAAAATATTTTCCCTTTTTTTATTTTGAAAATATTTTTATTAGATTAAACTAGTAACAATTTACATATTTATACTTAATACATGCAAAAAATCACTCAAGAAAATATTTCAGAAATAATTGAAAATGACGAAATATCGGACATTTGTTTTTATGGAATAAATTTTTCTAATTACAACTTTTCTGCCAAAAGATTTCATGATTGTGAATTTCAAAAATGTAATCTATCAAATATTCAATTAAAAAATACAACGTTTGATACAATCTGATTGAAAGATTGTAAAATCATGTGATTAAAATTTGTAGATTTAGAAAGTTTATTATTACAAATAAATTTTTATGATTGTGATATTTCTCTGTGTAGCTTTTACGGTTTAGAAATGAAAAATACAACTTTTGCAGATTGTGAAATAAAAGAATGTGATTTCACTCAAACACACCTTCAAAACTCGAAATTTGAATACTGTAATCTCGAAAAATCTATATTTTTTCAAACAAAATTAGAAAAAGTAGATTTTTCTGGAAGTCATAGCTTCGTAATTGATCCAAATCACAATACACTAAAATGAACTATTTTTAATAGAGAAAATGTATTTTGATTATTACAGCACTTAGATATTCAAATAAAATAAAAAAACAGAAGTTTTATAAAACTTCTGTTTTTTTATTTTAGAATTAACTGAAAAATTTTTTATCTTCAATTTGTCCAAGATGAACGCTACAAGTATATTTTACATCTTCTGTGAAATCTGCATCAATAATCCATTGTAGATAGTTTGAATCCATTTTAGCTACGTCTTCGAAAGTTCTACCTCTGTATTTACCAAAAGCCATTGTTGAAATAAGTAAGAATTCTTTTTGAGACATTTCGATCATTATTTCTAAAGCTTCATCATTAGAAACATTTAACTCAGTTTTGATGATATTAAACATCGATTCGAATACTTTTTGTAAAACAACTACATCACCAAAAGCATCATGAGCTGTAGTAACTTCTGGATTTCCATCTGCATCTAAAATTTCATAATGTTTGAAATAATATCTTAAGTATTGCATGTTGACATATTCAGGATTATTGTCGTAGAATTTTTCAAATATTCCTTCAGATAAGAGGATTTTAGCAACTTTTAGAGTGTCTATAACTTGTCTACTACAAGTAAATCCAGCAACTTCTAAAACCGAAACATCAAAATCAGAATTATGTGCAACAAGTACATCATTTGCAAAAGTATCTTTATCAAGAGTGATATCTTTTATATATTTACCTTCTGATTTTTCTGCTAATAATTTTGGATAAATACCATGGGTTGCCATAGCACCAACTTCTATTTTTGTATCTGTATTTACAAAAATATTTTCATCAACTTGATTCCCATTTTCTATTTTTCTATATGCAAGTTGGATTAAATCTCCATTTGAGAGAATTGTATTTGAATTATCTTTTATGATTCAAGTTGTCTCTGTATCGAGAAATATAACATTTTTAGTAAATTCCATTTTCATTTTTTTATGCATTAATATTTTTATTATATGAGACAATGATAAAATAAAAAATTTTTTTTATTTTCTATTTTGTTTTTTTGTATATTTATTTTATTATAATTATAAATTTATTTATAAAAAAAAATTAATGAGTTTGATTATTTCCCTAGTTGTAAGCTTTTTTTTGAGTTTAAAATGAATCACGAATAAAAAATTATTAATCACACAAAAAAATACTTGAGATCAAATAGTTTGATTTCGATATTTAATAGCACTTATTTGTACACTGGTTTTATATTATTTTTTCCCGAATGAAAATAGTCTAAATATTACATTGATAATATTAATGTTTTTAATCGCTTGATTTGATTTTTTATGAAGTTATTTAACTCAAAAATATACAAAATTGCATCCAAATAGCAGTTTTCAGAATTTTCTTTGAAGTTTTATTCCGATTGCTTATATTCCAATTTGAGTATTTATATTAGGTGAAAATTTCACATTTTGAGATTTTTGAGGTTTAATATTAATTATATTTTCTCTGAGTTTTTTTACAAAATTTAAAGAATTAAATTTTTATTCTCCAATATTAGCATGTATAGTTATTGGAAGATTATTTAATATTTATTTAATTTGAAAATATATTGCTTTATGATGATATTTTTTAGATCTATTAATTTTTATCTACATTTTTGTATTATGGACATATTTCATAAAATATTTTGTAAAAAAATATGAATTTCAAAAAATAAATTCGTATAATTATCTAGACGCAATATTTTTTTCTATTTGATCGATTTGAAGCTTCTTTTTGTATGAATTATTTGAATCTTATGAAGTAAAATTATTTTTACTTTCTACATTTTTATTTAATGTTATTTTATTTAAAATATTTTATGCTGAGAAATATTTTTATAAAAAATTATTTTTGAGTATTGTAATAATAATAGGACTTATTTTTATGCGAATATATTAAAAATGTAAGTTCTTAATATTATATTAAGGTTTTTAACTATATTTTCTATAGTTATTATATAATTTATAATTTTATGAAAGAAATACACAAAAATACTTCAAGATGAATTTTTGATTTTGGTTGGCTTCAAGCAGCACATAGTTTTAGTTTTTGAGAATATTTCAATCCAGAAAAAATGTGATTTTGAACACTTAGAGTTATAAATGATGATGTTATCGCAGCTGGACAATGATTTTGAATGCACCCGCATAACAACATGGAAATAATTACAATTATACTCTCAGGAGCTTTGGAACATGAAGATTCAATGGGGAACAGTTGAGTAATCCAATCATGAGAAGTTCAAGCAATGTCAGCTTGAACTTGAGTTTTACATTCCGAATTTAATCCATCTCATATTCAAGAAACAAATTCATTTCAAATTTGGATTCAAACGAGAAAAAATGATATTCAACCACAATATAACCAAAAGAAATTTTTAGCTGAAAATAGGAAAAATAATCTTCAACTTTTAGTTTCACCGAATAAATCAGGAAATGAAGTTTTTATAAATCAAGACGCCTATATTTCTCGTGTTGATTTAGAAAATGCAAGATCTATTTTTTATAAAAAACATTTAGAAAATAACGGATTATATATAATGGTTATTTCTTGAAATGGTATCATAAATGGTGAAAATTTATACGCAAAAGATGCTATTGGAATAACCAACGAAAATAATATAGAAATCATTTCTGAAAGTGAAAATTTCGATGTTTTAATCTTAGAAGTTCCAATGCAATAAAAAAACTCTTTTTTCAAAAGAGTTTTTTTATTTTATAAAATATTTTATGAAACTTTCAATGAAAAATAAATAATTTATTACAAATATATAAAAAAATTTAT
>CBFHLZ010000098.1:0-4502 GCA_965656795.1 Patescibacteria group bacterium
TCGAAAAATATTTTTACCCGTTAGTAAAAAAATATATCAGCTATTATGTTTGAAATCAATATTGCCTGATTTGACAAAAATCTCTTGAAATACATTTAAAAAATTATTCTATTTCAGAAAAATTATATATTCTCACGAGAAATTTAGATAAAAAAATTAAAATTTGAAATAAAGAAATTATCTTTAAAACTATTTCTGGAAAATCAGAAAATAAAAAAATAAATTTATTTACAAAAATTTATAAAAATTCTCAAAATAAATCATTCGAAAATATTGAAATCAAAGTTACTTCACTCGAACATGCTCTTTTAGAAACGGCTTTGATGCAGGAAAATTACTCATGAGTTTCAATAGAGTTACTCACTCAAGCAATTAAAAAATATTCAACGATTTTTGATACTCAAATATTTAAAGAACTAGGAAAATATAAATATATCATGAGCTTTAACAGACTCAAAGAAATTTCGAAATCATTAGACAGTAAATTTTCTCAACTCTGCCTAGATGTTATTAAGCAAAATGGCTGATTGTTTATTTGAGAATGATTGAGAGGAATGTAAAAATTAAAACATAAAAAAACACTAGAAATTAATTTCTAGTGTTTTTTTATTTCTCTCAATTATGCATTTTTTTGTTTATTCATAAACATGAATCCACCTACGAGTAGGGAAATGAGTAATAAGATAATCATTTCAGGACCTGTTTGAACTTTTGTCATTTCAGAATATGGAATTTCTTCTGAAGGAACCAGCTCACCACTTGCTGTTTTTACAATAGGTTTGATAGCGAAGTAATCATATTTGATTTCTTCTCCTGTGATTTCGATTTCGAATCTTGGTTCAGATACATCAGTGATTTTTTCATTTTGAGTATCAGATATTTTTTTATACACTTCATATCCTTCAATACCATCTATTTCATCCCAAGTAACAACTGATTTTGATTTAAGTTGCGTTACTTTGATATTTTTGATTGTATAATCAGGTTTTTCTTCAACTGGATCTCCAGCTGCAGGAAGAGGTTCTGTAGGCTCAGCTTTTACTTCTTCTTTTTCAAAAACTGTGATACTTCCAGCTCCTAATTCTTTTGTTTCTAATCCAAGTTCATCTTTGAGAATAACATCAATTTTAAATGTTCCTGATTGGTTTGGTGCAAATAATTTTGCTGTATAGATTCCATCAGTTGTTTCTTCAAGAGGTTCTACTACATCATTTACCACTACACTTACATTTGTAAGTTCTTTTGTAGCAATAACTTCTACTGTAAATTCTCAACCTGTTTCAACTTCATCTGGAGATGATTTCACACTTTTAAAACTTGGAGCAATTGATTCAACTTTTATTTCTACCATATTTGATTCACCAACTCTTTGGTCATCAGCGTTTAATACAAAAGCATTAATGGCATTATTTCCATTTACAAGAGTTGTAATAACTGTTTCAAAGTCACCATTGTTATTACTGATAACTTCAATTGGTTCTAAGTCATTTACAACAATTTCAACTTTATGATTTTTTTGAGTTTTCCCTGAAATATTTACTTCATTTTCTCAGATAGTTAATCCATTTTCAGGAGAAAGAATTTCTATTTCTATTACTTCTGCTTCTTGTGAACCAGTAACAGTAATTTCTCCAACACCAATAACGGTATCATTATTGAGATCATAAATATAAATATCTTGGAGACCTTCTTTTGAAAAACTAACAGCATTTTCAAATTTTACTACTCATTGATCAGCAGCAGTAAATCAGTATGTATTTTGATCAAGTACACTTGGAAGTTTTGCGTCCATGTCTGATTCTGAAAACATAAGAATGGTACCATCATAGTCTGTTACAACTGCATTGTTTGCATCAACAGCTTCTACGACTAAGTCCACAGATTCTCAGATACTTACACTTTGTGGAGCCATAGTAACATTAAAACTATCAACAGCCGCAAGTACGCTCGAGATAGATAGAAACCCACCAGTGACCAAACCTGCAATTATTTTTAGAAAACGTTTCATAAAAGGAGAAATTAATTGCTAAATATGTGATATATTACTAAAATTTTTGCTCTATAAAAGTAAAAGACATTATTTTAACTTTACAAAAAACAATATTATAGCATAATATTGTTTTTTTCTTCGAGGATTTCTATCGAACTTATAAAGGTTTGATAGTATTTTAATTTTTTTGTGAGCATTTGTTTATGTGATTCGTCAAGTTCGCTCATTAAATCATCTATGAGTAAAATAGGTTTTTTATTATCTCTTTTTTCTACAAAAACTGTTTCAAGCATTTTTAGCCAAATAATCACACTTTTTGTTTCTCCACGAGAAGCATATTGAGTAATATCAATTCAATCAGCCACTATTTTAAAGTCGTCTACGTGAGGTCAAATAGCTGTTTTTCCAAGAATAATATCTCTTTGAATATTTTTATCGAGATAATTTTTTATATCTTGAGCAATATTATTTTTATCCACTTTTGATATATATTGAAAATCTATATGTTCAACTTTTCCAGAAAAATATTCACGAGCTGTTGAAATATGAGAAGAAAAATATTCACCAAGTGGAAATCTATATTGGTAGATTTTTTCTGCTATATTTATAAAACTTTTATTCCAAAATTCTAAATCCTCGACTTTACTTTTTCATTCTGCGATACTTTTGAGAAATTTATTTCTGCTGGTTGTAATTTTTTTATATTCCTTTAATGCATCAGAATATTCTGGATATGAATTTATGAGTATTTTATCTAAAAAATCTCTTCTAAGACTTGGAGATAAATACATAAGATTCATTTCTTGAGGAGAAAAAATAACACATTTATAGGTTACTTCGAGAAATTTTTTCTTTGTCACATTTTTTCCATTGATTCTATAATTTTTTTTCTTTTTTTCTGCATCAAAAGAAATCCCGACACTACCAATATGGTCATCGAGATATTCTATATAAAAGTTATTTTTTGATTTTTTTACGAGATTTTCAATCGAAATATTCCCAATAGAATTATTTCCTAGTAAACTCAAAGCTTCTAAAATATTTGTTTTTCACTTTCCATTTTCTCAGATAATGAAATTTTTTTCTGTGAGTTCATTTATTTTTTTGCTTTCAAAATTACGAAAATCAACGAGTTTTAATTCTCTTATCAATGGGAAAAAGGATTATTTCATAATATTTTGAACGGCTATTTGATCTGCAACAACTTTTTGTTTTGTACATCCGAGTAATTCTTTTTTTGTTGAAATTTTTTCTTTTGAAACTTCATCTTTTCTTAAAACAGAATTTTGATTTACTACACTTACTGTAGGGTGAACTCCACTTGTATCTACTTCATTGAGTAAATCAATATAATCTAAAATATTACTTACATCTTCACCAAGTTTAGGATCTTGAGTTTTTAATTTTGTTAATTTTTGAGATAATTTTTCAATTTGTTCTTGTGTTAGGCTCATTTATCTATATTATTAATACAATTAATTTTTCTCACTATATTTTTAAATTTAAAAAAATCAAGTATGACGTATAAACAAGTCCTACAAAAACAGATGCAAAATATACAGAAAAAAACTTTTTATAGATATAGAGCATCTAAAATCCTATTTATTACCGGAGCATTTTTGTTTTTTGTGAATTTCTTTTTTGTTTGAGCAAACTTTTATTCACATATATTTGATGTGACACTTTCATTTACATATTTTTTATTTTGTTTGAGCTTTTGCACATTAATTTATTTTTTTTGTAGAGATAAATTTTTACAAAATAAATCATTGAGTCTTTCAATTTGACTGATGCTTGTATTAATATTACTTTTAATAGTTTTATTATTACCGATATATTTCCCAGGAGGAATATTTTATTTTTTCTAATTTCAAGAGATGTTAAAAAAATTATTCGTTTTTATTTTATGTGTATGATTTCTTGCTTCGTGTGGAGGAGAAGAAACAGTAGATCTCGAAGCACAAGGATTAGTAAACTATGCTGGAGATAGATTTGATATTTCTATTCCTGAAAATTGGAATGTTTTAAATGAAAAACAAAATTTACTTCCTCAACCAAGTGAAGGAAAAATAGAACTTTCTGCACAATCTCAAGAGGCAAAAGGGGGATTTTTTAATAATGTTTTAATTTTATCTGATACACTTAAAACGTTTACAGATTCTCAAGAATTTGCTATAGCAAACAATGTTGGAGCGAGATCACAATATATAGATTATTTAGAATTAGAAAATAAGTCATTTGATTTTATAGATGGAACTTCATCACAATTATATATTTTTGAGGCAAAATATAACATGGAAACTCCAAAAATTAAATTTATCCAAACAGCATATGTATGTAATCCAAATATAGGATATTTGCTTACTATGGCAGTTTCTCCGAGTGTAAAAATCACTGATAAATATGAAACACTTCTCTCAAGTTTTTCTTGTTCTCCAGATGGATGAGATTTATAAAATATAAAAAAAGAAAATTTCATTTGAAATTTTCTTTTTTTTGATTATAGTTCCTG
>CBFHLZ010000099.1:0-4378 GCA_965656795.1 Patescibacteria group bacterium
GAAATCATAGATTATTTTAAAATATCTAAAATATCTTGTGGTTCAGTTCTTTGTGTGTAATTTGTATTTGCTTGTGCGAGTTTTATCAGTCCATCAGTCCCAACTACGTAGGTTGCAGGAAGTGGAAGTTCAAAATTCGTATCTCAATTAAATTTTTCTACATCTAAACCAAAACTATTATAAATATCAATAATTTCATTTTTTAAATTAAATGTAAGTTTTAATTCTTTTGATAATATATTTCCTTTATCACTTAAAACAGGAAAAGTTAATTCATTTCTTTGTTTTGTATCAAGTGAATTATCTGGAGTTTCTGGTGAAATAGCAACTAACGTAGTATCTAATTTTTCAAATTTAGGTATAAATTTTTGTAATTCACGTAACTCTAAATTACAATATGGACACCATCCACCTCTATAAAATGAAATTACTACCGGACCTTTTTCTAATAATTCTTGAATATTTACTTGTTTTCCATTTGCATCAGGAAGTGTGATTTCAGGGAATTTTTCTCCGACACCAACGATATTTTTATCAATCCCCGTTCCAGCAAGATCTAAATCTGCAGCTTGCATAACTTTTATAATTTCTTCAGGAATTTTTGATTTGTTTTCAGCGACTAAAGCACTTAATTGTTCGTTTAAAGTTTTCATATTATTTTTTTATATATTATTTTTTCAACCTAGTCTTATTGACTTAATTCCAATTATATATAATATGATTAAAACACAAGTACCTACTAAAAAGTTTGGTACATACTTAAAAGTAATAATAGCTTAAATATGACAAAAAAAGACTGTTCAAATTTACAAAAATGTCATTTCCAAAAGACATTAAATATATTATGAGGAAAATGGAAAATAATTATTTTATGGATGCTCAAGGATCAAAAACTTAGACCCAGTGAGATGCAAAAAAAGATAGTTGAGATTACACAAAAAATGCTCATTCAACAACTCAGAGAACTCGAGAGTGATGAATTAGTACAAAGAAAAGTATTCCCAGTAGTCCCACCAAGAGTAGAATATTCTCTCACTGAAAAATGAGAAAAAATTATACCCGTGCTCAAAATGCTCGACGATTGGGGAGAAAAAAATATTAAGTAATAATATTAAAAATGAAAAAAACTTCACATTTCATAGCGATAGAAATAAAACCTGAATTATTTTCGAATATTTTTTCTGCAATTTATTGACACCTCAAAGATAATAACATTTTAGAATATTTTATTTTTCAAAATATTCTTTCTCTTCATATAACACTCTACTATTTACCCGAAAACATTACAAATACTCAAGAAAAATCCCTGGTAAAAGATATTAAAAATACACAAATATCATACGAAATATTTTCAGAAAATATTTGATATTTTAGAAACAATAAAAATAATTATTCTCATCTTTATTTTGCTGTAAAAACTCAAAATAATTTATCTAAGATTTTTTCAGATTTTCATAATACATATAATTTTGCAGAAATTCACGAAAATAATTTAGAATATACCGCACATATAAATTTTCTTAAAATCTTAGACTCAAAAATTTTTCTCAAACATCAAAAAAATATAGAAAAAATTATTTTTTCTGAATTAAATAAAATAAAAAATATAAATATTTCTCACTGAAATATTTCTTTGTACGCAGTCAACAGTCATTTTTGAAATGAAATACAAATTAAAATCTAAAAAAGATTATCGTGATAATTATATTTCTAGATTGTAGTATTTTCCTTGAAACTCAAAAAATATATAATTATGATTTCCAAGTAATGAAATAACTTTAAAATTTCAAAAATTTTGTAAATCAATTTCTTGGGTACATCACATAGATTTATTCATTAAAGAATCTATAAAACTCTTACTTCTCATAATATCTTGAATCATATCTACCGAAACTTCTTGTATTATATCATAGTCTAATCATTTAACTTCATTTTGAGTAATGGCAAATGAATCTCATTTTAAAATGTTATTAAATTTTCATTTTAAATACGAAATTGTTAAAGCTGGTTTTTCGTTTATATTTCCATTTGCTACCCATACTATTTTTTGATTATCCTGTTGTGTATGATGAATATTTCATTCTACATTATCTGTAATTCAATAACTTACATTACATTGATGATTCTCTAAATGTGCTATTACTGATTTTTTATTATCTAAGAGATCTAACCTGATTTCTTCAGGTATACCTGTTACTCAGACATTTTTTTCTGGTGGATATAACGTAGTTAGTCATTTTCAAATAAAAATTTCTTCATTCATAAAATTCATTTTACAATTAATATTATTATATGTATAATTAAAAAATAATTATTGTCAATTAATGTATTATTGCAGAATCAAGTTTACATTTTATTTTCTTATTAATCCCTTATTAATAAGGAATTTTCTTTTTGAGAGTTTTTTAATTTTCATTCAGACATTTCATAAATTTTATCTACTTTTTTTAATACTTCTTTTTTATGAGTAATAATAATACAGGTTTTATTCTTTGTAATTTTGAATATGAGATCCAAAATATTTTTTTCAGTATTTTCATCTAAATTAGATGTAATTTCATCAAGAATATAAATATCTCTTTTTCTAATCATTGCTCTTGCAATTCATAACCTTTGTTTTTCTCCTCCTGATAATTTTAAACCATCTGCTCCAATATGTATATCCAAAATATTTTTATTTTTTTCTATTCTCGATTTTAATTTTGTTAATCCTACTTGATCTAATATTTCAATAAGTTTTGCATCTTTAAAATATTCTCATAGCGTTAAATTAAAACGTATAGTTTCATTAAACATTTTTGTTTCTTGAGGTACATAGGAAAAAACATTATTTGTTTTTCAAATTATTTTTTTATCATTCAATAAAATATCTCATTTATATCATTCAAATAAACCTAATATTACTGATATAAAGGTCGTTTTTCATTGTCAACTATTTCAGATTATTGCTATTTTTTCTCATTTTATTATTTCAAATGAAATATTATTTAAGATTTTAACATTATCATTATATCAAAAATTTAAATTTTTGATTGTTAATTTTGTGAATTCTCAGTGAAATGAATCTTGTTTCAAATTTGATTCTTCTAATTCAAAAAAATCTAAGAATTTATTTATCTGTATGACATCTTCCTCAAATCTATTATATAAAAAAACTAAGTCCCAAAGAGCAGAACGTATTGTTCAAAAAATATAATAAACAAGTATAAATGTACCTATTGAAAAAAATCATTGAGAAATATTATATGAAGTGTAAGCCAATACAAGACACATACTTCATATTAATATCATAAATTGTATGAAATTCATCTGATGTTGATGTCTGCATAAAAGCATATTTAAAGAAAAAATACTCAAAAACTTTTCTTTAAAATTCGATATAAATTTTTTTTCTACTCAAAATATTTTTACATCTCTTATATTTGATAAATAATCAACTACTTCTCATCAAATGGTATCAACTTTATCATTTATATTTTTAGCAATGGGAACCCTTTTTTTTATTTGAGATATTGAATACCAAACAAATAAAGGAATAAAAAAACAAATAAAATATACAAATATATAGATATCTACAAACCAAATTACAACGAGTCCAAAAAATATCATCAAAATATTTTGTATTATCTGAGTGAATATAACCTCTATAATTCGTTGTAAAGATGAAACTCATTTTGAGATTATATTATTTAACTCTCATTGTTTTTTATCCAATAAAATTTTATAATTTATTTTATTTATTTTCTCTAATGCTCTTTTTTTGTAGTTTAAAGATAATTTTTCTCAAAATTTTTCTGAAAAATAATACATGAGTGCTCAAAATATTTGAGTAACTGCATAACTAATAAATAAAACTAGTAACAAAATTCATATTTTATTAAAATTTTGTCATAAAACTAAATTATCAAGTATATATTTCTGAACAATTCAGATAAAAATATCTGATCATGCAGCAATTATTGTTAAAATAATTGTTATGATAGATATTATTTTATTTTCTGTAAATATTTTCTTAAATAATTTTTTCATTGATATAAAATTTATTTTTTATTTTATTTGCTTCCTAATTTTCTCAGAATAATTTTCATCAGTTCAAAATTTTTCTGATAATTCATTAATTGTATAATATTCTCTCGCTTCTTCGAGCGATAATTGAGTATCTATTAATCCTAAATCATAAATTATTTTATCGCTATGAGATGGTAAAAGTGCTTCTAAACTCCATGGAATTTTTTCTTCACGTAATTCATTTACATGAGCTAAAATACTTGTAGTACAGTTTTGAGTCAAAGTGTTATAAAACTCTGGTTGGGTACTCAACTCATCTGCCCTTTTGAGCATAGAAACAAATAATTTTTGAATTTTTTCTACAGGAGTT
>CBFHLZ010000100.1:0-4297 GCA_965656795.1 Patescibacteria group bacterium
ATTCTTGAAAAAGATATTCAAAAACAAGAATATTCTTGTGATTTAGATCAAGAAGAATGTAAAATAAATATAAAAATTTTAGATGAAAACCAGTCAGAAATTTCATCAGATTTTTGATGTGAAATAATTTTTTCAAATTGAGAAGAATTTACTGATTGTAATCCTACTTCTATTGTTTTTACAGAACCAGAAAATATTATAAATATTAAAATATTTGAAGAAAATAATCTAGAAAATTTTATAGAAAATGAAATTATTATTCTAAAAAATGATATTTCTGAAGAAAATCCTTGAGATGAAAATCCAGAAATTCCAGACGAAAATTCATGAGAAGATTGAAATATAGATGAAGTGGATTGAATCGAAAATAATGAAGAAATTCCAGAAGAATTAGAAGTGCCTGAAATATTTTTTGAAATTCAAAGTTGAGCAGAAATTTCTGGTGATAGTCTCGTGTGTGATAAAAATAACTGTAGTTTGAATCTGAATATAGAAAAAAGTTTTCAATGAGATTTTATAGAAAATAATTATATTTGTGAGTGGGATTTCTGAGGATGAAATTTTTCTACACCAGAAACGGATAAAAAATGTAATCCATGATATGTAAAATATAACGTGTGAGAATATCAATTATCCGTAAAAATTATTGATAAAGAGAATCCAAACAATTTTTCTCAAAAAATATTGTATGTAAAAAATTCTAAAAAAAGTTCGAATAAATGACAATCAAATTGATGAAGTAAAGGTAATACAAATTCTGAAACAGAAAATACTATTGTTGATATTTCAGAAAATAAAGAAATTTTCGTACAATCATGACTGGAAAATAATAGATGTAATGAAGAAAAATGTAGTGTAAATTTACAGTATAAAAATGCGAGTTATGAAGAATGTATTTGGAATTTTTGAGACTTAGAAACGCGAGAAAAATATACGCAAACTTGTAATCCAAGAAATATTTATGTACCGGCAGGATGACATAAAATTAAGTTATTAGTAAAAAATAATAAAACAAATACATCGCATAATAAAATTTTATTTATTCATAATATATATGAAGAAAAAACTGTTGAAAAAACTTATAATTTTGAAATAATTTTACAGTGAAAACAAACTGATTTTAGAAAAAAAATTGGAGACGATATTATTTGCCTTTGAGTGGAAAAATGTAATGTGAATTTAAGTATAAAAAATTATAAAAACTTAGAATATAGTTGGGAATTTCCAAATAATTTCATAGTCCAAAAAAATAATCCAAAATCAGTTTGGTTTGAAGTTTGAGAACATAATATTCTTCTGAATATTTATGAAGATAAAAAGTTATTAGCTTCTAAAGAAATATGAGTTCAAGTTGTTGCTGCTGAAAATAGAGAGGAAATTATTCATTTAGTGCAGAAAGTAGAAAGTTTTGAACATGCTCAAAAAAACTATTTATGATTTTTTTCTGAGTTTAATGTTCAACCCAAAAATTTAGATAATATACAAGATAAAGCTAGAAATTATTTTACACAAGAGCTAGAGTCAAATAAAAAGAATATTTCGAATAGATTTAATAAAATATCTTATTTTGATTCCAAAGCTGATAATAAACGTTTAAAACTCACTCGTAATATTTCACAGCAGAAAAAAGCTTTAAAAATTTCTGGAACCACATTTCCTAACTCTACCGTTTATGTTGATGATGGAGAAAAAATAATTACGATTTCATCTGATAAAGTAGGGAAGTATCAATTGAAAAAACAATCAAATGTAAAGAGTGGAAATTTTTTAGTGGACTATTATGTCATTGATGAATTTTGAAATTATTTTCAAGCAAATAATTTTAAAGAATTAGCTATCAGTAATGAATATATTTGAGAATTAACTCATAATATTGAGAAAAAATCATCAAAACAATCTGAAAAATCAATAACAAATACAAAAAATATTATTGACGAACATAGAATAAATGTAAATAGTGAAAATATGATTGAATTTTCATGATTATGAATAAATCAAGGTATTGAACCAATGAATATTCTACAAAAAATATTATGGGCAATAATAAGTTTTTTATGATTATTGTGACTGATTATAGTAGGGAAAAAATATAAAATTATGTAAATAAAAAACCACGCGAAGCGTGGTTTTTCTTTAAAATTTCCAGTGCCAACCAACATAAACAACGCGGCTGGAGAGTTCACTTCTGCTATCCATAAGTGGAAGTGCTGGAAATATATTTTCATCAAAGTTCATCAGTTTGTTTGGATTAATCCAACGCGCTGTGACCTTATGATGAATTTTGTATTTTCCAAAATGAAACATTCCTTTGTAGCTAGCATTGATTTTTGGTCTATGCACCACAAATTTTTGATCTCCATTTTGGTATGTTTTTGTATCGAAAGTTAAGCCAAAACTAAAGCTTTGATAATTCATAAGCATACCAAAATCATTCTTTTGAATGGTTTCGTATTTATATGAAAAACTTATTTCCGGTGATTTTTCTTTAAAAAAACCACTATCACATGTACTTTCGATAGTTAAGCTCGTTTGTTCAGTAATGCCAAGTTTATTTTTCTTTACATTACAGTCGTTTTGAGAATAACTTTTTTTAAAATCTTGAATCCAAAGTTGGGTATTATCTTTGAATTCAAAATTTATTAATTCATTTCCCCAGACAACTGGAGAGATGAATAATAAAATACCAATAAAATATTTCATAACCATTCTCCTATAATTGTGGTTATAAAAATAGTATTTTTTTTAACAAAAAAGTCAATTTTTTGTACATATTTTGTATACAAAAAATAACTTGATTTTTTCTTTTTTTTCATATTATGTAGACACTTATAATCACTTGAGCAATACAAAAAGGAGCGAAGCAAGTTGAATAAAAGTAGTCAAAATACTGGTAAACGAGAAAATGTTTTTACGGATTATGAATTATTGTTACAAAAAATTCAATCTATTCCAAGATATAGTCATTTTTCTGCGGAATTAAGCGTTGAAGATATCAAAAATTCTGATTTTGATATTTCTCCACTTAAAAATAGAAATTCGCAAAGAAGTTTAGAATTTATTTGGGATAATTTATGTCATTACCAAGTTAGAATTCGATTTAAACTTGAGCCTGAAGCTGCTGAGTCAATAAAAGATTATTTCGCAGATGTGTATTTTGAGCATAATAAACCAACGAAAATGCATACTGGAGGACTAGATTTTTTCACTGATCCAAAAACCGTTGCTAGTATTTAAAAAAAATCGCAGATATTATCTGCGATTTTTGCTTTATTGTTTTAATATATTCATAAAATATTCATTTCACGACAATATTCTCATATTTTATTGATACAATCTTGAGCTTCTGAAATATGATCTCAAAAATATACATCCATACAAATACTTTGTTCAAAAGCTTTTTCTCAAGTAGGGTAAAGATTCATTTTCACTACGGTTGCTTTATATACATCAAAAATTCTAAACACATGATTAAAATCTTTAAATCAATCAGTAAGAGTGAAGTGTAGAGAGACTTTATTTTGTTTTTTAGTAAATTCAATATTATTTCATTTTTGTGCTACGATTAAAAAACGAGTAATATTATCATCGACATCTTGAATATTCTCAGCAAGTACATTGAGCTTATATTCAATAGCAGAAAGTTTTGGCGCAATTGCAGCACCATTTTCCTTTATTCATAAACTAATTGCTTCAGCTGCCATTGCTGTGTCAAGATATTCGTGAGTTGAAAATTTATGTTTTTTAATAAAATTTCTACATTGAGCTAATACATCAGGAGCTGAGTATACATGTTTAACGTCTTCAATCGATTTTTCTTTGGAAACAAGACAATGTTCTGCTTTTACCATAACTTCTCATATGACATCAAGTTTATCCATCATTTCGATATATTGTGCATAGTTTTTCCAGATATTTCAAACGTAACTATTTTCAAATGGCATAATAGCAATTGATTTGTCGTCTATATTAGCCCAGACATCTTCATAGGTATTAAATCATTGAACTTTTGTAATTTTTTTACTGAAAAAATTTTTATTTTTTTTGTACGTCACATGACTATATGATCCAGCGATTCATTGGTATATAATTCTCATATTTCAAAAATTTAATGAGTATTATTAATATAATAATATATTTCTAAATTATTACAATTTTTATTTTTTTGTATAAAATATTTGACTTTATTTCAAAAAATATTACTTTTAAATTACTTCTCGTCAAAATAGCGGGAAACAAATATAATTAAATTTCAAAATATGAAAGCAGCATTATGGTTTAGATTCTTTTACTTTTTTCC
>CBFHLZ010000101.1:0-4205 GCA_965656795.1 Patescibacteria group bacterium
GGTGTAGGTTTTTCATATCATTGTGCTTCTAAGTTTTTTAAAATAGGAGCTATTAGGTCTAAATCTTTAAATAACATTTATAAATATTTGGATAATTTTAAAATAATTTTCGGCTGGATTGTACTGATTTAATTTCATTTGTCATTTTATTATTTTTTTATCTAAAAATCTCTCTATTTTGGGAAAAAATAAAGTTTATTTTTTTAATAATTTATATTAAGTTGACAATTAAAATTTTATATTATAATATTTTTGTCATAATCAAAAAAAGGAACAATTGTTATGAATCTAATTATTGGTATATGTTTTCTCGCAGCTATTTTATTTTTATATATTTATGTAATAAAAAAATATAAAAATAATAAACTTGAGAAACAAAAAGAAGAAGATTTTTTTCAACTCGCTCTAAATGAATATTTACCAATACTAAGTATTTACTTATTTAGTGGTAGTACAACTTGCGTAGACGAACACATTACAACTACGGTTATTGATGGAGTCTATGTAGTTCAAATTCATATCGATGGAGTAAGTAAAAGATTAACTCTCAACTGTTATATTGATGGGGATTTTACTATAACCTATGATGAAAAAACTATTGAAATTGATGATATATCTCCAGAGAGTATTCAATATGCAGTAAAACATTTGCGAGTTGATACTCAGCTTTTGACTCATGCATAACAAAACACTTAAAAAATCCCATTTTGGGATTTTTTGTTTATTCAAAAAATTGACATGTTGATAAAATATGTATAATACTATAACAAAAAAGGAAAAAAGGATACGATTATGATTACAGGTATTATAGGAATAATCATATTAGTCATCGTAGCTTATGTGGTTATAAAATATACTTATCTACAAAAAAAACTTTTATCTCAGGCAAAACAAGAGTTAAAGAAAAAAGTAGATAGTCATTATATTCCAAAATTAGCTAAAAATCTATATAACCAAAATTCTTCTCAAATTCAATATGAAACATCTGAGGTTATCATTGATGGAAATTATGCTATTCAGGTGTATATAAAAAATATACATGGTCTACGAATAAATTTCTATCTCGATGGTTATATAGATTACAGACATAATTTTACAAATGAATTTGATCAATTTATAATACAATTAAAGCATCAAAAAACATAATCCAAAAACTTTACGATAAAAAATCCCATTTTGGGATTTTTTGTTTGCGTAAAAATATTTTTTATTTATAAATATTTATATTAATTATTTACAAAAAAAATAATATGAGATTTTTACATACGATGCTCAGAGTGAGAAATTTAGAAGATTCAATTGAATTTTATGAAAAAATGTTTGGAATGAAACTCAACAGAAAATCAGAAAATAAAGACTTTAGATATACACTTGCTTTTATCGGTTTTGAAGATAGCTCAGTAGAAATAGAACTTACCTATAACTGGGATCAAAGCGAAGATTATGATCTTGGAAATGGTTATGGACATATTGCCCTGGGATTTGACGATATTTACGAAACTTGTGAAAAAATCAGATCAGCAGGATGAACTATTTCGCGTGAACCAGGACCAGTAAAATGAGGAACAACTGAAATAGCATTTGTAAAAGATCCTGATGGATATTCAATAGAATTAATTCAAAATTCTCAAGCACAAGACTGATTATGAAAATAATTTTCAATAAAAAGCAATCTTATTTTTGATTGCTTTTTTTATTTATTACGGTAGAGTAAATAAAATATATTATGAAAAAAAATTATGAAAGTATTAAATGATAAAAAAGAGCCTGTAAATAGAAATGATGATATTCTTCATGGAGTAAGTCTGGCTATGATTATGGATTATTTAGTCGAAGTGTATGGTTTTGATGGTTTAGCCGAACGTTTTAAAATAAATTGCTTCCATTCAAACCCAAGTATTTCTTCATCACTAAAATTTTTAAGAAAAACCGAGTGGGCTCGTTTACAAATCCAAGGATTATACGTAAAAACAAAATTAAGTGAAAATAGAAGAAAAAAATAATTTTTGTCACCTTTGTATATTTTTCTCGTTATAAATAATATCTGCATTATTTTTATATCTCCTTTCATGTTTTGTATAAATCTATAAAAATAATCAGAGTAAAAAAACTGCTATTTCTAGCAGTTTTTTTATTTTAATAATTTTTCAATCATTTTTTCTAATTTTTCAGGTTTTGTAGTTGGTGCAAATCTTTTTATTGGATTTCCATTTTTATCTACTATAAATTTAGTAAAATTCCATTTTATTTTTTTACCAAATAATGCAAAAGTATTATTTTTTAAATATTTAAATATTTCATGTGTATTTTCACCATTTACATCAGTTTTTTCAAACATTGGAAATGTTACTCCATAGTTAATCAAACACCCTTGTTCAATTGCTTTAGAATCTCCAGGTTCTTGATTTGCAAATTGATTACACGGAAAACCTAAAATCACTAAACCTTGATCTTTATATTTTTGGTATAATTTTTCCAGCCCGGCATATTGGTACGTTAAACCACATTTACTTGCAGTATTTACTACAATTACTACTTTTCCTTCATAATCCTTCATACTTACCTCTTGTCACCTAAGTGTTTGAGCACTTAAATTATAAAATTCATTATTCATATTTTTTAAATTACTATATATTATATAGCAACTATATTAATTATATTTTTTATTTTGTAAATATTTTTTTACATAATAATTTTTTTAGAAGAAAAATTTTGATTTTAGTCAAAAATTTGTATAAATAGAAGGTACATAACAACAGGAATAAATTCAAGAAATATTGACTTTTTTATCAAATATTTTTTAAGCAATTTAAATTCTTGTATTTTTTTATAAAATATATTGTACAAAAATAATGTGAATAAAAAATATTTATATTCACAAAAATAATGTAAGTAAGAAATAAATATATAAATAATCGCTAATTTATGCGAATTATAGAAGATATAAAAAAATTTATTCTTGAGAATAAAAAGAAGCAAAAATATGTATTTTTATCCAAGGAGATTCCTGGAAATATAAAAACATATTTACTTAATGAGAAAATGTTATTTTCCCCTATACGTGGAATTTATATTCTCAAAAAAAGTGAAATGCTTATAAATGAAGCCATTGAGAAACATATATTTGCGATAATTAGATCTCTTGGATGAATAATTTGATGAGAAGCTGCATTGAGAATTCATACCTGAGAATATAAGAATATAAAACATTTTTATATTCTTACGAAAAATAAAAATTTTGATACATTCATCGGTGAAGGTAAAATATATTCTGTGAAATTTGTAGCAAGTAGAGTTTCTAGGATTACACAAAAAATGTCTATTTTGTGAGAAAAACTAGAAGTGGAAAGTATTTTATCAGTGGTAATTAACAATTTTTCTCTCGTAGAAAAATATCCAAAAATACAAAAATTATTACTAGAAAAAGAACTTACTACACAAAAAATAGAAGCATTACTGCAAAAAAAATTTAAAGTTTCTGGACTTTCTAAACTGGCCATTTTTTATCAACAAAACTGATATAATGATAAATTTATTATTATTAGAAATGTTATAAAAAATGCTGGAAAACGATTAGATAGCAGAAATACTCAAAAAGTAGAAAAAATTATTTCTCTTGATCTCAATAAGAAAAAGAAGAAAGAAAAAATTGATTTAAATAGTTTATTATAGGATATGCAAGTAAATAAAATCATTTCTCAACATCTCCTGCTACCAAAAAGATTTATCCTAAGTTTTGGGATAAATCCAACGGTACTTTTGATGGAGCTCATCGATAAAGAGCTCTATCATATCAAACACGACAGCATTTGAACTGACGGGTATTTTTATCATTCAAAAGAATATGTGTTTGAGAATACAGCTCTACCAAGAGGAAAATTTGATACAGCTCGTAAAAAACTCGAAGAACAAGATCTTATTTTCACGAAACTTGGGAAATGAAAAAAACTTCATTTTAGAATCAATAACGAAAAGATAAATCAAATTTTTTATCCAAAAAATCAAGAAATGTGGGATATGAATTTGTCTCTGGAACCATTTATGGATGAATCATATATTCGCTACCCTATTGCTCTAGCTCATACAATTGGGATAAACGAAACCATTTTGATTAAAGATTTATTATCAAAAAGACAATATTTCCTGAAAAAATGAGAATTAAAAAATGGATATTTTTACAATTCTGTTAAAAATATTCTCGAAGA
>CBFHLZ010000102.1:0-4163 GCA_965656795.1 Patescibacteria group bacterium
TAAAAAAACCTAAAAATATATTTTAGGTTTTTTTATTATTTTGGACTCGCTGTAATATTGGCAGCAATATCATTATTTTGAGATTCTTGTAATAATTTTTTAACAGCTTTAAATTTTGGAACGTATTTTTGTAATCTTGCTTGAGATTGAGCAGTATTTCCATAACTTGCTACTTCCATTTTAGCAATCTTTTGGTAATGTTGAGCAATATTTTCGAGACATTGTTTCGCTGAAAGTCATTGTGTAGAAAGTTTACGTAAAACATATTCAGTATTATTTTCATCCATATTTGTTTCTAAATATGCAGAAATATATTTATTTGTTCTACTATTTATTCCAGCAGTTGTAATAGTATCAACTTTTTGTTTCACTTCACAAATTTCATTTACCGGAGTATTTTCAATAGTATTTGCTAGGAGAGTTTCTTGATGTGCCTTTTCTTTTTGAATTTTTGCATACTCAGTCTTAGTCATATTTGTACTTACATATGTTGGGTCAAATGCAGATTTATGATAGAATATAAAGTTATTCATTCATGATGGTGTTGTCTCATCATTTACACTACCTCATAAGTAAGGATATAAATGTCCATATTTTTCACTATATACATGAGCTGCTTTAAATTTAACTCTACGACTTTTAATACCATTTAGTGTTGTATGTATCACTTTTTTTGCTCAAATAAGTTCAGCATGACCAAACTTTTTTCTAGCTTCTTTACTTCAATACCCAGGCTGATATGTTACAATTGCTTCTGGTTGAGCTTCTGATATATCATTAATATAAACTTTTACCATATCTTGTAATTCTTCATAGATACCAGGTATTAAATATGCGTCCATTCAGTAGGGTGGTAGTTTTAATCCTGGATATATTGCTTCTAACCGAGATCTATTTGCCTTTCAGCACTGAGAATGTTTTTCTAACTTTCCTGATTCTATGACTGATATTATTTTTTCAGAATTTGTATTAGGGTGTTTTATACTATTGACAAAAGTATCTCTGAGTGTTTCATCTTCAAGCGAATATAAAAGGCTTATGAGAAATACTTTTGAATTTTGATTTGAAATGATTTCTGCAGTATTTGAATTTATGATATTTTTTTGTAAAAACTCAATCAGATTATCTAAAGCAATTGGGTTATATTCTAGCGCATTTTTTACTTCAGAATAAAATTTTTGTTTTTTTTCTGCTTCAGATAAAACAAGATTTTTTTTGTATGATAATAAATTTTTATTAATACTTGGGATTTTTATAATTTGTCCAATGCTTATTTTTGATGGATCAGCTATATTATTTTCTTTTTGTAAATCATAAACTGTTGTGCTATATTTTACAGCAACATGACTGAGAGTTTCACCATACACTATTTTGTGACTTTTTGAATCGAGTGTTTCTTGAACATTTTTTTCTTCTTTATTTTGTTGAAAACGAGGATGTCTCCTGGCAATAATTTCAGCTTGATATTCTGCTCTCATTCTTCTGTCATAATCAATCGCAGCATGATAATTATTATATGTTTCAATAATATCTTGAACTTCTTGAGAATGAATATCAGCAGGTTCTATAAATATTTTATGCCCAGGATAAATAATAGGTTTTTTATTACGAATCGCTAAAAAACTATTAAATTCGATAAGTTTTCCGAGATTTATATTTTCTCTTCTTGCAATAATATCTAAACTATCTCACTCACGAACTTCATAGGTTTTTGGTGTTTTGTCTCAAATAATTTCTGTATTTTCTTTCAGCGAGGTAATATTAAATGTATTATTTTTTGTAATTTGAGTTGCTGTAGATATTTTAGAATTTTTAGATATATCAATATCTTCGATACTTATTAGTGTATTGGTTTCTTGAATATTACTTTTTTTAACCTCTTTAATAGCTGCGGTACCTCATTGTAAAATATCACCGAGTAAAACTTTATCTCCAACTTGAAGTTTGTTTAAATCCTCAAAACGTGATTCATTGAGTTTCATTACTTTATATGGATTGAGGCCCCATTTACGCGCAATAGAGTAAATACGTTCTCAAGGTTTTACAACATGAAAACTATTATATTTTTGTATTTCTACTTTTTTTTGTGAAGATTCATCAATATTTTGTATATCTTCATTTTGAGTTTTTGCGACAATTTCTAGATTTTTATTATCTTGGTTTTCTTCAATTTTTATATTTTTTCCTGCTTGTGATAAGGCAGAAGTGATTTCTCAAATTCCTGCTTTTTTTTCTGATGCTTGAGCGTATCAATTATCTTGGTCTATTTTTTGTGTATCAAAACTTTGCACATCTTGTTGAGATGCGCATCCTGATAAAATCCCACCAACTAACAATCCAAATGCGAGTCTTGATTGTTTCACTTTTTGAGAAATCCCACCTAATATAGATTTTGATTTTTTAGTATTTTTAGAATTTTCTTTATTTTTTCAAAATAATTTATTGAACATGTTTTGTTTGAGAATAATTTATAAAAAATAATCGTATAATAGTATAAAAATAAATTCTTTTTAAATACATTATTGTTGCGATGTTTTAGATAAAAAATATATCCGATTTTTTATTTTTATCAACTTTTTTATTTCTTGAAATTTTGACCATAAAAAAGACCTTCAAACAGAGGAATCTCCACTACTTAAAAGTCTTAAATATTTACATTCACGTTATGGTACTCACGAAAAGTTTGATGCTAGAACTTTTAAGAAAAAAATATCAGAAATCGAATTAAATCATTTAATAGATTTAAAAGAAATATTTAAAAACAATCCTCAGTGTTGACATAGATAATTTTTTACTATATAATAACTTTAATATTATATTTTTACGTACAAAAGTATGTTTAATCAAATGAGAAGTCCTTCGGATAATTATAAGGTATCTTGAGATATTCAAGAAAATATAAGCACCGTATCTTGAGATATAAAAATTAAATGAAATCTATTAGAATGAATAGCTAACTCTATATCTTGATATATAAAATTAACTTGATATAATAATTGAAGGTTAATAACTGTATCAGGAAATGTGCAAGTTTGAACAAATAATAAATTTATTCAAACTACATCTTGAAGTATTGAAGGAGAAAAAAATCAATGAGTAGCTACTTCAGTATCATGAGATATTGAGTTTGAAGTAAATTGATGAGAAATTACAACTACTTCATGAGATATAGAACTTGAAGAAAATAATGGAATAATTGTAACTACTTCTTGAGATATAATAATTTGATCTATAAATATTCAACAAGATAGAATGTCTGTAAATATGGGTAATGTATGAACTGTGTTTTCAAAAGGTGTAAATAATGTAATTTCGTGAAGTAATATTACAATTGTAGATTGAGTTGTAATGGGTTGAAATGTACAATGAGGTTCTTCTAATGTATGAAAAGAGAAATATATCGTGCAAATCGATAACTTAAAAATTGATTACCTAAAGAAAACAGTCTATGTTAATGGAAATGAATGTGATATTAATGAATTGAATTCAAATTGAGATGGTAGAATTGATATAAATTCTGATGATATATCTATTATATATCAAGGACAAAATATAGTGATTTCAGATAATGGAATTAATGTAACTTCTATATAATAAAAAGATAATAACATTCTTCATAAACAAAAAAAAGGATATGCTTAAGCACTCCTTTTTTTGTTTGTCAGATGTTTAATTATTTATTATTTTATCATTGATAAAGATATTATCTTGGATTTATTAAAACAGGATGAATTAAATAATGGAAATGAATCAGAAACTCTTGATCTAGAAATACAAAAAGCACAAGAAAAACAATGAAAATTATCAGATATGAAGTTGGATGATAAGATTAATGAAGAGATGTATATTTCTAAAAATAATCAATTAGAAGACTTAATTACAGATTTGAAAGAACAAATTTTACAACCAAAAAGTGAAGACTTTGAGCTCAAGACCCAAAAATTGTTCGAACTTTTAAAAAGCCACTATACAAGATATAAAACAGCTGATAATGAAACAAAAGCTAAATACATCAAAAAGTATTTGTTCGAACTTTTTATAGACCATAAAAAAGACCTTCAAATAGAGGAATCTCCACTACTTAAAGTCTTAAATATTTACATTCACGTTATGGTACGCCCGGCAGGGATCGAACCCACGCAAACCCAGGTCCGCGGCCTGGT
>CBFHLZ010000103.1:0-4150 GCA_965656795.1 Patescibacteria group bacterium
AAAGAAAAAACTGAAAAACTTCAAGAAGAAATGCAGTATTCAGAGAAGCAAAAAGAAATATTAAGAAAAATTTATTGCACTTTATGAGAGGGTAACTCGGAACTTAAAAAAGCTATTGAAACTCAAAGTTTAAAGATATTCGAGGTACCTTCAAGAGATTTAGTTGCTTTGTCTATTAACGGGAAAAATGTGGATTTCATTTATTGAACTAATGGTGAAATATTTAGGAATTATAAAATTAAAAGGGAAAATCTGTGAGATTACCTAATTTTGCTAAGTATGTCTGATATTAAAGAAAAATTATTAATTGATTGAAAGTTAATTAGTTTAGAGGATTTTATCAAACAAGGGCATAAAAATATTCCTGAGGATACAAAAATTATTATTGTATCTGAAGAATGAAAAGAATTGAATACATTTTCAAATGAATCATTAACCAAATACGCTGAATGGTGAGATTATCTAGATAAAATGGCAGAAACATTAAAATGAATAATTGATATATGGGATGATGCAGAAATACTAAAAGATGAATATATTAAATCCTTTAAACAATTTCCTGATTATAAATGAAGTAAAGTTGAAAAAGCAATAGAAGAATGAATAATAGAAATAAAAAAAATACCGTTAAGAGAAGCTATAGCAGTTTATGAATATAACCAATGAAACTTAATATATTTAACAAATTTAAAATGAGAACCATACATTAATGTTGACCATTTTAGAACGGTTCAAATGTTATCTGATATATTTGAAGTTTGATATTTAAGGCAATGATATTCAAAAATAGAAAATGTAGATTGATTATGGAAATTATACGATAAAGATGGAAAAGAAATTTCTATTTCATCAGACGAATATGCTACAGCAACATTAAATGCAATTAATCTAATGTTAGATTTTTCAGATTACATATATGATGAAGCTCAAAGTAAATGATTGATAAAATAAAAAGAAAGATTATAATCTTTCTTTTTTGATTGTTTGTTCTTTTAATATTATATTAGTCAATTTTGGTAATAATTCCTTTGAAATATTAGGAAATGCTTCACTTATAGCTTTTCATTGTGCTAATCTCAAAACTCAATCCTTATATTCCTTACCAATCCTCTCTACCGCACTATTCATCCTCTCAACAGCTCTATCTTCAAGTTTTTTACTTCATTCTTTGAGTTCTTGTTTTTTAATTGCTTCTCTTTCAGAATTTGTAAATCAAGCTTCTTTTAAAAGTCAGTCTTTTGTTCATTCTTTCACTCAAGATCTACTTACTCAGTCATAAATAGTATCCTTATCCAATGCGAAACTCAACCCTTGTTTTTCGGCTTCACGAGAAAGCCTATCAAGTCTTTCATATTTCACTTGAATATTTTGTTTATTCGCTTGTGCTTTTGTTCCTTTTCAACTATTTGTAAGTGATGTATTTGTAGAATCATTTAAAAGTAACCTTTGAATATTCAAATTATTCACCATTAAGCTTTCTTGAATAGTTCTGAGATTTACAAAATCTCAGTTCATAGGATCAACTCTATTCAAATTTTTATCATAGAAAATTATTTCTCCATTTTGCTCTCTATTAAAACTATATCACTTTTCTTGTAACCTTAAAAGCTCCATATCAAGTTTCGTAGAATTTTCGAGTAATGAATTAATATTTACTTTTCCTGGTCTTTCTTTTAAATGAGTCTCAACTTTTCTTTGCCAACCTGCTCAACCAAGTTTTACAAGTGAGATGAATCACAGATTATACATAAAATAGTGAGCAAAAGTTTCAGCATCGGTAATAGCTCATAAATTTGAAATCAAGTTATCAATAGCCTCATCTCTATTTAATCAATTTTCTTCCTGCATTTTTAAAATAGTATCTTCTATCGCAGAAGCTCACACTCCATAATAGGTAAAAAATACTGATTCAGGAATAGTTTTTCAGGCTTCAAGCATTACTTTTTGAGTATTTCAAAGAGATAATTGTAGTCATTTTGATTCTAATGCTTTCATTCAAATTTCAGTAATTCTTCCGGTTCTATTAAATATCCCAAAGAGAACAGTATTTGAAAGTGTTTCAAATCATTTTTTTGTAACAATTTTTTCTAAATTTAAATCTTCATCTTTCAGTCATATTCATTCTAAAGCTCAATCAGAGAAACTTTTTTCTCAATCTACTTCGTCCCATCACATCTTTCAAATAACTCCGTATCAAAAAGCTCTTATTGCATTATCTGAAGCTGTAAAAGTAACTCATGCTAATGCTACTCATACAGCTGTTCATAGTCATCAACTCGGTAGAGCAGTTCCTGCAACTGTTCAAACAGCAACGAGTCATGAAAGAATAATACTCACAACATCAACTGTTAATTTTTCAGGATGATTAGTAGCATAATCTTTTAGTTTTTCGAGAATATCTCAAAGCCTTTCACTCCAATTATCTACATATACATCATCAAAATATTTCTCAGTTAGATCATTAATTTGAGTATCTGTTAAATTTTCAAAATCTATTCATTCAGGAATCTCAGAAAAATCAAGAGTGATAGAATTTTCTCAAATAGGAAGCCTGATTTTTTCTCAAGATTTCACTAAATCTCAAGCTCAAGTAGAGGATAGAATTGTTCTAAAAACATCTTTTCAATAGCTATGCAGTTCGTTTGTAACTTTATTTTCAAAACTATCAAAACTATAATTCGACCATTCATAAGTGGCATAATTTCCAGTCATTATAGCACCCCTCATATTTTGACTTTCTTTTTGAGCTTTTAGTTCACTTTGAAGAGTATTTTGATGTTTTGCAATTTTTTCAGCTAAGTTTTGAGTTTGGTTTAATATCTCATTGGAAAGAATTTTACCACTTTCATTTGTATCAAGATTTACAATTTGAAGATTTTCTCAAATAACTTTAATATTTGAATAATACTGCGTAAATTTTAAAATTAAACTTCATTTATCTGATTGTAAAAAATCAAAAAATTCTTTCACTTTTTCTTCGCTTCAAAGGATATTTAAAAGAGGCTCTTTATTTTGAGAATATCTTTTTAAAGCTGAATATAATTCATTACCCAAAGTTTGAATTTGTCATTCTCAGATAGTTATTTTTTCAAGATACTTACTTAAAAAAGAATATTTTTCGTTTGAAGCTATGATATCTTTTGAAAAATCAATTTGAGGAATACTGTCAGTATTTTCTGAACTTTCAAGAACTTCATTTTTTGATAATTCATCTTGAAGAGCGAGAGAATTTTTATCTTGAAATTCTGACCAGTTTTGAGCAAATGCTGGATTATTTGAAGAAAGATTCTCAATTAACAAATGAATATCTCATACATTTACATCAGATGATTCTAAAGTATCAAAAAGCCTATCAGTTTCTCTACTGATAGTTTCTTTTTGTTTCTCAGGATTATTTTGAAGTGAATCATTTGATTCAAGTGTTTGTAATGCCTCCATTTTTTTAAATAAAATCTAAAATATTGAGTAAATTTCATAATTCTTCTTGTTTTTTATTTTCCTCTTCTGACTCAAGTTTTTTTCTATTATTTCTATGAAGAGTTTCAATATTATTCTTAATTTCTTCAAAGCTTACTATTTCAGAATTTTTCAGACTTCTGAGATAATTTAAAGCTACATGCTTTTCATAATTGAGAGCTTCTAAAATTTTATTTTTTTGTAACTCGTTTAATTTATCAATATGAGCTATCAACTGCATTTTTAATTGCTCATTAAATATTTTAGAATTTTTTATATGCAAAACTAAATTTTCTTCATTTATCATTGTTTTCCAAACTTAAATACATTTAATGAAATTTTATCATATATATATAATGTTTACAACTTTTACACAAAAAAAAGAACTGTCCTAAAACAGTTCGTTATTTCAATCTCAAATAATTTCTCTAATAATTTTCATTAATTTATCACTTCAATCAAATTCATCTCTAAGATTTCATAAAATAATACTGGCTTTTTTATTTTTTTTCATGTAAAATTACTATTTGACTCAATTTAAAAATATAATATAATTCACTTACTTCCTTTTGAAAAAAGAGAGTTTGATATGAATATTTTTAAAAAAGTACTTGCATTTGTTGTATTAACTTCTGTATGTGTTGTATTTATATTTCAAATTGCTAATTTTGAAAATGTTACGGTTCAAAATAAG
>CBFHLZ010000104.1:0-4120 GCA_965656795.1 Patescibacteria group bacterium
TACGGCTCTTGTTGATACTGTGAGCTAAAGAATAAAGGATTTTGTTGTCTTATGTCCATAAAGTATTCGTTAGAAAATCTATCTTTCCAAAATGATTGGTCGTTCTCATCTAGTGCAGGGATTTTTAATTCCGTCCATTTTTCAGGCTCTCTTTCTAGTATTTCTCACACTAAGTCATCTTCTCTCCACCTTTGCATAATTATAACTTGTTTTGATTTATCATCTTGTTTACGAGAAAGGAAAGTTGACCAGTACCAGTTTGATACAGTTCTTCTTATTGTTTCTGATTCTGCGTCTTGTCTTGTTGCATATGGATCATCTATTATCATATAATGTCATCATTTACCTGTAATCCCTCAACCTACTCAATAAATAGAGAAATTACCTCACTTTTCTATCTTCCAACTACTTACAGCACTTGAATCTGCTGCAATTCTAGTATCAAATACAGCTTTGTACTCATTACTTCTCATTCTTCATCTGATATTATAAGAGAAGTCCTCAAGTATACTTTTTGTATGTCCTGTGTAGAGAATGTCTGTATTTGGGTGATGTCATAACAAGAAACAAATAAACTCTTGCATAATACGAGATTTACCTGCTCTTGGTGGCATTGATATTATAAGGTTTTGAATTTCTCAATCCATTAACTTCTGCAAAGTATCTGCAATTAATTCGTGATGAGCAATTATATCAAAGTTATAATCAGTAAACACACAAAAGGAAAGTAAATCCTTTCTTGCCTGTTCTTTAAAAAATTGTGATTCACTCATTTTTTTTATTTAAATTTTATATTTACCATTTCTTTTTTCTCTAAATACTTTCTCAAGTATTCTAAGTCTTTCTTATTTAATTCTCAAGTATATTCTTTTCAGAATCTTTTGTAAGTGTATTTAAACATTGTTTTATAGTTTAATGTTAAATATTCTCTCGTTGACTTCTGCGAACTCTTTTTTAAGTTCATTATCTATATTCATTCTATTTCTTAATCAGAACAAAGGATTTATATAGAGTTTTTTATTTACATTTCATTTTTTCTTTATGTCTTTTAATAATCAGTGACTAATTAAATCCTTTCTGATATTATATTTTGCTGACTTCTTTACATCTAAAGTGTCTAGATCACAAACATTGTTTTCATTCATAGTATCTAACAGTCTTTTAAAGTGTCAGTATAAATCTTTTCAAATGATTTCATATATATCTATATTCATATGATGCTTTACATAATTAAATTTAAAGTAAGTCTTTCAAGTTGCTTCTAATTCATTCCTTAATCTAGATATAAGAACATTTCGCTCATAACTAGGAGGACTTCTTTCTAGCAACTCTATTTGTTTTAAAATAGTTTTGCTTTTTGCGTTGGTTTCCATATAATTGGCTTTATTAGATACATAAGTAACTCGCATTACTATTGTATCTTTTTTTTGTTTCCAGTCAAATGGACTTCCGAGTCTTTTCAAATGGAATTCATAATAATAAAGTTCTTTTGATAGTTAAGCTATGAATTGAGCTTTTTTCTTTCATAGACTCTTTTATATAGTGTTCACTTGTGAATCTACTAACTTCAAGTACAAAAAAAGCCTAGTTTCCTAGACTCTTAATATATTCAGCTAAAATAGCATTTTTATCTATCTCGTAATACTTCATACCTTTTGGAACTTCAAACACTTCTACGAGGTTGTTTTTAATTCTTTTTGACGCAGTCTTTGTGCTTATATCTTTTTGATCTGCGTAGTCTGTTATGTTTTTGTAAAATTTAATCATTTATATTATCTATGTTATAATCTAAGGATTTTTTTGCTTGCATATAATTAATATAAGCATTTGCTGTTTTCCAATCTAATCTCTTTAACCTATCTATACTAAAATCACTATATCTTTCTAGTGATTCTTTATTCTGCCAAAAATACTTTACATTACTTAAAAAAGATTTATCACAAGCAGGAGTTTCAACTATACTAGATTTAATTCATTTACTAAAACAATTTATACAGAATAAATCATCTCAAAGGATATCTCTTAAGCATACATCACAAACTAATTTCATATCATTGTATTTATATTATAAATTGCGTATATAAATATAATTGCTACTGACAACATGAGTAGTGTTAAAAATATTATTGTGAACGATTCTAGTTTATTTGGTTCATTTAAACATTCAGTACATTGAACAGTACTTTTTTTATAGAATTTAATCATTTTTATTTATTATTTATATATATTTCCTTAACACATAAAGAGTATATCACTTTTTTAATTTAATGCAAACTTTTTTTCTAAAAAAGTATTACTTTTCGGAACTTTCCTTCCGCTTCTCTGAATACAATGCGAAATCAATGTACAAAAAAAGACTCCTAAGAGCCTATAAATATTCACTAAACATTGAGATGATTGTAAACATTGCTACACAAGTTACGAACTTCTCATATTTTGTTCTATCTTTCCATGTTTTATTGTTTTGAATTACTGCAAAATGTACTAATGAGTAAATCATATATAATCCTAGTATTGCTTCCATATTTTATTTAATTATTTTATAAATCTTTTTGCTATCTTTTCTTTTTGTGCTTCTGTTAGTTCTTCAGTTACATCTGCGTTTGTGTTTGTGTTTGTATTTTCACTAATCGTTCTTAAATTCCATTCACTAAACTTTCTCTCAATAATCCAAGCATACTTTTGCCATTGTGGATTATCTCAAGACAGATTATTAAACAAATTATTCTTTTGCTTGACAAGTGCTTTTTTGTAAAGGTCTTGAAACCTTTTATGTCAATCAGTTTCTTCTTTTAGAGAACTGGCTTTGTATTGCTTAAAAGTAGAGTGTCAGATTTTTTCATCTTCTTCTAACTTCTCATTAGCTAGGATGAATAATTCTTCATCAGTCATTATAATAGATTGTAATCATTCATTTAATACTATTTCCATAGCTTCTAGGAACTTATTTAGCTTACTTGGTCTTCCTCATTGTTTATCAGGGTTTTGATTTGGATTTGTTGGCTTTATTACTTTTCCAGTCTTAGATAGTTTCTTTTCTATCATACTTTTTAATTAAATTTTATTAAAATAATCATAATACTTTTAAAACTTATGTCAACTATTTGTAAAGTATCTTCTAATTACATAGCTTCTAATTAAACTAATAGCTGTGAAATATAATCATATCATTAAATTATCCTGTATTGTTACTTTTATATCAAATAATGGAAATATAAGCAACTGACTAACAAAAGCAGTCAGATAGCCTATAAATACATTTGTAATTGATTCTAGTAGTGATTGTTTTTTAGTTTGCATATTCTATAAGGTAAATAATTTTTCAGTAGCTTTCTTATTATTTAGATTGTTTATTATTTCTTGTTCCCATACGCACTCAAAATCATCAGGCATATTATATTCACTTATAAAAATAGTGTGTCATTCTTCTTTCTTTTCCCTACACCAGTTATAGAAGTGTTCGTAATCAAATCAACCTGTTTTATATTTAGTAGTATCTTTATATGGTATATCACAATAGATTATACTTTCTTTTGGTATTTCTAAATCTTGATAAGATGAATGTATTAATTTTACTCTTTGTAATTTTTCACTTTGCTTAATAGCATTATTTTGACATCTTCTTGTTTGTGTTTTCATATTTTCAATACATCACTTAGTTCAAGCCACATCTCTCCTATATCATCAAAAGAATTTTCAACCAAAACTCATTGCAAATCATACAAATCAAATAATTCCATTTACTTCTCAATTATTTTTTCTATCTTGTAGTTTTTTATAATAATCTTCTGTAATAATATCAGGTATAATTTCAGGAACATCTCTTATTAGCATTAAAGCTCTTATTAGATATTCATTAAAATCAGCACCTATTCTATTTCACTCAACTTTATCAATCATATTAGCACCTCATACAAAAGGCTCTACATACCATTGTCATTCTTTTCTATCTTTTAAAATTATAGGTAGTAAATATTTTGCTATTCTATTTTTACTTCACATGTATTTCATATTATTTTAACTCATTAAGTAAATCATCATCAATTAGTGCGTAAATTTCCCTTACTTGGTTGTTTATCAAATCAACTCTATTATCTGTGAGAGGTGATTTAATCTTTTC
>CBFHLZ010000105.1:0-4014 GCA_965656795.1 Patescibacteria group bacterium
CTTGCATGTTGTAATGGATAATAAAATAAAAAACTCTTTTAAAAGAGTTTTTTATTTTATAAAACATTTT
This sequence comes from Patescibacteria group bacterium, assembly GCA_965656795.1. GTDB lineage: Bacteria > Patescibacteriota > Gracilibacteria > BD1-5 > UBA6164 > CAJXJP01. The sequence continues at coordinate 71 of CBFHLZ010000105.1, forward strand.
ATAAAACTTTCAATGGAAAATAAATAATTTACTATAAAAAAAATAAAAGATTTATATACTTAAATTTATAATATTATTAATACAAAACATATTATGAATTTTATTAAATCTTATATAAAATCTTTATCAGTTTTTTTACTCGCAGGTTTCAGTGTTTTATGAGTTTACGCGGCACTTTCAACAGTAAGTTCATGAGACCCATTAACGGCATCAGGCTGGAATGAAATAGTTTGAAAACTCACTTCAGTGAACACAAATAGTGACGACTTAGTTACAAAATCATACGTAGATTCTCAAGTTTCTGCAAACGGTAGTTGAGTAAGTTTTGCAGGATATACAACTGCAACTTATAATGGAAATATGTGATGATTTGGTGGGCCAACTAAAAAGTGTCAATTGGAATTTCCATGATCTAGAATATGTTCCACTCAAGATTTGGTTAAATCATGAGCTGATAATCCATCAGCTAAATCTTGGGTTATGGATTATACACGTTATGAAGCATACAATTGTACTTATTGGATTACTGATACAGATAGTTCAGGTTCAGCATTTAGGTGAACAGTAATTTCAACTTCATGAAATACATCAATAGACAATTGTTATAAATCTTATTCAATTGCGTGTTGTAACGGATAATAAAATAAAAAAACTCTTTTTTAAAAGAGTTTTTTTATTTTATTATTATTTTTTAGGTGTAGGATTTACACTCAGCTCTTTTTATTAATATGTATCTGTAGATGTAATATTCGTCATTATATATTTTTATAAATTTAGATTAAAAGATTATATTGTCAATTGTATTAATTATTTACATTTTGAATAGATGAAATAATTTATATTATATAGCAAATATTTATTAAATTAATAATATGAAAAAACATAATAACAACTTTATAAATGCGTTATTTTTTATTCTTTGAATAATTTTAAGTATTTATAATTTCTACTCGATAAATATATTTATAAACCTATTTACAGGTGAAATATTTACGCAAAGTTATTTGGAAAATTATATTATTTTTATGTTTTATGTTCCATTTTTACTATGGATTTTAATTTTGTGAATTTTTACAAAAAATATTATTTCAAAAAATATTTCTATAAAATACTTCTATAGTTTTTTGATTTTTCTATTTTTGTGATTTTTTTATTACATACTTATTTTTAATAATGCTGATGTAGAAAAAATAACCAATGAAAATTTCAAAACAATTCAATCTGAAAATTGATTCAACGATTCTCAAAACGCTTATACACTCTTAGATAATTTCACACCTCAAATCCAAGCTGACATTCAAAATTTCAATATTCGTTGTTTAGATAAGAATACTATCTGTGATGAAGAAAAAATAAATAAAACACTTCAAGATTCTCTAAAATATCTCGAAAATAATGGCGAAAATTACGAAAATCATATTTCGTTTTTAACTGAAATTACTAATAAAAAATTTATAAAAAATACTACGGAATTTTGAGAATTTATTTCTCTGACAGGTTTTGTATCAGTATTAAAATTTCAAAAAATAGTTGATCAAAAATTATATAATCAAAATAATTTTGATGAAATTATTTCTATCTATCAAAAATATTTTACTCTTTCAAAATTATTAAGAGAAAGTGATTTAGGCTTAGTTTCTTTGATTATTTCAAATACTTTATGAGAACAAATTATAGAAAATTTTAAATATTTATGAGAAAATAATTCTCTGACTCTTTCTCAAAAAAATAAAATTTCTGAACTTTTCTCTCAAAATACTATAAAAAATCCAGATAAAATTTTTCAAAATGCTGTTATTTCAGAATATTCTTTATTCATTGATAATAATGCTACAATAAATAATTCTCTGATTTTCAATCTCGAAGAATTTAAAAATTATGCACGTTTTGTTCCATATAAAAATTATATCCAACTCAATTCACTACATATTTCACACAAAAAGCATATTTTCACTCAATCTGGAATTTATAATTTTTTTATTCCAAATATAAATTTTATAGATTATAAAAATAATATATCAGAGCTTATCAAAAAACAAGAAATATTTATTTCTGAAATAAATAAATAAATAAATAAATAAATAAATAAATAAATAAATATGATAATTACGATTTTATTTTTACTGTGCATTTTATCAATAATAAAAAGATATTTAAACAAAAATATCTTTTTATTGTTTTTTGTAGTCTCTATATTATTATGCAATATTTTTGGTATTTTTATTGAATTTATTTATACATTTATTCCAGATGATCAAAAACTTTTAGTATGATTATCTTTGATTTGATTATCGTTGATTTGATTAATTAGCGTTTGATTTCTCTGATTATTTTACAATAATTCTCGTGATTATAAAAAATATATTTCACCTTTTGCTCTTTTTTGAATGGTATTTTCAATCTATTTTTGGGTATTTCAATACGAAAATTACATTTGAAATCATGGCTATAATTTCATAGATTCACATACTGGAGAATACATTTTTTCTGTTATTTGGTTTATTATACTTCCTGTTATATTTGTATATTCTTTTTTATATTTTTTCTTACATGATTCATATTTCATAAAAAAATCTTCTACTAAAAAATTCTTTTATTTTCTCAGAGATATTTTTCTGTCAATTTCTATTCTAAGTGTATCTTTATTTATAAATGATATTTGAAAAATGTATTCTCATTATCATAATTGGTATAAAAATCCTGATTTTTTCACACAACAAGTCTACGATTGTAATGATAATACAAAATTAATTTTAGATATCAGAAATCCACATCATCCAGTAAAAAATCCTCACAATAATTTCTTCGATTTTTATCATAATTATGGGAAACCTCTATGAGATTTAGATCTAAAAATTAACCAACTTCATCCAGGAAAAATCAATCAAAATTATCTACAAAACTGTATTTCACAAAATGGAAATAATTATTTCGATGAATATCTGAGAATTCATTGAGAAAAACCAAAAGATTTATTACATAAATTATAATAAAAAATGTTCGTAATAATAACTATTTTATTAATACTATTCTGGAAATTAATATTTAAATTTTTCAGCTATACAAAAACTATGAATCTTATACTTTTTCTATTTTTTTCAAATATATGATTTTCAATTATTTCAATAAAGGTTATTGAAATATTGTTTTGAAAACAAGTTGATTTTATACTAGAAAATATTTTTTCTCGAGTAATAATAATATTTTTATTTTCGATATTTTTTATTATATTTTTTATTTTTAATAAATCTTCAAGAAAAGAAAATTTTATTTATACTCTTTGTTTTTTTATTAATATTAGTTTCATTTATTTTATATGAACAAGTCTATTTGATTCAAGTTTTAACGGCTTATATTTCGATGGATATATTTATTATTTTTATGACATTATTTTTTATTTCTATTATATAATTTGATTATATATTTTTCATTTTATTTTATTGTGAAATAAAAATTTCACGGGAACTTTTTTACAAAAAATATTATATTTTTTCAGAGATATTATATTAATTTTGTGATTGTATCTTTCATTTACTTCAAGTGTATATGTATCAAATTTATTTGTTTCCTACAATAATTGGGAGAAAATCAATCACTATCAAATCCATGAAATATATACTTGTGAAGATAATAAAAATATAATATTAAATAGTTCAGATCATTCTATTCAGTCAGTAAATCCGTATAAAAACTTTATAAATTTTATAAATTATTACAGACAAGATTTTAAAAAATTCGATAAGCAAAATCATCAAATGTTTCTACATAAAAAATATAAAAATTATCTACAAAACTGTATTTCACAAAATGGAAATAATTATTTTGATGAATATGTTCGAATTCATTGAGAAAACCATATGAAAATAAATATATCTAAATAATTATTTATTTATACATAAAAAAGAATATTTTTTCACAAGAAAAAATATTCTTTTTTGATTTTT
>CBFHLZ010000106.1:0-3999 GCA_965656795.1 Patescibacteria group bacterium
AAATAGAAACACTTGAACTTGCTTTTAATATCTCATCTCCATAGTCAATGACACTATCACAAACACCATTTGTTTTTGATAGTTTTAGTGGCGTAACATCTATTGATGCTACTTCTCTATTTGACATTATGTTAATTAAAGTACCTCCACAAGCAAAAACTTCACATACTACATATACCTGTTGAGCCCTTGGGTTTAATTCACTTTTCCAATGAATTCTATGTTTTCTGGAGCATTTACTACAGTAATGTATACACACAATAATCTCCCTTTTTATCCCTAAACAGTCTTATAATAAATACATAATCGATAAAATCAAATCTATTTAAATAAATATTTCTTAGAGTTAAAATAATACTATATTATAAAATAATATTTTATTTTGACAAATAATCATAATTAATTATTATTTTTTAGTCAATATAACACAAACAAAGGAGGTTTTATGTTGATTTTCACGCGCCGTATTGGTGAAACTTTTATGATTGGTGACGAAGTCACTGTTACTGTACTTGGAGTCAAAGGAAATCAGGTACGAATCGGTGTCAACGCACCAAAAGATGTTCCAGTACATCGTGAAGAAATTTATGCACGAATCCAACAAGAAAAACAAGATTCGTGATAAATTATAGAAAAAAATCCAAGCAGTTTGCTTGGATTTTTCTTTTACATAAAATATTTGACAATATAATTTTTATTACTAGAATCACAAAACTTCTCTTCAACATTTAAAGGAAAAAAAATGTTAATACTTTCTCGATCAATCGGTGAAAAACTTATGATTGGTAACGAAGTCACTGTTACTGTACTTGGAGTCAAAGGAAATCAAGTTGAAATAGGTGTCAAAGCACCAAAAGATGTATCAGTACATCGAGAAGAAATTTACAAACGTATTCAAAAAGAAGAATCGCGTTTCTAGATATATAAAAAATCCAAGCAGTTTGCTTGGATTTTTCTTTTACATAAAATATTTTTTATCTATTTTCCCATTTATCACTTCCACTCCATCAGCTTTGATGAGATTTACTTTTCCATGAATTCCATCTTTTCCGTTATAAAAACCGATTTTATTTTCGTTTTCTAGTACTTTATAACATGATACATTATCACAATCGCGATTATCTTTCACAATCTTCCCTATCTTTCTCGGATGAACTTCAAATACATCCCCAATAGCCTTGTATGTCGTCACTTTTCCCTTCGGGATTTCCTCTTGGATATATTTAAACACCAAAGGTCTTAAATCGTCAGTTTTCATAGTTTATTTGCTTAGTTTTATATAATTGTTTTGAGTATACTTGTGGAATGGAAAAATGGAAGAGGAAAAGATTAAATTTTAGAAATATCTTTAATTTTATTTCTCATAATATAACTCAATAATCCATCTCAAATATCGGCTAATTCTTTCATATGTTCAATATTATCCTTTCCTCAGCTTTCATAGCTATAAGTATATATTGTACCATTTTTAAACATAGTAGAAATATAATCATCTCAATATTCATATTTTAAAATATTGGAATTATTATTTAAGTCTTTGTAATTTTTCATATTCTTACTTATTAATTAAAATATTAATTTTTTCATATAATTTTCTCAAATGTAAATCAGACATATCTAAGATTGGTTCATACATAAATGAATTTAAATGAATATTTTCTGGTGTCATTAATAAAACTTGTTTGATAATTTTTTCTTCATTTAATTCATTATCTTCTCAAGAATTATGTATTTTAAATCATTTATATGTACAAATTATATCAAATAATACTCTAGTTTGGTTACTTGTTATTTTATTCCAAAAATCTTCTCAAGAAATTGATTCATCTTTGTATTTTAGATTTTCAATATTAAATAAAATATTTAACATTATTTCTTCAGCACGTAATCTAATGTAAATAGATAATAAAATCTTTTCTTCAAGTTTTAGTAAACTAGGTTTACAATAAATTTCATCTGCATACTTTAATATGAAATCATACATTAAATCTTCTTCTGTATTTAAATGTTCATTAAGATTTTTATCTTTTTTATCTAAAATAACACTTTGTATAATTAATTCAAAATCTCTAATTCTTATGTTTTTTGTATCAGGTTTAATATGTAATAATGATGTTAAAGTATTATACTTCTTTTTTAATCATCAAACTATATTTTCTCATGAGTATTCTAAAATATTTCTTATAAATGGTATTAATCATATTAATTTAGCATAATGACCTTTCTTATGAAACCTGTTTTTCCAATCAGTAAATGGGTCAATAATTCACATTTTTTCTATGTTGTCTAACTCAATTTCATCTCATAATTTAGTTGCAAGCAAGCATTTTTTTATACTATTTTTTCCATGCAATCTTAATTGTATATTTCTATAAAAATCAAAATTATGAGTTAATATTATTAAATTAAAAATTTTATTTCAGCTTCTATCTTTAATATTTCTAATTTCATCTAAATATTCAATAATTGCATACTTATTCTTATAATCAAAAGAATCAGCTATATCATCAATTATTAATAAGTGTTTTCATCATTCGTTTTTTCTTCTTTGTATTTCAAAGATAATATAAAGTAAATACATTACTCTCTTTTCTCAATTTGATAAAATTTTTAATTTCAATAAATCTTGTTTATTAAAAGAGCATTCTTTAAGTTCATTGTTTTTATTATATGTAAATTTTAATTTAGCTTCTTCTCTTCAAACAATTGTGTTTTGTTTATCTTCTAAATCAATATCAAAATCAATATCAAATCTATCTTTAAATATTTTTATAGTATTAAACCATTCCGATTTGTGATTTTTAGCATCATCTAATATTTCACTTAACCTTTTTATTCATCAATTATAAATATTTTTTAATTCTTGATAATCCTCATTTTTTACATTGAAATAAAAATTCCATAAATCTTTTTTTAATTCTGTTTGATTATTTAATTTTGATATAAATTTATCTCAATAACTATCTATATGAATTTGAAAATCTTTTACATCTTTTGCTCAGTTTGATATTAAGTTTAACAACCTTACTAAATCATCATTAGTTGATATTTCGTCTTTAATCTCTTTAATAAAATTATTAAATTCTTCTTCTGATTTAATATTTCAATATCATTTTGCACTTAAATTTATTTCATTACTAGTTCATGTAAAATAATTAGTTTTTCAAAATTCTTTAGATAAATTTTCAGCTTGATAAATTGTAAAACCTCATAATTTAAAACATGAATATTTTTTTATAATTTCTTTATATTTTTTATCATATTCTCAAATATTTCATGCTAATTCTGGATCCTCTAATAATTCATTCACCTTAGGATTAAAAATAATTCCATATTTAACAGACTTATAATCATTTAATTGTTCAAAATTAATTCATCAAGTTTCCAAATTTAAAAATTCAAAAAATGATAATCATTCTTGTCAGAAATCTGTAAGAATTTTATCTTCTAATGAAGCTTGTGGTACTTTTGCTAGAGAACACAATCATTTAAGTAATTTATTTTTTTGTTTTTCAATTTTTCAATAAATTTCTAAATATTCTTTTTGAAAATCCGGGTTTATTAATAAATCTGAAAAATTTCAATGATAATCTAAATTTAATGACTCTATAGGAAATATATTTTTTTTATTAATAATGTTATCTTCTTCATCAGTTAATAATATTTCTCATTCAATATCATTAATCTTATCACTTGGTTTTCTTGATTCAGGACTTATATAATCTTGAAATCATTTCAAAAAAGAAGTTTTCATAGTTCCATTTGGTGCATAAATAGAATACACATTTGATTCAGTAAAATCAAAATCTGTATCTAGACTTTTGATTCAATAACAATTTTCTAATTTTACATTTAATTTTTCCATTCCTATTTCCTTAAACTCTAAAACTTCCCTCTCTTAAAATCCTAATCACCAAACATAAAAAATCAAAAAAGAATATTTTTTCTTGTGAAAAAATATTCTTTTTTATGTATAAATAAATAATTATTTAGATATAT
>CBFHLZ010000107.1:0-3983 GCA_965656795.1 Patescibacteria group bacterium
AAAATTCATAAAATGATTATAACTTTCTTGCTCACTTCTTCATTCATAATTCCAAAGTTTTTCAAAAAGTTGTTGCTGTGTAAGTTGTTCTAACTTTTGTATAACTTTTCATTCAAATACTTTATCTATCCATTGTTGAAATATACTTGGTGTATGAATATTTCACACTATTTCAATTCATGAAAGTTTTTTTAATGATACTATTTTATTTCATCAGATTTCTAAGGTCCTTATTTCTTTAGCTCAGAAATTCATAAAGTGGTTATAACTGCCTTGTTGATTTCTTCATTCATAATTCCAAAGTTTTTCAAAAAGTTGTTGCTTTGTAAGTTGTTCTACTTTTTCTATATCTTTTCATGCAAATACTTTGTCTATCCATTCTTGAAATATACTTTTGCTTTGAATATTTCACTCTATTTCAATTCACGAAAGTGTTTTTAATGATAAAATTTTATTTCATCAGATTTCTAAATTATTTATTCATTTGTAAGTTAATCACATAAAATGATTATAACTTTCTTGTAGACTCATCCCTTTATAATTCCAAAGTTGTTTAAAAATCTGTTCTTTGAGGGTTTTAATATCTTTTCATTCAAATACTTTGTCTATCCATTGTTGAAATACACTTGGTGTATCAATTTTTCACTCTATTTCAATTCACGAAAGTGTTTTTAATGATACTACTTTATTTCATCAGATTTCTAAGGCATTTATTTCTTTGACTCCTAAACTCATAAAGTGAGTATAACTTTCTTGTTCATTTCTTCATTCATAATTCCAAAGTTTTTCAAAAAGTTGTTGCTGTGTAAGTTTTGTTTTTTCTTGATCAGCTTTTTCTTCATCTTCATTTATTACTTGTCTAACTTTATCTTCAAAACTGAGTTTTTTATCTAATGCTATTTGCAAATTATTTTCATAGCTTTTTTGAGAATAAACTATTTTTAATGGTTTTATTCATTCAATTTCTTCTCATTTTTCGATTATTTGAAATATTTCTGGTGCAATAATACTATCATATATAAAAGTTGCTTGTCCTATTTGATCACAAATTAAAACCGTTTTTTTATATTCTCAAGAGTCAATATGGTAGATTTGATATGGAACTTTTCTCATTCTCTTTTCATTCAAAGTTTCTACAAATGGTTGTATATTTTCAAATTGTATTCATATTTTATGAAGAACTCTGAGAAATATTTTATTTTTTTGTGAAGTTTTTATTTCTATTTTTTCTTTTCAATCTCAGATTCATTCAATTTTTGAATTTCATTTTTCGAATAAATCAAAACCAAGTTGTGTGATTCTTTCTCTGAGTTCTTTCGAAAGTTTAGAAATTAATATATCAAGAAAATCATCAATACTTGTATAATTGCTCTCAATCTGATGTAAATTTAAATATCTTTGAAATACTTCTTCTATTTGTAAAATATTTCTTCATTTTTTATCAGAAATAATTTGGGAAACTTTTGCTTCTATTTCTCATAAAATATCTAAAATTTTCTCTTCTAATATTGAATTATTATTTTCAGTTTCTAATGTGTCTTGAAATTGTAAAATATCTTTCTCAATTTCCCAGAGAATCTTTTGTCTATGCATTATATATTTTTAATAATATTTTCTGTATTATAGCATTTATTTTCTTTTCATACAAAAACCCCACAAGAAATTTTTCTTGTGGGGTTTTATTTCACTATTTTATTTTTCCATCAACTGGATAATCAAAATCTAGGTCAATTATTTTTATTCATTTTTCGCTGAGAGTTTTTTGTAAAACTGCTTGGAAATCTTGCTTTTTTTCTACTTTGTATCCTTTTGCTCCGAAACTTTCTGCGAGTTTTACGAAATCTGGATTTCAGAAATCAAGTCAAAAATCTTCGAGGTGAGCTCCGGCTTGTTTCCATTTAATCATTCCGTAACTAGCGTTATTTAAGACTACAATAGTGAGATTGAGTTTCATTCTCACTGCTGTTTCTAAATCTCAAAGATTCATTACAAGTCCACCATCTCAGGTTACACAAACTACATTTTTATCTGGATTTAGACGTTTTGCCTCCATGGCTGAAGCATATCCAGCTCACATAGTTGCGAGTGCGTTGTCGAGTAGAAGTGTGTTTGGATGAGAAGATTTGAAGTTACGAGCTACCCAAACTTTATACAGACCATTATCAAGAGTCAGAATATCATCACTTGCTAGAGTTTCTTGTAGATCTCAAACTAATTTTCTTGGCATCATAAATGGAAATTCTTCTTCTAATTTATTATTTTCTTGGATTTGAGAAATATTTTTTTCATTTATTTCATAAATTTTAGAATAATCCCATTTTTGAGAAATATTTTCTTCACATAAATGCCAAAATAAATTTCAAATATCTCCGATTAAATCTAAATATGGACTATAAACATAATCATAATTTGATTCTACGAAATTTACATTTATTACTGGGATTCCATTTATTCCTAAAATATCGGTTGGTTTCTCAACATTATCATATCAAACTGAAATAATTAAATCAGACTGAGCAATAGCTTCATGAATGTAATCTCCACTGGTAAGTGCTGCTGTTCCTAAATATTGTGGTAAATTTTCGTCCACCACTCATTTCCCCATTTGAGATGAGAAAAAAGGAATATTATATTTTTTAATAAACTCAGTTAAATATTTTGAAACTCTTTTTCTATTTGCTCCTGAACCGATTAAAATCACTGGAGATTTTGCATTTTGCATTTCACTAACAAGTAATTCCACTCATTTTTTATCAATAACTGGTCTTCTTTGTTTTTGAGTTTTTAAATCTACTAATGCGTATTCTTCATCAACCATTTCTTCAGCAATATCTTCTGGAAGTTCTAAATGAACGGCTCCTGGTTTTTCACTCGTAGCTATTTTAAAAGCATTTTCTAAAATATATGGAACTCTAGCTCCGTTTACGATACTCGTTGCGTATTTAGTAACTGGTTTCATCATAGAAACCGCATCAATTATTTGAAAGGCTCATTGTTTTGATTTATTTTGTGGCTTTTGTCCGGTAATTACGATTAATGGCATTCCTCCAAGTTGAGCGTATGCAACTCCAGTCATCATATTCGTAGCACCAGGTCAAAGTGTCGCTAACGCTACACCAGGTTGACCGGTAAATCTCCCATAAGTAGCAGCCATAAATACAGCAGTTTGTTCATTTCTCGTTAAAACGAGCTTAATATTTGATTTTCCAATTGAATCGAGTAAATCAAGATTTTCTTCTCATGGAACTCCATAAATAACTTCAACTCCTTTATTTTCTAAAATTTTTACAAATAAATCAGATGTTTTCATAATTTTTATTTTTATACAGAATAATTACTATAAATACTATAGTTGAAACTTAAAGAATTCTAAATTTATTTTAGATTATTAAATATTGTAAATTTTATAAAATATATGATAAAATTATATTAATATAAATAATAAAATAAAAAATATGAAAAAAATACTTTATTTTTTGTGTATCTGTTGAATAATTTCAGTAATATTGTTTGGGCAAAATGTTTTTGCTAATAATTTTTTATCACAATCTCATAGCAATGAGTCTAGTTGTTTAGAGGATAAAAAAACAAATGATTCACTTTATCCAGGTTATTCAAGAAGCAATTGTTTTGAAGTAAGTGAAAAATATTTTTATAATATTTGTCAATGAAATTATTGTCCAGTTCCACAAAATTATATTACAGAAGGATGAGTTCAAAATTCGAAACAAATCGAAGAACTTTCTAAAATTTTAGAATCAAAATTAGAATGATTAGAATCTGATAAAGTCGTAGATTGGTCAGAAAATTTTTGAGATATTTTAGTAAAACTAAAAAATAAATATAAAAATAATAAAAAAAGTGTCGCATTATTAGAAGACATCCAAAGAGAATTTGAAAATATTTCACAAAAACAAATCGCTCAAAACTCTCTCTGTAAAGATACTTATGGAAGAGGTTGGCAAGAAGCAGAAGAATATTTT
>CBFHLZ010000108.1:0-3966 GCA_965656795.1 Patescibacteria group bacterium
ATAAAAGTTGAAAGATATTATTCACAAAGAAATTTTGAATCTCAATCGACATTTTATGTACGTACAAATGATGATATTTTTCCTTTAGATACAACTTGAATTCAAACGGTTTACCAAATTAACTCATATAATTCTCAAAATCAATCAACAATCTCTGATTTTGATAGAGAAACTGGTATGATGAAAATTTCAAATAATAATAGAGTTATTACCAATATTGATTATAAAAAAATCAAAGAAAATATTCTCAAAAAAGTTTTAGAAAAACAAACTGAAGAATTAAATATTTGAGAACTACAATTTGAAATTTCAAATGATTATGGAAATTTTATTCTCATAATGACATCTATGACTATAGAAAATCCAAATATTGAAACTCAAAACAATAACATTGATAGATTTAGTTTCGATGGATACTTATTAGAAAAATAAAATTATTTTACTTTATTACCTATTACATGAAAAAAAGAAATAAAATAATACTCACAATAATTATTTTTGTGAGTATTTCATATTTTGCTTATGCAAATTTTTTCTCAAATAACTGAGGAACTCAAGATACTTTCACTATGGAACCAACTATAATCACAGTGGAAGAAAAAGATTTTAATTCAGGGATTCAAATTACTGGAAAAACGAAAATTAAAAACGAACAAAGTATTAAATTTAACAAAACTTGAAGAGTAGAAGAAGTAAATTTTAATGCTGGTGAAACCGTATTAAAATGACAAACCATTGCAAAAATTGATGACTCAAAAGCAAGAAGTGAAATACAAAAAGTTACTTTGGATCTTGAGAATGCTCAGCTCAAACTCAATCAATTCGAAGAAAATTTAAAAAATGTTTCTCTCAAAAGAATTAATCTAGATATCAAATCTCTAGAATCACAAATACAACAAGCAAAAACAAAAAAAGACTATCAAGATAAAAATAAAGATGAAGAAATACAACAAAAATATTTATCTCTTTTAGAACAAAAAAATAATTATCAAATTTTAGAACAAGAGGTGAAAAAAAATATTTCTTCGTATAATCTCACAGATCAACAAAGAGAAAATATTATTGCTTCAAAAAAACTGGAAATTAAATCATTAGAAGAAAAATACAAAAAGCTTGATGAAAATTTTGATGAACAGTTACAAAAAAATATAAATGCCTATATTTCTCAACTTGAAAATAGCTATTATTCACTCGAGTCAGATATAATTTCAATTGATAATATTCTCACTCAAGTAAATAAAATATATGGACTCAATGATGAAGATAAAATGGATAATTTTGATTTATTTTCAGCCAAAAATACACAATACAAAAATGAAGCCAGAAGTTATGCTTATAGCGTAAATCAATTATATTTAGACTATAAACAAGCGTTTGAAAAAATAGAAAATACAACTGATGCACAAAATATTATTTGAGCACTACAAGTTAATAAAAAACTTCAAACTCAACTGGCTAAATTAGCAAATTCTTTAGCCTCAGCTTTTGAAAATAGTGTTGAGAGTATAAATTTTTCGTCATGAGAAATTTCATGATACTCATCTACCTATTTAGGAATTTATTCAAGTGCTACGAGTAAAATAACTTCTTTAAAAAGTACTATTGATGAATTACAAACAAGCGATAGTATTGAAAAAATTACACAAGATTTAGAAAATCAAAAACAATCTTTACAAAATTCTATTGCTCAGAGTAAAATAGATATTCAACAAGTCAATGATAATCAAGATTTTTTAACGCAAACTGCACAATTTAATATTGAAAATGAAAAAATTAAATTGCAAAAAGCTCTCAGTCAAATCCAACAAGCAGAAATTGCATTTGAAGAATTTTCAAAGAATCAACAAGAAGAATTACTCCAAGCAAATATTTCATTAGAAAGATTGGAAATACAATACAATGAAAAAATAAAAGAAAAAAATGAATTATTAGAAAAACAAAAAAACCAAGAATATTTATTTCTTGTAAATGATGTAAAACAAAAAAAAGTTGAATTAGAAGACACATATAACACTTTAGAGGATTATTATATCCAAGCACCTTTTGATGGAATAATTACAAAAAATGATATCAAACCTGGTGATAGACTTACTCCTGATTCTCAAAATAGTATTTCAATTGTTGATCCAAATACAATTGAAATAAATACGCAAGTTTCTCAAAGTGATATTGTAAAAATTTCTATTTGAGATTCTGCAAAAATAGTTTTAGATGCATACGAAGACACTACTTTTACTGGAGCGATTACTCAAATAGAAACTACTCCAACTCAAGAAAATGGAATATCAAAATTTAGTACAAAAATATCACTCAATAATCCAGAAAAATTAAAATTATTTTCTGGAATGCAAGCAAACATTACAATAGAATTAGAAAAAATCCCAACCGGTGTAGTTGTACCATTTATATCTGTAAATACTGATTTAGATTGAGAAAAATATGTAAATAAAATTTGAGAAGATTGAGAAAAAATAAAAACATATATTCAAGTTTGATATACTGATGGAAAATATTATCAAGTATTAGAATGAATCGAAGCATGAGAACAAATCGAGCAAATAGATTTAGATATGAGCCAATTTAGTAATAATTATGATTTTTAAAATGATTACATTAAAAAATATTAAAAAATCCTATTATATCGCTTCGCAAGAATACTGTGTTTTAAATAATATAAATCTAAATATTTCTCAATGAGAATATGTTTCGATTATGGGACCTTCTGGTTCTTGAAAATCAACTTTGATGAATATTATTTGATTACTTGATACTGCAGATAGTGGAGAATATATTTTAGAAAATCAAAGATTAGATAATAAAAAAGAATCCATTCGTGGTGGAATTCGTAGAGAAAAAATATGATTTATTTTTCAAAATTATTCTCTGATTCCTAGAATGAATGTTTTAGAACAAGTAAAACTTCCGCTAATTTATCAATGAGTTTCTAATAAAGTAGCAACCCAAAGAGCCAATGAAGCACTTAATCAAGTTTGACTCAATGGAAAGCAACAAAATATGCCCAACGAAATTTCCGGATGACAAAAACAAAGAGTCGCTATTGCTCGTGCTTTAGTTATTTCTCCAAAAATAATGCTGGCAGATGAACCTACTTGAGCACTAGACACAAAAACTTCTGATGAAATAATGGATTTATTTGAGCAATTAAATAAAGATGGGAAAACAATTATCATAGTTACCCATGAAAATGAAATTGCTCAAAGAACAAAAAGAACTATCACGGTTCGTGATGGAAATATAATTAACGCATAAAAAAAATGAATATATTTTTATTTATTAAACAAGCATTTTGATCGATAATTGCCAATAAATTGCGTTCATTTTTATCAACTCTATGAATTATTATCGGGATTTCTTCATTTGTGATAATGCTATCATTATGAGAATGAGCAAAACAAGCTATACTAAAAGATTTTTCAAGTGATGCAAAGCTTGTAACACTTATGAAATCTTATGAGTCCGAATGATGAAATAACCAAGAATTATTAACCCTTGAAAATATAAACGAACTAAAAAAACTAGCTTCAAATATAAAAAATATTTTTATAAATTATAAATGATATTATTGAGAAACTGTTTATAAAGATAAAAATTTACAAGGTGAAATAAAGTGAATTTCAATAGATTATTTACAAAATAAAGAAATTTCTTTGATTTATTGACAATATTTTGATGAAAAAAATTATTCAGAAAATCAAAAGAGAATTATTTTATGAAATAAATTAGTTTGAGATTATTTTTCTTGAGAAAATCCTGTTGGTAAAAAAATAAGTGTTTGATGAGAAATATTTATAGTAAATGGAATTTTAGAAGAAAAAAATTGGAATTTTGATTATAATATGTTTATTCCTCTTCCAACACTACAAAAAATACTTTGAGTTGAATGAATACAGAATGTAGAAATAGATGTAGATGAAGAAGAAAATATTGAGTGAGTCAAAAAAATCA
>CBFHLZ010000109.1:0-3966 GCA_965656795.1 Patescibacteria group bacterium
AATTATTTTTTTCATAATAAAAAACCTAACTTTTAGTTAGGTTTTTTATTTTAATTAGAAGTGTTATCTTCTTTAAATAAATCATCTCTTGTTATATTTCAATCTCATTGACTTACAACTTTTACTTCTCATGTTTCACTATTTTTTTCTATATAACTTGCAACTCCATCGAGTATATCATCTCTTTTATCAGCATCAGAAATTCACATTCTTCTAAATGCTTTATCAAAATCATTTCTATCAAATCACCCTATACTATTAGTATCAACTAATTCTATAGCAATTTTTTCATAATCTCATTTATCTTTAATCTCTCCATCTTCAATTTTTAATAAAACAGTTCATAATTTCACAGAATTATCGGATACATCTTGTACCTTTAATACTTCTCCAATATTTCTTCAAGAATTAGTTGATTGAGCAGATGAACCAAAATAGTCTGGTATTTCTGCACTCGTAGCTCTAACTGTTCCTCATAAAACTGATTTTGCTGAATGAGTTGCATCTCAATCAATATGATCCCATGCATCTTTCATTGATTCTATATCATTCACTCTAATTTTATTAATTTTTTCCATTGCTGCTGCCTGATTTCTAACTCAACCTTTTTCTACGTATTGTTTCAATTGTTTTTTAATAGCTTCTACTGAATGTCAATTAGTAACCATTTCTTCTAAGCTTCATTTGCTACGTAATTGATCTAAGATTGGTAATACTTCTTCATAAGTTCAAGATACTTTATTTCAAAGTTTAACAATTTCTTCGTTTCATCCTCACATGTTTGAAAAAGGTAATTTTCAAGCTAATTCTGCACCTTTATTTGATTGAGCTGTTTGAAATGATCAAGCATAAGTACCTGAAGCATTTTTCAAACTCGTCATACTTTGACCACCAAATATTGGAGCGTACTGTGGAGATTTTTGAATCAGTCCTCCAACTTGTTTCCCAAACGAAGCAATTGGTTCAACAACAGCTTGAGTAATCTTACTTTGATTAATCGCAGCCATTACAGCTACCCAAAGTACCGCGAGACCAAATAATTGCATCAGTAGTGTCCCAAAACCAGATTTCATCACATCAAATAATCCATCGGTTTGTTTTCAACTGGTAGCAATTTCACCATACATATCTAATTTAAAATTTTCTAGTATAGTTATTCTTTGGCCTTCTCAAGCATTTGCAGTAAGACTTTGTCATGATCAGGTATAGTTTCAATTCTCACTTGTAACTGCTGTATCTTCATATTTAACAAAACCACTTGTATCTGTATCATCTCCAAACGATGATCAAGCTACAAATATAAATAATAATCCAAAAGCAAGTGCAGCTGATACATATACAGGTACCATAGCGAGTGATACAAACTCACTCACACTAAACTTCCCTTCCATAAATCAATCTTTTGATTTATCAAAAAAGTATAATAAACCAAATACTGGTGAAAATATCATATACATCCATAACCACATTCATCTTACAAATAAAGCGAGACATAAACTCACCATAAGTATAAAATAAATAATCGCAAAAATTAGTATCACAATTAAATTTATACCAATTTTAAATAAACTGGTAAATGAATCTACCTCTTTCCCATTTATTTGACTCAAATTATCAAGTGAAAAAATTCCGTATGTATAAATATTAAGTAAACCATAGACTCAGTCTGATTTTAACAATTCGGCAATAGTTGTTGTCCCACCACATCCACTTTCATTTGCCGTATTTGCAGATTGATCTTTACTATCAGATTTAGACACAACTATATATGTTGTACAAACTGGTTTAGTTTTAATTTCTTCCCAAGAATTTGTAGGAGAATTTGATAAAACATCATACGGTAACATTAATACAGAAACCGATAAAAATGATGAAATTGCAATAATAACTTGTACAAACATCCAAGAAAATGGAACAATAAGTACTCAAATGAAAAATTTTGGAAGTGCTTGTTTCAATTCCCATTTATCTCATTTTCAAATAATATTCATAAATGCTATAACAATAAGCAAAAATGCAAATATCACATATACTACATTTGAAATCATTATCCATAAATCTTTTAAATGAACATGTAATCAAATACCTGTACCATTAGTCCAGCCTGGATTTAAAAATAAACCTACAATACTTGAAAGCATCCCAATACCTGTTGAAACAGTTTGAATTAATGCATTATATAAATTTGTTGATTCTGATTCTCAAGCAGTTTCTGCACCTTCATTTGCTAAAACTCAATCAATAGAAATCATAAAAAATACAGCAATACATGCTATATAAAAAAGAGTTTTTTTATTTGTTTTCAAAAAATTTAAGATTTTTCCAATCAACATATTTTCGTTGTAAGTAGTTATTTGTTTCCGCGAGGGATATTTCTAATAAATAATACCATATAATTTCAGTAGGTGCAAAAAATAAAAGTATAAAAAAACTAGACTTTTTACAAAGTCTAGTTTTAAAATATATTTTTTTTGATAATTTTTGATACTATAATCTATTATCCTAGTTTTTTCTTTAATAATTCATTAAATATTTTAGGATTTCATTGCCCTTTAGAAGCTTTCATACATTGTCATACAAAGAAACCAAAAATATTTTCATTTCAGCCTTTATAATCTTCAACTTGTTTTGCATTATTTTCAATAACGCTATCTACAATTGCTTCGAGTGCTCACATATCATTTTTTTGTCTTAAATTTTTTGCATCTACTATTTCGTCTGCATTTCCACCATTTAAAACTAATTCTTCAATTACTAATTTTGAATTTGTAGAAGAAAGTTCATCTTTATTTACTAATTGAATTACTGTAGCTAATTCTCAAACATTAAATTTTAAATCACTTACTGATTCTAAATCGTCTGATTCTTTAATAATTGCTAATAAAATAGTCGTGATATAACTACACGATTTTTTAGGATCTTGAGTCAGAGCAACTAATTCTTCAAAATAATCTGATAATTCACTATCACTCGTTAATAATCTAGCATCATCATCTCCAAGTTTATATTCTTCTAAATAACGTAATCTTCTTGTGATTGGTAATTCAACTTTCATAGCTTCAGCTTGTGCTATAAAATCATCTGATAAATTTAAAGGAAGTAAGTCTGGTTCTGGAAAATATCTATAATCCATAGCATCTTCTTTTGATCTTTGAATTGTTGAAACTCATTTTTCATCATCCCAACCTCTTGTTTCTTGATCAACTTCTCATCCTGATTCAACAACTTTTACTTGTCTTTTATATTCAAAATCAATGAGTCTTCCAATACCATTAAAACTATTTACATTTTTGTGTTCTGTTCTTGTTCATAAAACAGCACTTCATTCTGGTCTAATAGATAGATTTACATCACATCTCATTTGACCTTTTTCCATATCTGCATCTGAAACTCCAGCTGCCCTCATAACTTTTTGTAATTCTCTTAAGAATTCCATTACTTCTTCTTTTTCTCTAAAAACAGGATCAGTAACAATTTCCATAAGTGGTGCTCATGCTCTGTTATAATCACAAAGAGTTTTCCCTCCAGCATGAGTTAATTTCCCAGCATCGTTTTCTAAATGCATATGATGAATACCAAAGTCTCTTGCTTTCCCATCTACAATAGTTTTCACACTTCCGGCTCAGACAATTGGATCATATAATTGAGTTATTTGATAACTTGTTGGATTATCTGGATAAAAATAAGTTTTTCTATCAAAACGCGAATGTTTATTTACTTCACAATTCATCATCATCCCTCCAAGTAAACCAAGTTTCACTACATTTTCGTTTAATGCAGGAAGCATTCCTGGAAACCCCATACAAACAGGACAGGTATTTTCATTTGGTTCTACATCTATTGAAAGCGCATTTTTACATCCACAAAACATTTTTGTATCAGATTTAATTCTCATATGAATTTCTAACCCTATAACTTTTTCGTATTTCATCGTAAATTTAAATATTTATTAAATATTTTCCTTAA
>CBFHLZ010000110.1:0-3899 GCA_965656795.1 Patescibacteria group bacterium
GTTTTTTCCAATTCTGCTACTATTATCATCATTCCGAGTAACAATAAAATAGTGTTAAAATCAACCGAATGTAAAACTTCTTGAGGTGAATAAAATCAAAAAGCTATACCCACTATTCACATAATCACAGCACCAAAAAAAGCAATCACAGATCTATTGGCTTTTTCTGTAATAATTATCCAAAATGTTGTGAGAAATATCACAAGCGATACAATTATTTGTAAATAATCTGGCATGAATAATGTTATTTTAGTAATATATACTTATTCTAACATAAATCATACCATTAAACAAAAAAATACAGGATTAGAATCCTGTATTTTTCCACTAGAATCCACTTTGTAATTCTAACATTTTTGCATATTTTCAATCTTTTTTTATGAGAGATTCGTGATTTCCGTCTTCTAGTATTTTTCCATTTTCTAACACTAAGATTCTATGTGCATGCTTCACAGTTTGCAGTCTATGGGCTATTACTATAACTGTTCTATTTTCAAATAAATTTTGCATAGCTTTGGTGATTTGTTCTTCGGAAAAACTATCGAGTGCAGAAGTTGGTTCATCTAAAATAATTATTTTTGGATCTTTTAAAAATATTTTCGCAATCGCTAATCTTTGTTTTTGTCCTCCTGATAATTTCACTCAACGTTCTCAAATCTCAGTTTCTAATCAATTTGGTAAATCATAAATAAATTCACATTTTGCTTGTGTAATTATTTCTTTTATTTTTACATCTGAAATTTTTTCTTCGAGAGCATATGTCAGATTTTCTAAAATACTTCCATCAAACACACTTGGGTCTTGTGTAAGATATCAGACATCTTTATAATAACTTTTGAGTGACGTTTCAGATAATTTTTGGTTGTCTACAATTATATCTCAACTATCTGGTCTCATGTATCCAGCAACCATTTTAGCTAGTGTAGATTTCCCTGAACCAGAATCTCAGACTAGAGCTAAAATTTTTTCTCATGCAATATTTAGTGAAAAATCTGTAAATATATTTTTATTTTCTCCATATCAGAAATTTAATTTCTCTATATCTATTTCTCATTTTTTATGTGAAAACTTATTTCATTCTTCATATCATTTTATTTGTGGTGTGTTATCGAAGAAGTCCCAGAGTTTTTCGACATCAACTATTATTTTTGTAAAGTCAATAAATGTATTTATAGATTTTGTAAAAATTTGATCTAGAATATAAATTATAGACATTAAAGAAACAAATTCTCAAAAATTGATAGTTGTATTCAGCAATCAAATACCAAACATTAAAATAATTCATACCTTACTTCCATCAATTAATACTTTCATTAATAAGTCACCTACAATATTATAATTCATTACTTTTGAATTATAATAAATATTATCATCAAGTTGCTCAGAGATATAGAGGATTTCTTTATTTGATTTTCAATTTTGTAATATTTCAAATTTTGACATAAGTATATTTACAAATTTTTTCGTAATACCAATATTTGAATCTCTTCTGAGTATTCTATATTTTTTTGCTTTTGTTTGTAATAAAATAGTAATTATAAAAACAGTTATAAATAATATAAATATAATAAAAAAGTAATAGATATTTATAAATCCAATAAAAATAAATGAAAATATAATAAATAAAATATTTGATAATACTTCAACTAAAGATTTTTCTAATAAAGACACCCAAGAATGTAGTCATTTATCAATCATCGCAATCATTTTACCAGTTCCTATTTTTTCAGATTCATTATTATCTAAAAATATATAATAATTAATATATTTTTTATATAATACATTTCTAAATTTTGGCCAAATTGTTACATGTGTCCAATTCTTGGTAATGATTATTGAAACATAAAAGAATAATGTAGAAATAATAAATAAAGTTAATAAAATATATATTGAATTGTCCCATCATTCTGATATTTTATTGGTAATTTCTTTGAGTAAATATACTGAAAGTATTCAAATCGTACTCGAAATGAATGCTGGTACTATAGCTTTTATAGTAACTTTTTTTTCCTTAAATGCTGGCTCAAAAAATTTTTTGAGATATCGTATCATAATTTTTAAATTAATAAATATTTTTTTCATTCAGTATATTAATATATTTGCAGATAACAAAAAAAGCTGATAAATCAGCTTTTTTTTGTTTATTATTTTATTCCAGTAGTTCCAAAACCTCCTCTTGATTCATTGTCTCCCATATGTTCAACTACTTCAAAATCTGCAATAGCAACTTTTACAAATACTCATTGTCCGATTCTTGTACCTTTTTCGATAGTTTGAGTTTCCTTTGACATATTTATATAAGCAAATTTTATAGTATCATCATCTCCACAATAATCTTGATCGATGATTCCAACTGAATTTACTTGCATGAGACCATGTTTTTTAAATGTTGAACTTCTTGGTTGGATTTGAAGCATATATCCACTAGGGATTTCTACAACTGTACCAGTTTCAACTAAACAAAACTCTCCTGGCTCGATAGTATAATCCTGAGTACATTTGAAATCAAATCATACAGCTCAAGTAGATTCATAAAATAATGGTGCTCAATCTGGAGTTTTTATTCTTACTTTCATAATTTATTCATAAAGAAATATTTTAAGTATAATAAATAACAAAAAAGAAAATACAAAAAAATATATTTTTTCATGTGAAAAAATATATTTTTTTTATTTATAGAACTATAATACTCTTAAAAGTTCTTCTATAGTTGTATATCATTTTATAGCTTTTAAAACTCAATCTTCTTTCATAGAAATAAAATCTCACTTACGAGCTTCTTCTAAAATTTCTTGAGTAGTTGCTCCATCTCTAATAAATTCTCTTAGATTATCTCATAAAGAAATTATTTCATAAATTCAGATTCTCCCTGCATATCAAGTATTTCCACATTTTTCACATCCTTCTCATTCATACAATTTTATAAATTTTGATGGAAGATGATTGATTCAAATGTCTTTCATCATAGTGTCTATTAACTGAGTTTCTTGTGGAGTTTTTTCTTTTTGTTTTTTACAATGTGGACATATTCTTCTTACTAATCTTTGTGCAATAATAGTGTCGAGTGCAGATGCCAAAATATATGGTTTTAGTCACATATTAATTATTCTGTCTAATGTTTCAGCTGCTGACTTTGTATGGAGCGTTGATAATACTAAATGTCAAGTTAGACTCGCTGTGGTTGCTGTGTCTAGTGTTTCATAGTCACGTATTTCTCAGACCATAATAATATCCGGGTCTTGTCTAAGAAGTGCTTTTAATCAAGTCTTGAAACTAAAACCATTTTTCTCGTCTACTTCAGCTTGGATAATTCAATCTAATTCATATTCAATTGGATCTTCGAGTGTAATAATTTTTTTCTCACGAGAATTTAACTGAGACAACATAGTATAAAGGGTTGTTGTCTTTCAAGATCATGTTGGTCAAGTCACTAAAACCATTCCGTTTCTTTTTTCCATTGCTTGATTTAACAATCTTTCAGATGTCCAGAAAAAACCAAGCTTATCAAAGTCGACAACTGATTTTGTATTGTCTAATATTCTGGCTACTATATTTTCTCAAAATGCAATTGGAAGTGTCGATATTCTTACGTCAATTTTTCTTTCCTCTATCACCATAGAATATTTCCCATCTTGGGGAATATTTGAAATATTGAGTTTTAAGTTTGATGAATATTTCATTCTTTCAACAATCATTTTATATTGTTTATGAGACATTCTAAAAATATCTGCTAACACTCCATCAATACGAAAACGCAGTACTACATAATCTTCATAACAATCATAATGAATATCTGAACTTCAAAGAACTAATGCTCCAATAGTTATATCTCTGAGCGCTTCATCTGTATTTTGTTTTTCTAAAGATTTATGGACTTGCTCTTCTATTTTTTCAAATTT
>CBFHLZ010000111.1:0-3874 GCA_965656795.1 Patescibacteria group bacterium
TTTTAATTTTGACTATTTTTTGAATTAGTCTATTATTAAATTATAAAAGAGGAGGGATTTAATAAAAACATATAAAATTATGAGTATTTTATTGCCTAGAAACCTCGAAACACAAGCATATTGAGAACAGTCTGATGGATCTATTATTGATTTATATGGGAATGTGATGAGTTCTCAAGAAAGACTTCAAATTTTAGAAACTGTTGAAAACCTCCCTATCACATTAGAAAAAGAGAGAATCAAACAAGTAATAGGAAATAATCTTATTACTATTTTACAATGAGAAACCTGATGTGGGAAATCAACTCAATTAATTAAATATGTATCTGAAGATGGATCAGAAGCTATCAATGTTGTTCCAAAAGTTATGGCTACAATGTGATTAGCATGAAGAGTTTCAAAAGAAAAATTAGCAGAAACAGGAAATCCAGAATATTCACTTTGATACCGTGTTTGATATAGAACATGAGAAGAAGTTAGTTCGAGACATAAATCCCCTATTTCATTCCATACAGATGGGACTGAACTTATGAGAAGAAATATGTCATGAAGTGATTGTGATGTCTTAATTTTAGATGAAGTTCATAATTTTTCTATTCCAACAGAAATTTTGGCAATGAAAATAAGAAATGAAATGCTCAAAACAAAAAAAGATATGAGATTAGTTATTATGTCTGCTACTCTTGACCCTCAAATTTTCCAAGATTATTTTAAAGATATAGAAAATGATATCCCTTTTTTATCAATTCCTGGGAGAACATTTCCAGTAGAACATTATTATAATAATGCTCAAAATATTGAAAAAACGATTTTAACACAAGCAAAGAAAAAAAATAATATTTTAGTTTTTTGTGAGTGAAAAAGGCATATTGCAGAAACAATTGCAAGTCTTGAATCACAAGCATCAGAAGTCTGACACGAAGTTGAAATTTTACCATTACATTCAGAACTATCTATTTTTGAACGTCAAAATGTAGTAGATACTCCGAGATTTGGTGTAACAAAAATAATAGTTGCTACAAATATAGCAGAAGAAAGTATTACAATTCCTTATATTAATACTGTTATAGATTTAGGAAAAGAAAAATCTATGAAACATAATAAATTTGGAATTTCTGAACTCAGAAGTGAAAATATCGCAAAAGCAAATTCAAAGCAAAGAGCAGGAAGAGCTGGGAGAACTCAAAATGGAGAATATATCAGAATGAATGATTTTGATTATGAGAAATTAAAAGATTATCCAGATGCTCCTATTCAAAACCAACTTTTAGAAAGAGAAATTTTACTAAATATTAATGGGGGGATAAACATTTTAGAAGAATATTATAAACATAAAGAAGCTGATAGAAAACTATTTATGCATAATATTTCTGAAAGATTATTACATTTAGCATATGATAATCTGGCTGAAATGTGACTTATCTACTGAAATGGAGCGATTACTCCTCTCGGAAAAGAGGCATTAAAATATCCAATGTGAGTTTCTAATGCCGTTTCATTTATCGAATCACTCAAAAGAAAATGTAGTTATGATATGTTATTAATCACATCTATTTTAGAAAATGGAGGATTTTTAGAAAAATGAGGTTGGAGTAAATTAAAATTAGAGTCTAAAGATGACTGAGATGTTTTTGCTTATGTAGAAATATTTCGTATGTGTACAGATACACAAATTTCAGATGATTTTGCGCATGAATTAATTCAACTAGGATGTAATCCAAAAGAAATTAAAAAATTTATAGAAGAAAATGATGGAGAACATAAACTTTACGAAGTAGTAGATTTATCAAAATTATGAGTGAATGAAAAAAGAATTGAAAAAATTTATCGTCATGTAAAAAATATTAAAACTCGTTTAAAAACTTCATGAATTGCTTTAGAAAATACGTGAACACAAGACGATATTAAAATTTCACTTCTCACATGATATAGAAATAATCAATATGATTATATTAAATCTCAAACTGAAAATAAATATTGTTTGATTAACAAAGAATATAAAAAATTAGAATTTAAACATTCTAATACTTCTACTATCTCTCCAGTAAAAGAAAATAGTTATTTTTGAATCCCCTTTATTATTGGATGAGAAGAAGAAAGACCAGATATAAATATTGTTTCTCATATTTTTGAAATTTCAAAAAAACATTTAACGGAAGTAGAAATTCATGACGTAGATTGGGATAATCAAGGACATAAAAAATCTCCTAAAAAGAAAAAACATACATTGACTCAACAAACTGCTATGGAAGTTTATGTAGAGCAAATAGATGATTTTACTCATAATGTTGAACGTCATAATTTTAAAAATGTACACGATGCACAGCAAAATTTTGTGGAAAATATTGCTCCTAACTTGATGATTGGATATAATCCTTATGTGAAAAAATTTATTGCTTCAAAATGACCAGATTTTAATTTAGGAAAATTTAGACAATTATTAAAAAAAGTACTTTTAGAAGAAGTTTCAAGAGTAAATACTAATAATTTAGAAAAAACAAAAAGAAGTTTCATAGATGATACTATCGCTTTAGATCACTTTTTAGAATCTACAGATCCTCATATTGAACAATTTTTATGAAAAAGAAAAACATTACCATATATTGAATTATCAAAAAAAGATACAACTCCAAAACTATCAGAAGAACAAGAAGAATCAAGCCATAAATTAGAAGAATCTAAAAAATCATTTGATAAACTTCGTCATAAAATTCCTGAAAAAATGAATATTGCAAAAATGAAGCAAACACTTTGGGCAAGATATGTAGATGGACAAAATTATGATGAAATATTTAAAAATATTCTGAAAATTTCTGCATTACAACCTGAACAAATACAAAATATAATTGTTCAAATGAATACAATTACAAAATCTAAAATAAAACTTCAAAAAACGAGAAAAAATTTAAGAACTCTTGAATCTGTAAAAGAATTATTACATAATGTGATATTATGAAATAATACGATTGATAAACTCGAAGATTATAGTATTTCAACATCTGAATTAAGTTTTATAAATCAAGAATTATTTTATTCTCAGGACGAAGCAAAACAACTTCACCTAAATCCTTTAGAAAAACATATAAAACCAAATATTGGTATAGAAGAAATTAAATCTATGTTGAAAAAAATTGATAAAACTCAACATGAATTTGAAGTCGATGTAAAAAAATTAACGCAATCAATTCATGCTCAAGATATTGATCATGCTAAAAATCTATATAATTCATTTGTAGAATATTTTAAAAATATTTACTCTCCAAAAGAATTCGTAGCGTTTAGTGTAAATGATAAAATATTATCTCTTACGAGAAAAGTTTTTGCACATCATGATAATCATAAATTTAATTATAAATTTGAAATTTATAACTTTGTGAGAAAACATTCTACAGAATCTATCGAATCAAAAATTCCATGATTTGAGTCGGTAAATAAATTAGATGATATCTACTATACACTTGATGTGTATAATAACCAAATTGCCCAACAGGTAAATGATTCAAACGATATTGAACTTGTTCAAACAAGAATTTTAGAACTAAAAGAAAAACTCTCTGAACATGGAAAATTAAAGGCAAAAATTTCATAAAAAAAATCCAAATTTTAAATTTGGATTTTTTTTATTTCTCTCATTTTAAATTATCAATCAAATCTTTCTTAAATTTCCCGTTTGAGAATTTTAAGATTTCGTTTTCTGATTGAGGTGCATAATTTTTAAGTTCAGAATTAAATATTGAGATTTATTTTTTATTATTATACAAATTATTTTACAATAATAAATTTATTTTATAGAAAAATTATTGCTAAAGTTTATTTTTAATTATACTATATGAAATTTATTATATGTGTAACAAAATTCTAATGAAATATTTAT
>CBFHLZ010000112.1:0-3870 GCA_965656795.1 Patescibacteria group bacterium
TGACCAACTTTAATTGACCCATCATAAACTCTCCCAATACCAAGTCTTCCTAGGAAATTATCATAACCAAGGTTTGCAATTTGCATTTTAAGAGGAGCACCAGCATCATTTTTAGCTTCAGGAACTTTTTCCATAACGAAGTCTAATAATGGAGTGATATCTTCTTGAGAAGGATTTGCATCCGTCCAAGATTTCCCATCTCTAGCAATTGCGTAAACTGGTTCATTTAAGTGTTCTAATTGTTCATCACTTGCACCTAATTGTACAAATAAGTCGAATAATTGATCTACAACCCATTCAGCTCTTGCAGAAGGTTTATCCATTTTGTTAATTACAACAATTGGGTGAATCCCTAATTCTAATGATTTTTTTAATACAAATTTAGTTTGAGGCATAGGTCCTTCATACGCATCAACTACTAAACAAACAGAATCAACTGTTCTAAGTACTCTTTCTACTTCAGAACCAAAATCGGCATGACCTGGAGTATCAACAATATTAATTTTATTTCCTTTATATGTAATACCAGTATTTTTTGAATAAATAGTGATACCTCTTTCTTGTTCTTGAGCGTTTGAATCCATAGCTCTTTCTTCGATACCAACTCTTTCATCAAAGTTGTCATCAGCTTTTAATAATTCATCTACTAGTGTAGTTTTCCCGTGATCAACATGGGCAATAATTGCAATATTTCTAAATGCCATAAAAATTACTTAAAATATATACTTAAAATTCAAGGGATGAACCAAGATTTTAAAACACAAGGAGTATAGGCAGAAATGCGAAAAAGTAAAGTTTTATTTTCCTTGATTTGAAATATATAAAAAATCTTTTATAATAATAATTATTACTCTTAATTTTCATAGTATGGAAGGAGAATTTAATAGTCAAAAATATCAAGAATGAAGAGATAATTTAATAAAAATATCTGATTTTAAATTAAATTACCCCAATCTATTTACTTTAGCAAGTATTGAAAATGGAGTCATGAAATATTTAGATTCTGATAAGCAATTACATTTAGTTGGAATTATTTTCCAAAATAATATATCACTTTTTATGGATCTAGATAGTGAAACATTACAAAAATTTGATGATGATGCATGTGTAGAATTATATAATACAAAAAATATTGTAAATATGATTATTTGAAAAAAGTAAAAACAAAAAAAAGCAGAAATAATTAATTATTTCTGCTTTTTTTTGTTTTTCAAAGAATTACCCTTCGAAGTTTGGATCGAATTTTTTAACGAAAGGAATTAGAGCCATAACTCTAGCTTTTTTAATTGCAGTCGCTAATTTTTTTTGATTTTTTAAACATACACCAGAGTAATATCTAGGAACGATTTTACCAAATTTAGTTGTGTAGTTTTTTAATAATTCAACATTTTTATAATCAATGTTTTGTCCTTCTAATGGACAAGCTATTTTTTTAGACATTTTATAATAGGTTTATATATAAATAAATTTTGGATATGTAACCAAGATTTTATCTTGATAATTTATTTCCATTTCAAAAAATGGATTTCTTAAAACTTATCGTCATCTAAATCATCAAATTCATCAGAACCTTCTAATTCATCAAAGTCAGATTTTTTATTTAAGAAAATTAAGTGAGAAACAACTACTTCAGTTTTGTAGATTTTTGTTCCATCATCTTTTTCGATTACTCTTGTTCTGAGTCTACCTTCAGCGTAAACGAGTTTTCCTTTGAGTAAGTATTTTTCAACTCTTTCTGCAAGATTTCCCCAAGCTACACAATTATGAAATTCAGATTCAGATTTACTCTCTCCATCAGCAGATTTATAATATCTGTTTGTTGCAATTGTAAAAAGTGCAATTTTTTTTCCAGTTTCAGTTGTTTTAATAGCAGGATCTCTAGTTATGTTCCCAATAAGGGTAACTTTATTAACTGTTCTCATAGAATTTCGTTAATGTTATAAATATTACTCAATAGTTTTCGAATTATGCGTCTTTTCTAGTAAACATATATCTAACAATAGATCTATTTAAGTTGATTTCTTTTGAAATATCTTTAATGATTTTTCCATCTAAGTTTACATCGTAAAGAATGTAAAAACCTCTATCAGATTTATTGATTTTGTAAGCTAATTTTTTATCTCCCCAAACGTCTTCTTTTTCAACGTTTACAGAAAATTTTTCAAAAGATGCTTTTAATTCACTAATTGATTCATTTCTTTGTTCTTCAGTTAAAGTAGAATCAATAATTAGCATAAGTTCATAGTTTGCCATGTTATACCTATGGGTTAAAATCCAGGAATGTAATCATTCTGGAAGGAATAAATTTAAAAAACTCCTGACTCAAAGTCACGAATTGCCAGTATTTTATATAATATTTAAAGTATGTCAAAAAAAAAGCAAAAAAGATTTGACTTTTATTTCGAAATGAATATAAATCCCGTACCTCAAATATATTTGTCAGTGTAGCTCAGGGGTAGAGCACAGGATTCATATCCCTGCGGTCGGTGGTTCAAATCCACCCATTGACACCAAATTAAAAAACAGTAAAAAGACTTTTAAGAATTATTCTTAAAAGTCTTTTTAAATATGTAAAACAATAAAAACCAAATACTAATTATGGTCAATAAAATAATCTTATTTTGATTAATGCTTCAATAATTTTTGCTTCAGTACTTAAAATCACAATTGTTATATTTGCATATAATCACATCTAATTGAAGTCAAAATATAATTCATAAATATGTAATAAATATTGTTATTAACAATATAATTAGTTTATTTTTTATTTTCATGATAAATAGTTAATTTATATTATATATAATAATATATTACTGACATAAATCAATAGTTTTATTTTAACCTCCTATTTAGTTTTAATTTGATTATTAGTAATTTTTAAGAAATTCGTTAAAAATATATGATTAATAATACAAATAAAAAGTTCTGATTTTTCTTTTGAAATTCAGAACTTTTTTGTATTTACAAATAGCGAAAAATTCATATAATTCAGCCAAATTAATTTTAATATCAAAAAAATGTTTATTGATGAAGTAAAGATCAAGGTTATTTCAGGAAGAGGATGAGATGGTCTTGTTTCTTGGAGAAGAGAAAAATATATCCCAAAAGGTGGACCTTGGGGAGGTGATGGATGAAACGGTTGAAGTGTTTATTTAGTTACAACTAATAACTTAAATACTTTATCTGAATACAGACATAAAAAAGTTTTAAGAGCCGTAAATGGTGAAAAAGGTGGTACAAATACGTGTCATGGAGCAAATGCACCAGATTTATTATTACAAGTTCCAGTTGGAACTTTAGTAAAAGATAGTGAAACTGGAGAATTATTAGCAGATTTATCTGATAATAATATGAAACTTCTTGTTGCTAAATGAGGGAAATGAGGTTTTTGAAATGCCCATTTTTGTAGTTCTGTTAGACAAGCTCCAGCATTTGCTGAACTTGGTGATGTAGTCGAAGAAAGAGATTTACATTTAGAATTAAAATTAGTAGCAGATATTGGTATTATTTGAGTTCCTTCAGCTGGTAAATCAACTCTTATTGGGAATATTACAAATGTAAAACCAAAAATCGGAGATTATCCATTCACGACTTTAACTCCAAATTTAGGAGTTTTAGATCATAAAGGAAAATCTTTAGTTTTAGAAGATGTTCCAGGATTAATTCCAGGAGCACATGAATGAAAAGGTTTAGGAATCGAATTTTTAAAACATATAGAAAGAACAGGAGTTTTAGTACATCTTTTAGATATGTATAGAATGGATCAAGTTTTTTCAGATTATGAAAATATTCGTAAAGAATTAGAATTATTTTCTGAATTACTTGGAACAAAAGAAGAAATTATTATTTTTTCAAAAGCAGATTTACTCG
>CBFHLZ010000113.1:0-3796 GCA_965656795.1 Patescibacteria group bacterium
GCTTTATCTGTATTTGGTGAAAAACAATCATTAAAAGATATTTTACTCAAAGTAAAGAAAAAACTTAGAGCAGATAGTATTTCTTCTCGTTTTACAAATAAAGATTTCAAAAATCTTACTTCAGCACAAATAATTGGTGAAAATCTTGTGAGAAAAAATACAGATTTTAACTATATAAATACAGGAGAAAATATTTATTTTGGTGCGAGTATTTGGGTTCAAGATATTTATGCATATTCTAAACGTGATTATTCAAAAGACAGAGATATGCAAGTAGGTATGTTGCCTCCAAAACTATCTCAAATGATGATTAATCTATCAGGATGAAAAACAATTTATGATCCATTTGTATGACTCGGGACAGTTTTAATTGAATCTCTACATATGGGAAATAAAAAAGTTTTTGGTTCAGATTTAAGTGATCAAATGGTAGAAACATCTAAGAAAAATTGTGAAACAGTTTCAGAAAGTTTATTTCTCAATGCAATTATTTGAATCGAAAAAATAAATGCTAAATTTATTTACGAATCAGAATATTTTTCTCATTGAGTTGATGCAATTGTAACTGAATGATATTTATGAGAAGTAATGACAAAGAAAAATATTTCAGCTGAAAGAATTGAAAAGCAAAGAGAAAGTTTAGTAAAAATCTATGAAGCATTTTTTGCAGGATTATCAAAAACTAAATTTACTTGAAATATTATTATTTGTTTCCCTTTTTGGGAAATTAGAGGAAAATATAGTTTTTTCAATGAAATATATTCTATTATAGAAAAAAATTGTGAAATACTTCCATTCTTCCCTACTGATTACGAAATTCAAGCAACAAAAGCATGATCACTTTTGTATAAAAGAGATTCACAATTAGTTTGAAGAGAAATTTTTAAATTAAAAATAAAATAAAAATTATTTTTATCAAAAAAAAGCTATTTTATAGCTTTTTTTGATTCTAAAATAAATATATGATACACTAAATATAAGAAAAAAGGAGAGTTTCTTATAGGTAAAAAATAAAAATGTACAGTACGTTAGAAAAACAAGCACCAAGTCAATACGATATACCAAAATTAACTGATCGAATTTTAGATGGGAATATTGAAACATTTAAACAAAATGTTTCAGATATTTTATGATGATTTAAAACTCCGCAAGATGATAATGTAGATAAAGATTTTATTCATAGAAAAAATAAAGAAAAAACTTTTTATGCTCATATTGTTCAAGACTTATATTTTCAAGATTTAGAAACAGTTCCTAATGATAGAAAAAATTATGTATATAAATATTTACGTAGATTTCTAATACCAATTATCAAACAAGGAACAAAAGATATATATCATGGAAGAGAAGAAAAAACGCAAGTTGAAATAGATGAGTTTTGAATTTCTGAAAATAAAATGAATAATGATGGAATCGTAAAAAATGAAGCGTATGCTGCTGACTATATAGATGAAAAAACTTGAGAATTAAATGAAAAATTTTCATCTAAACTTTCAGAATATTATGGTATTTATGAAACAGTAGTAGTCAAAAGAATTCAATATGAACTCCACTCTAATAATATCGAAAAATTAGATGAGGAAAATTTAAGAAATTTATTAATAAATATAGCAAATGAATTTACATTTATATTAAAAGCTTTTAGTGATAAATTAACTGTTTGAGAATTTGAAAAAATATTTTTAAGGAAAGATTCTAGTAATGATGCAGAGTGAATTATATGAATCAGTAAGTCTATTAATGCTATTTATGACGATTTTAGGTATTCAAAAAAACATGTAGAAGAATTAATTCCATTGAGTAAAAAACAAGAAAAAAAATTAAATCCTGAGCAAAAAATAAAAAGAGAACAATTAAAAAAACAAATTGATACGAAGAAAAAAATAGAAGATGAAGAAGAAAGAAGACATAATGATTTACTAGAAATGTATAAAAGTTTTGTCCCTACAGCATTAGTATTAGATGCATCTACTGTTCATTTTAATCATGCCAAGCTAGCAGAGAATATTGAAAAACATTTTGAAGATTCATTCTTAGATATTGCTGATATATTTAAGCATTGGCTTTATTCTGAAGATATGACATTAGATTGACTAGAAAAAATAAGAGTCATGCTCTATAGATTTTATGATAATTTCAAAACACTTAAACAAAAAGATAAAGCATTTTCTCATATTAGTTTGAAAGATTTTAGGTCACACTTATTAAATAAAAAGAAAACTGATAATGTACAAGTAACAGATATATTATCTCAAGAATATGAATATGAAAGCTTTCAAAAACTTTGTTATTTAATGGATTGAGTTGAAATAGAAAGTTGACTATCAATAGATAAAAAGAAAATAATATATAAACAAGAAAGGAATAATAGGCTTAATTTACTCTGCCACGAAATTCAAATTCAAAAACAAGAACAAAATAAACATATAGAATTTATTGATATTACTCAAACTCCGTTAGAAGATTTGGATTTTGATTTATTTAATCAAGCATGACCAGTAAATAGAAAAAAATATTTTCTTGATAAAGTTTATATTCGTGATAGAGAAAAGAATATAATCTGACATAATTTCGATAAAGCTGTAGATGAAACTTGAGAAGATAGTGAAGAATTAATAAATTTTGCTATTTACTATTCTGAAAAGCATAAATCATATAAAACACAAGAAGATAAGGTGATTTCTGACTTAAAATTAGTTTTAGATCAATTAAAATCATCTAAGATAAATACCTATAAATTTCAAGAAAATAATATTTATTATGAGCAACTATTGGTAAGTTGGTTTAGATATAATCTTGCATTAAAGAAATATTGAAAAACAAATGAGAAAATAGCAAAAATACTTAATGAGGAAATGTATGGACCAAAAGAATTATTATTAAATGATTACTGACAAGAAATATCTTCTTCGAATATATCATTTAGAAATGGTTGAAGTGAAAACAAACTTCATAACACTTCTATTTGGAATATTGATGAACTCATAGAAAAGTATGAACTCAGATTCAATAAAAGACCGATTAATTTGAATGACGAAGAAAATTTTTCTATAAAAAATAAACAAGAAAGATGAGTAAAAAATATTCTTATGAAGGATGTTTCTAGTTTATATTTACCAAATATAGAAAATTGAGAAATATTAAAATATCAAGATATTAAAAATTATTTAAATTGAATAGAAGATTTTAGTATTTGATTATTACAAAGAAGAAATTTAAAAGATACAAAATACGATATTTATAGAAGCGTTTTTGAAAATTATTGAATTGATGCAAATGATTTTGATCAAATATGAAAAATAAGAAAATTCTTAAAATATGCTCAATATATTCTTCCAATTGCTCATGAACTAAGTAAAAAAAGTCTAGCAGAACAAGAAGCAATAAATGAATTATACAAAATTGTTTGAAACGATATGGTTACTGATGAAACTTATAAATTTGAAGTCTGAGAACCAAAAGATCTTAAAAGAATATTTGAAAAAATTATCTGATCATATTCATGAGATATTCGTGAAATGTGAGATCTCGCTAGAATGCGTTATGTTTGAGAAAATATGGATGATTGTTATAAAAAAATGAATACTATGATTCGTTCTATAAAAACAAATCCAAAACTCAACAATTATATAGTTCAATGAATAGTTGAAGATAGTGTATGAAATAATTCTGAAAGATGACCGAAAAAAACTCAATATAGAGATTTGAAACTACAATTTAAAAATGATAAATGAATACTCATAGAAGTACAATTTATTGTAAAAGAAATGTTTGAATGGAAAGAAGAATGACTTCC
>CBFHLZ010000114.1:0-274 GCA_965656795.1 Patescibacteria group bacterium
ATCCTTCTGCTGCAAAATGATGCGTGATTCTCGTAATAATACCCAGAAACTATAAAGTTGTATGTTAAGCCAAGCTCTGTTAAATCTTGAATTACTCCACTTGTATTTATTTTATTAAATGTTGAATCATAATCCACTCCTGGTGTTTCTATGAAAAAATAACATCCAGGCGTATAATAACCAATAGAAATACCATCAAATTTTTCAACAAAAACAAATCCATTTTCAAGACTTATTTCAAATAAAAAAGAGCTTACAGTTCCATTTATAATTA
>CBFHLZ010000114.1:284-3792 GCA_965656795.1 Patescibacteria group bacterium
GAAGTTTCCATTACTTAATGCACTATAATCACTTAATAAAATCTCATCAATTTTAGTTTCATTAAATGGATTTAATAATGTTATTTTATCTTTACCTTTTTTATTTAAAAACACAGAACCGTTTCTATTCATTAATAAAAATGAATCTCTACCATTTGAAAAATCAGGATCAAAATCTTTATAGTTAAAAAGCTTAAAGCTTTGAGAAGTGAAAAAATCATTTCTAAAATCTTCAATCGAACAAAAAACAAGTTTATTCAATGCATCGCCATTTGGATCAATTGAATCTGATTGTTTTGAAGATCTAAAATAAACATAATTTTCATTTTGTCCAGAATTTACTTGATTAG
Source organism: Patescibacteria group bacterium (assembly GCA_965656795.1). Classification (GTDB taxonomy): domain Bacteria; phylum Patescibacteriota; class Gracilibacteria; order BD1-5; family UBA6164; genus CAJXJP01. The sequence continues at coordinate 635 of CBFHLZ010000114.1, forward strand.
CATAAAATGTAATATTTTCAGGATCAACGCCAGGTATTTCTTCAAAAAAAGTTGGATTTTCATTTTCAATATAAATAGAATTAACTAACTCACTCATATTATCAGATTTAACATAAGAATATGTTATTAATCCCAATCTCACAGTTCCAGTTGAGTTATCGTATAATTGTCTAAAAAACTTATTATCTATAAATAAACTAAAATTATAAAAATTATCTATATTTTTATAAGCTTCACCTGAAAAATTTGGATTGTTTGCAAAAGAAATATCTTGACTATCCCAAGCTCTAACGTATATTCCGTCACTCTTTGATACATTAACAGAAGAACTAGAAAAATCGCCATCACTCTTCGAACCAAACAATGAAAAACTACCTGTTGTTGAGTAATAACTTGATAAATCAGGATAATCAGAACGCAATAAAACAGTATCATTTGTAACATCAATAAAACTTTCTGACTCTGGATAAACAGGAATTGATAAATCTTTTGCACTGATATAGAAAATATCTTTAAAAACTAAAAGATCTTCATTTATTATTTCTGACATTTTAAATACTCCTTATTTTACAATGAAACTTGGTTTATTTAAAATATATGCTTCTTCAAGTTCATAAATTGTTTCATCATCACCTGGTGTTACAAATACATAATACCAATCTTGCTTCAATAAAGAACTATCAAAATTTTCAGGCATATTTAAAAGTTGGTCGTAATACGTTAACAACAATGCTTTATCTTCATCTGTTAGTCCTAATATTCTATCAGCGTATCTACTTCTAAAATAGGGTTCTGTTTCTTCTAAAAGTTCATCTCTTTCTGTTTCAATTTGTAATCTTTTCTTTGCCTCATTAATCTTCAAAACTATATTTTCCTCTATTATATGAACAAAAAGACCTTGATTTAATGCTTGTAAAATATCATTTTTTTGTTCATTTGTTATACTTATTGAATCAGAATCAATATCTGAATAAGCCTCTGTTTTTATATCAAAAATCTTTCCATTGTGTTTAAAATAACATGCGTACATTTTCATTTTCTCCTATTTTTTATTCTATGAAGATCCAAAAACTCTTATCAGAATTTTCAGGAAGTAGTGCTTTTATAGTAAATAAATCAGTTCCAGTATTATAAATTTCCCAAAGTTTTGGTGCTTCGTCTTTTAATAAAACTATATCAAAATTCATTGACATATAACCATCTGCTGTCAAATCTTTAATACTTAATATTATTTTTTCTGCGGGAAATTGGAAACCTCCACTTCCTCCTCCTCCACCAATTTTAAATACATTTGTTATTGCCATATTTTTTATCCTTTTTTAATAATATTTTAACATTATTTTTTTATTTTTCAAATGATGAATAACTTACATAAAAAAAAGCTCTGAAAGCAAAACAACAAAGCTTTTTTGATATACAAATTAAGTGTTTTTCTTACCGTATGCTGTTATTCCACCTTTTAAAGCGTTAAATGTTGTTCCAACTTGCTCATCTAATTGCCAAGCGTGTGTAATTGAAACATAATTAATTGAATCATAAATATTAAAATTAGTACTTATTTCATTACACTGTGTTGAGTTAAATGCTATACCGTTTGCAATCCACAAATCACGTATCATTCCTTGAAAATATGATAAAAACTTGTATTGATTTTGATAATCATTTCTTGAAACATTTGATACAACACATTTACCAAAATTTAATTTTTTAGTATTTGTTATAGTATCACTTTCAAAATGAAAACTTGATAAACTGTTTGAGTTTTTAAGAATACCATTCACTCTAAATTCTAAATTAGAACCGTTGAAAACAACTTGAACTTTATCTCCATTATTTATTTTACCTACTGTTGTACTTATTGAATCATAATATGTTGAAGAATATGATTTACCGAACACCATGTATTCATAAGTTGAGTTCATGTTTTTATAACCAATGAAATTACCATTTTCACGTGCAAACAACGTTCTACCAAGAAAATCATCAGGTAAATCTTCTACTGCTGTAAAACCAAAAGACCATACATTATTTGAACTTAAAAAACCGTTTAAATTGTCGTCATTTCCGATTTCTACATAATTTGGATGCGTTAAATAATTTATATCAGCATCAACTGGTATTTTAATACCATCAACAATAACTTGTTCTGAATCTTGTGCAACTAATTCATAACCTGTTGAAGTTAAATTATCAGCTAAATCAAGACCGTTTACAATTTCAGTAGGTGCATAATTAGACTTAAAAGCATACCAATAACTTGATGTTGAATGTTGCATCAAGTAAACATAATTATACCCACCTGTTGTTTCAGAATAAGGATGAAAAAACACTTGTGAATTTTCTGTATTGTCAAAAACAAAGCTTGAATTAATTTGACCCAACAAATCATCAACTTTAACAAAGTATAAATTTTCAAAATCACTTTCTTGACAAATAAAATAAGGGTATTTATGTGAAGAATTAAAAAACTCTTCTGAACCTTTTGGTAATGATACAGTCCAGTTTAGTGTATATGTGTATGAATCTTTTAAATTACTTGTTTTAAATACTACTGTTCCTGTTCCAGATTCACTTGTAAATCCAGAAACTTCACCTGTTTCAGAGTTAAAAGTTATTCCGTTTGGTAAAGAACCTGATTCAATTTCATAAGTAAAAGGTTGAGTTCCAGATACAATATTTGGATTAACAGAAATACTTTCATTTAAATCAATGTTTTCTAAATTTACCCACACAACAAAAGGTGCTTCAATTAAATCACTATCAGCAATCCAATCTACCGCTTCTTGTAATTCAACTTTTGAAGAATCACAATAATCTTTTGCGGCTTGTAAAGATTGATTTATAGCTGTTTGTTGTAATGTCGATACAGGTTTTTCAATATCATTTGTATCATCTACATTATTTAAGTTTAAATCACTTTTTGTTAAATTAACGTCTCCTGTTTTACCATTAACAGAATTAACTGCACCTGTTCCACCTTCGGAGCTTCCGCCACCGTATCCGCCTGTAATAGCCATTATTATCTCCTATTAGTAACTTAATTGATATATAACAACATCAACTGATTCTTCATCGCCAGAACACCATACTGCATTTTTAGGTACAACATTCTCCATTTCCCAGAAACCGCCTGGACCTACCAAAACATATATATTTTG
>CBFHLZ010000115.1:0-3745 GCA_965656795.1 Patescibacteria group bacterium
TGGATGAAATTTCATGGCTTGTTTTCTGTATGCTTTTTTTATTTCATCTTGTCCGGCAGATTTATCTACCCCAAGAATATCATAGAAACTTTTTGACATTATTTAAATTTTAATTATAAATTAATGTAATTATATTCTCCTAAAAAAATATTATGAAAAAAATTATTGCCGGTATTATAGCAATTATTTCAGTTTTTTCAACTTTCTTACCAACAACTTTTGCAGATGAACCATTTTTTGAAAATCTTCTAGACCTCAATTATGGAGTAGAACATTATAAATTAGAACTTTCTAATCTTGAACCTATGTATTTTTATTCGCAAGAATTACAAAATATGCATAGTGAATTTCAAAAATGAAATCAAAAAATAAAATCTGAAATAATGGATTATTATAGAACATGAAAAATCTCTGGTTACCAAGCACAAGGAATTGTAAGAGCGCACAAAAATTTTGTATATTACACAAATCAAATTTTTAGACATTCTCTCTACAAAGAACTCGATCCAAACTACGCGGATGTAGATTCTCAAATTTTAGAAAATTATACTCAATCAAGATTAGCATATAGAAAAATAGTAAAAATCTTAAATACAAAATAATTATTTTCAAACTAAAAAAAGCTACAAAATTTTGTAGCTTTTTTATATTTCATATTTTCCATTTACCGTATCGTAAAATACTCATTTATCTTTAAATGCGATAACTCTTTTTTGCATTTTATTCACGATATGAGAATCATGAGTGGCTAAAATAACGGTTTTTCATTCTGAATTTAAATCTTCAAAAATATTCATGATTTCCATAGCTGTATCAGGATCTAAATTCCCTGTTGGTTCATCTCAAATTATGATTTTTGGATTGTGAACTAACGCTCTAGCAATGGCAATTCTTTGTTTTTCTCCACCAGATAATTCGTATACAAATTTATCTTTTTTAATTAAAAGCCCCACTTGTTCGAGTGCTTCAGGAACTTTTTTACGAATTACTTCGTCTGAATATCAGCAAACTTCCATGGCAAAAGCTACATTTTCATAGACTTTTTTTGATTCTAAAAGTTTATAATCTTGAAAAATTACTCCTATACTTCTTCTATATTCTAAAAGAGTTTCTTCTGTTAAATTTCTATATAAAGCTAGATTATTATCTAAAATTATTTCTCCATTTGAAGGTTTGAAATCTCAAATAAGCGAGCGAATGAGTGAAGTTTTTCCACTTCCAGAATATCAAATTAAAAATACAAATTCTCCAGGATTTATATCAATATTTATATCTTTGAGAATAGTTTTATTTTTAAAAGCCAACGAAATATTATCTACTTTCATATTTTTTTTTGAAAAATTATTTTATTTATATTATAAACAAAACCCTCTTTGTAAAGAAAAAAGTCGAGATAATCATCTCGACTTTTTATGAAATTATATCATAGTTTTTACATCTTGAAACATTTCTGATTCAACTTCTTCTTTAAATTTGATATATAATTTTGGTGTAATTATTTCTTTATTATACAAATCTTTGATAACTTGTTCTTCTAATTTTAATAAAGATTTATTTACCAATCTTGATTCCACGGCATTTATAGTCGCTTTATGTTCGATAAATATTTTAATTCTTTTTTCATCAGCAACTTTGTTAAATGAAGCATATAAAGTGATAACTTCTTCAAAAATACTATTATCAAACCCAAATTCGATTTCGCTGAGTGCTTTGAGTTCTTTAATTACTTTTCTGGTAATAATCACTCTGGCTCTATTTCTGATATACATATCTACCACACTCGTAGAATCTTTAAATGAACGAATCGCACAACGAGAGAAAAAATCATAATCCATTTCTCATTTTGAAAATTTTCTCAATTGAGGATTTTCATTTTCAATTCTTTCCATTTGTTTTTCTATTTTTCTGAGAATATATTTGAAATTTCTTTCATCAATTTCATTGTAGAAAAATAATGATTTTAAATATTGTTTTTCGATTCCAAGTGCGTGCAGTGAAATTGCTCTTCTAATAAGCGTATCAGCTTCTGCTTTACTATCTTTGAGAATCTCTTTCATCGTTGCTACAGCATTGTTTAAACGATGTGTGTAAGTACTTTTTAACTCATCATATTCATTTTGAGTTAAATATGCTTTTTTATATGAAGTGTTGAGTTTTTGTAGAATTTTAAAATTTGCTAATATTTTCCCCTCTTCGTGTTCAAAACTTTCAAGTTTATGGAGTTTATCCACTCACATTTTTTTCATCATCACAGAAATCGTTGGAGCTTTTACAAACAATGTAAACATTATATTTGTAATAGTGAGAATCAAGAGAAATTCTTTTATATGAAATGGATATTCCCAACCTACTGATTGTTCAAAAGCGAGCATTTTTTCAAAATCTGCATCACCTTGACCAGGAATCATTAGCACCATCATCAAAGCAAGCGCTCATCTTAAACTTCCCCACGAAAGTAAATGTTGCCAACTTCTTGGAATACTTTCTTCTTCCATCTTAAATCCATTGATAATCCCAATTGGTAAATATACACTCACGGCTCTGGCAATCATCACAACTGGAATAGCAATAAGCATCATCGGAATCATATTTATAAGTGTTTGATCAATAGAAGAAAGGATCAAACCTAGTAAAATAAACACAATCGAATTTGATACAAAAGCAAAAAATTCCCAAAATTTTTGCATATGAGCTTCTACTCTCGGAGTGATTTTATATCTTCCATAATTTCAAATTATGATACTGGCAACCACCGTAGCAATTACACCAGAAATTGGAAGATACTCAAAATGATGAGTTATCAGTTCAGCGAGGATAAAAGTAAAATGAGCCAACAGCATAGTTAAAACAATTTCTACTTCTTCGTTATTTTTAATTTTTCCAATAATTTTTGAGAAAAATATTCCGGTGAATACTCAAAATAATATTCATCCAAACAACATACTAAGAAATTTCCAAAATCCTAATGCGTAGGTTCCTCCAGTTACTATTCATCATTCTAAAATAACTCATAATATTACTAAAAAAACAGCTACTGCAGTCCCATCATTAAATAAACTTTCTCATTCGAATATAAGAGCCAGTTTTCTCGGAGCTCAAATACTTTTAAATATTGATAATACAGCCACAGGATCAGTTGCTGAAATCAAAACTCAAAATAGCAAACAGATGATAAATGGTATTTCTAATCCAACGAGTGGAAATACAAAAAATAATCATCCAGCGATAATCATCGCAGAAATAAGTAAACCAAAAATCGCTAATGCTGTTATTGATTTCCAGCTTTTCATCAAATGTCTATAATTTATATTATAGGCTGATTCAAAGAGTAAAACCGGTAAAAATACAAAAAATAAAATCCCAGGAGTGAGTTGGAAATCGTCAATAAACGAAAAAAGGCCTACTTTTGAAAGTGGCACCAACAACAACCCAATAAGTACAAGTAATACTGTATATGGAAAATTTATTTTTTTACTGAATATATAGGCAAAACTTGAGACAAATAACAGAAATAAAACCGATAAAGTCTGCGTCATAAAACTAACGTCTTCCATAATTCTTATAAAAAATTTAAAAATTTGTTTAAAGATACTAAAAAAAAAAGATGTAATTGCAAATTTTTTGTTTTTTTAGATGTTAATGAAAAAAAAGAAGAAATTTAATATTTCTTCTTTTTTTAATCTTTTATACATCTAACTGAGAACCCATAGTCCTGACTATCTGGATTGCGATTTACTTGGGAACG
>CBFHLZ010000116.1:0-3713 GCA_965656795.1 Patescibacteria group bacterium
TTTTTATTTAAAAATTTAAATCATCATCTCTATTGGGTTCTGTATTAATTATATTTGCAATACCTACTCAAATTAAAACTCAAATAATAGTTGATGTAAGTGTTAACATCCATGTTGTAGAACTCGAACTAATAAATACAAAAGCTTGCCTTGGTACAACCATATTCTCAACAAGAAGTATAGCCATAAGTGCTAAACCACCGAAAACTAAAATTTTATTTATCATATTTTTTTGTTTCAAATATTATAATTATTTTAAATTATAATATTTTTTTATATTTTTCAAAATAAAACTAGAAAAATACAGATTTTTTGTATAATAAAGACAATAATTTATATAATTATACAATTAAGAAGAAATACATATGTACAACCATAAAGAAATTGAACAAAAATGGCAAAAATATTGGGAAGAAAATAATACATTTAAAGTAAAAAATGATTTTTCAAAACCAAAATATTATACACTTGATATGTTTCCATATCCTTCAGGAGCTGGATTACATGTAGGTCATCCAGAATGAATGACGGCAAATGATATTGTAGCGAGATATAAAACAGCAAAAGGGTTTAATGTACTTCATCCGATGGGATGGGATGCTTTTGGTTTACCTGCTGAAAACTTTGCAATAAAAACAGGAACACATCCAAGAACAACAACTGACGCAAATATTTCAAACTTCAGAAAACAAATCAAAGCTCTTGGATTTTCATATGATTGGGATAGAGAAATAGATACAACGGATCCAAAATATTATAAATGGACTCAATGGATCTTTTTAAAATTATTCGAAAAAGGATTAGCCTATGAACAAGATCTTCCAATAAACTATTGTCCAAGTTGTAAAACTGGTTTAGCAAATGAAGAAGTGTTAAACGATTTTACTTGTGATAGATGTGGAACAAAAGTTGAAAAGAAAAAACTGAGACAATGGGTTTTATGAATCACAAAATATGCAGATAGATTACTGGCTGATGTTGATAAACTTGATTGGCCAGAAGGAATCAAAGATATGCAAAGAAACTGGATTGGAAAATCTCAGGGATGTGAATTTGAATTAAAAAAATATTGAGATGAATCAAAATCTATTAGTGTATATACTACCAGAGTAGATACAGTTTTTGGGATGACCTACGCTGTATTAGCTCCGGATCATAAAGATGTAGATCTATTTATCACTGATGAAAATAGACAAGCTTGTGAAAAATATATAGCTGATGCAAATTCAAAATCAGATCAAGATAGAACTGCTGATGATAAAGAAAAAACATGAGTTTTTACAGGTTCATACGTAGTAAATCCTTTTTCAGGAGAAGAAGTTCCACTTTGGATAGGAGATTATGTACTTGGAAATTATGGAACATGAGCTGTTATGGCAGTTCCTGCTCACGATGAAAGAGATTTTGCTTTTGCTAAAAAATATAATCTAGATATTCAAAAAGTTATTCTTTCTCAACAAGAAAATGAACGTTTCGATGAGCTAGGAAACCAAATAGAACATTTTGAAAAACAAGGAAAAGATATTTCTGAGCTAGAAGAAGAAGTCCAAGCAATGGTAACTCCAGGAGAAAAACCAATGACCACAGATGGGATTTTATTTTCAGTAGCTACCCAAGATACTGATTTAGTTGATTTAATAGATAAATCATCAAAAGAAGCAAGACAGATTTTAGCACAATATGCTCAAGATAAATGATTTGGTTCTACAAAAGTAAATTATAAACTCAGAGATTGGTTATTTTCTAGACAAAGATATTGGGGAGAACCAATTCCTCTTATTCACCTTTCAAATGAGGATATTCAAAATCTTCCAACTTCTCAAAATGATCAAGCTTGGATAAAAGACTGAGAAATTCTTATGATTTGAGAAAAAGAATTTTCAAAAATTTATGATGGTATTTACGGAAAAATAGTTTGTGATTATAGACTTCCTCTTGAATTACCTCAAGTAGAAAACTTTGAACCAGCAGGTGATGGACAATCTCCTCTAGCAAATGTAGATAACTTTGTAAATGTAGAATTAGCTGAAAACTTATCAGGGAAAAGAGAAACAAATACTATGCCTCAATGGGGAGGTTCTTGTTGGTACTATCTAAGATATATGAACAATGAAAATAACGATATGCTGGTAGACCCAGAAGTTGAAAAATACTGGGGACAAGTTGATTCCTATGTAGGTTGAGCTGAACATGCTGTCTTACATCTCTTATACGCGAGATTTTGGCATAAATTTCTCTATGATATAAATGTAGTAAGTCATGATGAACCATTTTATAGACTTAGAAATCAAGGGCTTATTTTAGCTCATGCTTTTCAAAGACAAAACTGAGGTTTATTGGCAAATGATTTAGTAGAAGAAAAAGATGGAAAATATTTCGAAATTGAAACTGGTGAGGAAGTAAATAGAATTGTTTCTAAAATGTCAAAATCATTAAAAAATGTAGTAAACCCAGATGATATAGTAGAAGAATATGGTGCAGATTCACTTAGATTGTATGAAATGTATATGGCTGAATTTAAAGATGCAGCTCCATGGGATTCTAAATGAATTGTATGAGTAAGAAGATTTTTAGATAAAGTGGAAAGATTATTTACTCCAGAAGCAAAAATTTCTACACAAGATGATAACTTTACAGAAAAATTATTACACAAAACAATCAAAAAAGTAGAAGAAGATATAAATAATTATAAATTCAACACTGCTATTTCTGCTATGATGATTTTAGTAAACAATGGTTTACCAAAAGATATCGATGCACAAAAAGAATTTAGAAGTGTATTATGTAGAATTTTACACCCATTTGCTCCTCATTTAGCTGAAGAAATGTGGGAAAGAATGCATAAAGATTCTCAGTCACTTTTCCTTGCGGCTTGGCCAGAATATGAAGAAGCTAAGACAATAGATGATCAAATTACTATTTGAGTACAAGTTCTTGGGAAATTGAGATGAGATATTGAAATTTCTAAAGACGAAGACAAAGACAGTGTTCTTAAGAAAGCCAAAGAAAATGCAAATGTTGCAAAATGGTTAGAATGAAAAACTCTTGTAAAAGAAATCTATGTCCCAGGAAAAATAGTGAATTTAGTAGTGAAATAAAAAATAAAAAAGTTATTAGAATTATTCTAATAACTTTTTTATTTGACAAATATTAAAATATTTTATAATTAATATATCTTAATTTCCAACAATATATAAAAGGGAGAAGGAAAATGAGTTTAGAAAACCTTGCAAACAATGCAAATGATACTACAAAACAACTGGTACATACTATTGCTTCTGAGAAAAAAGAAAGTTTTCTTTTATCAGAACTGGTTAAATTAACTGGGTTTAATAAAGAGGAGTTGTTACAAGCATTATTATTTCTACAAAGGCATTGTGCATGTATTTGTGATCAAACTTGTAATGATTTTACTATTTCAAAAGGTAAAAATTTTAAAGTATTTGTCGAAGCTACGAAATAGTAAAAACATGTAAAAAAAACCGAAGCAACGCTTTGGTTTTTTGTTTTAATATAAAATTATTTATAAAAAAAATACTAGAAATTAATTTCTAGTATTTTTTTATTTTGAAAAATTAGAATTTTTTCCCTCTTTTTCTTTCACCTTCTTTTAAGAATTTTTTTCTTAATCTAATTGATTCAGGAGTAACTTCAACATATTCATCTTCTGAAATATAATCGATAGCTTCTTCTAAAGTCATTAATTTAGGTGG
>CBFHLZ010000117.1:0-3687 GCA_965656795.1 Patescibacteria group bacterium
AATATCTAAGTGTGTATATTTTTCATTATTATCACAAAAATTTGATAGAAATGCTGCTGCCATAGATGATCCAGCCATTGTTCATCTATTTAAATTTTCTAGATCTGCTATTTTTCATTTTGTTTTTGCTACAAAATAATCATCAAATGGAAGTCTATTATATTTTTCTTCATGATTTTTTGAGTATTCTAAAAGTTTTTCAATCATTTCTTCATCATTTCACATAATTCAAGCATACCTAAAACCTAACGCAACCATACAAGCTCCTGTTAAAGTTGCTACGCTCATTAAATTATCTAGTTTATATTTATCAGAAATATAACTCATCACGTCAGCCATAACAAGTCTTCATTCTGCATCTGTATGGATTATATCAACTGTTTTTCCGTTGTATGCTGTGATTATATCTGAAGGTTTATATGATTCTCCTGAAATATGATTTTCAGCTAATCAAATAGCAGCGATTATATTTACATTGAGATCTTTATTATCGAGTTGTTTCATCGTAGCAAATACACTCGCTGAACCTCACATATCTCATTTCATTTCATACATATGATCTCCTGGTTTTACTTGGATTCCACCAGTATCAAAAGTTACTCATTTTCAAACGAGTCAGATAGTTGGAAGTTTTTTATCAATAATTCTTTCCATAATAACTACATATGGTTTGTGAACGCTTCATTTTCAAACAGCATGTAATAATCACAGTCATTTTTTTTCTATTTGTTTTGGTGTGAGAATTTTTATTTTAGTATTTTTCCATTTTGTATTTTTTACTATTTTTGCAAATGATTCTGGGTAAAGAAAATTACTTGGAGTTTCACCTAAATCACGAGCTAAGCAGATATTTTCAATGAGTTCTTTTTCTAATTCTACTGTTTTATTTAAAGATTTGTCTATAAAAACGCTATAGTTTTTTTCTTCACTTTTGCTTTTATATTCATCAAAACTGTAATTTGATAGAAAAAGAGATTTTAACAAGTTTGACAAGTTTTTGTCATTTTGTACACAAAATGTGAAATTCTTTGGGAGTATTTTTGCTTGAGTAGAAACAAAATCTACGAGTTTTGATTCATCTTTTTTTGCAAGAATAAATAAAAATATATTTTCACAATGTTTTTCTCAAATAAAAATATCTAATTTTGTTGATTTTTTCCCTTCTAAAAGAGAAATAATTTTATCTTTTAGAATTTTATTTTCTGATATTTCTGAAACATTTTTTAGGTCAGATTTATTTTGAATTACATAAACATGATTATTATGTTCTTTTTTGAGTTTGTGAATAATTTCAAACATATTTTTCTATTAAAAAAGTATTTCTCCAAATATAAGAGAAATACTAAATTATTCAAGGAAATAAGTTATCAATAATACTGTACAAACTGAAAATAAATGTAATAACTCAAATAAAAAGAGAAATTATATTTACATAACGAATATGAATATATATATGAAAAAAACTCATTATTCCAATCCAAACATAAAATAAAATGGCTTGAAATTGAGAAAATAGTTGAAATTCACTATAAAAATATATAAATAAAATTGATCAAATGGAAAATAAATATCAAAATATAATAGAAAAAATATTTATTTGGACATATAAATTATTTGGAATTTTTTCGTAAGAATACAGGCTTCTTCAAAAAAAATGTGATAATGAAAAAATAGAAAATATTCCCAATAAATATACAAAATTAAATCAGAGGAAATAAAAAATTGTTCAAGTAAATATTCAAAAGATAATATAATAGAATATAGTATTTAATTTTTTATTTTGGACCGGTCCTAAATAATTTTCTTCTTCTCAATATAAATCTGATTCTTCATAAGATCTTGTTTTTTTATTTCATTTAAAAATAAAAAAGAAAAAAACAGCTAAAAATAGGAATAAAATAGGAAAATATATAAAACTTCACAATAAAGTTTTACCATAAAATACATTTTCACTACTTTGAAAAAAAATATTTTTTCCTAAGTTTGCTGTATAAAATAGATAAAAAATGAATGAAAATAATAATGAAACTCCCACAATTAAAAATCTCATATAATGTATTTAGAAGTTAATTATTCCAAATATAATGATAAAAAACAAAATTACAAAATTTACTCCCAGAGAAATATATCCTTTTCTGATATATAAAGTAATATATATAAAAATAAACAGTATAAAATATCTGAGTCATTGAAAATTAAATGAAATTTCACTTAATGTAGATTGGTTTGGTGAAATAAGTGGAAAACCAATTATATATATTAATACAAAAAAACTGTAAAAAAATATAATCGCAAATATATACTGACGAACTGTAGTAATTATTTTTTCAATAGTTTCTAGTATATATCAATATCATTTTTTAATAGCTGTATATGAATAATTGACTCATTTCTGTTTCACTTTATACAAAATAAGATTTTGCTTTATTACTTTTCTTCTTAAAAATAAATCATCTTTCTTATTTTTTTTGGAAGCGAAGAAATTTTTTATTATTTGTAATGTGTTTTCTTTTAATTTCTCAGTATATTTTCTAATTAGCAACTCAGTTCTAATATAATCATGAGATGTTTTGTCAATTTTCTTATGTTTTGTTTTTTTTCAAAAACTAGAAATTATTCTTGAAAATTTTTCACTTAAAATTCTCTTATAGTCTTTTTCTTTTTCTATAAACTGTTTACTTGATCAAATTTGTTTTAATAACTTATTGGTATCTTTGAGTAAACCTTTCATATTATCAGACTTATTTTCTTCAAGTTCTTTAAGCTCTAATAAACCAATTTTATATAAAGCCAACTCTCAAACTTCTTTGAGTTTCGAAATATTAGTTGATTTTTTTATCTTAATAATAGAGTTATACAACGTTTTTAACTTTTCTTTTTGTATAGAATCTAAATTTTCAATCTCTTTGTTATCAATAAGATTTTGTAATTTAATTAATACAAAATCTATAAGTTTATAGGTTTGTTCTAATTCTTTTTTAATAAAAAATGAATCTATATTTGTTTCTTGAGTTTTATCAACTTTATCTTCTTTTATTGTTTTAGGTTGTTTTTTTTCTGATTTTTTCAGTGTTTCAAGATATATTTGATATTCTTGTTCAAGGTTACGTAGTTGTTTTTGAATTTCTGCTTGTGATGGTTTTGGTTGATCGTCAGAATAAATTTCAGAAATTTCATATCCAAGGTCTTTTCTTAATTTTATATAGACTTTAAATATTTCATTTCCCATTACTTTCCCTTTTTTTTCTTCTCAATCTTTTTTTCAAACAAATGAATATGAGTGTCATTGCTGAAGTTCATCTCAAATTTCTTGCAAACTTAAAATAGAGTATCATTCCTTGTGAACTCTCAGCTTTGCCTCGGTTTCATTTTCAGCTTTCAGGACCAGAGTATATTTTTTCTGACCTTTGGATACAGCTATTTTAAATTTTTTCATATGCACTATTTCACTATAAAATTATTTTTATGCCGTTGTTGTTTGTAAATATTTATCTAGAATACTCGTCATTTTAGGAGTACATTCTTCTGAATTTTTTTCTAATAATAATTTACATCATTCTTTTGCTGCAAAAACTCATTCTGCTTCTTCTAAGTTATTTTCTACTCTGTTTTGCATTAGATTTAGTGCTTCATCAGCATTTTTACACTCAGATAAATTTTTAAAAATATCTTGAGATTCTATATTTT
>CBFHLZ010000118.1:0-3675 GCA_965656795.1 Patescibacteria group bacterium
TGTATTTTTCTCATTTAGATCTGACTAAATCTTCTGCAGTTTGCCGTAATTCTTTTTTATTCATTATCTTCAATGTAAAGAAATAAAGTATCAATAGCTGTAGATAATTTAAACAAATCTGTATTTGATAATTCTACTAAAAATCATTTATCATCAGTTGTAATAGTTGCATATTCAGATAAATCAGCTATTTGTTCTTTGTTTAACTCAATTGGATTATCTGTTGTTATTTTATACATAGTTTTTATATTAAAAAAATATCTCATAACCTTGTTATCAATTCCTATTTTCTTTGGTGTTGTTATCAAGTTACGAGAGTATTATATCACTTTATTGAAGTAATGCAAATTTTTATTACCTTTTTAGTTGACAATTTAGTATTTTAATAGATTCTTATATTTACAATGCCTATTTAGAGAGTACATAATAGCCGTGTGGTTCTTGTTAAATATGTCTCATATCCTTTTATAAGTAAGACCTTTATTTTTTAAATAAGCATAACACTCTACTCTTCATGCTCTTATGTATTTATCTCTTCTTTTTGATAACACCTCTTCATCTAATAGTAAATTATGTTTTGCACATATTTGTTCAAGTTCTTCTCTATATCTTTCTACTAACATTTTTATTTCATTAAGTTTTTATTTTCTTTTGTTTCAAATAAGTATTCAAATTCTTTATTTGTAGTTATTTCTTTTGCCTCGTTGTGAAAGTTTTTGATTATGTACATATTTCTTTTATTAGTATTTTAATTATATTTTTTTCAGAATCGTGCTTTTCTTGTAGTATTCTTTTTATCTTGTGGTCGCTGAATCATTCTATCTTTCATTTTCTTTTTCTAGTACCTGCAAGGAAGTCTACAACTGCTTTTTCATAGTTCGCTGTGTCTTTTATCCTTTTGGCTCATTTAAGAGTGTACAGGCTGAAAAAACAGTGTAATTCTACATATAACCACTCATCTCAAATTATTTTATAGTTTGTTTTTATTTTACTGTATTCTATATCAGCCATTTTTAACCAGTCTATATATTCTTTTGATTTAGATTTTCATCATCTTTTATTTGTTTTTAGTAAAGAATTTAGAGATGGTGGCATTGGTAATTCTATTGATATATATTCTTCTTTCGCCATGATCTAAAACTTATTACTTCTTGCGTAAGTATTAATATAAAATTCTTCTTTTTTCATATCTTTATTAGCTATTTTATAATTAGCATTTAAAAATCTCTTTTCTCTTAATATAGTTTCTGTACTAGGTACTAACATTAGATCTTCAATATTTTTACAATTATATGATACACTAACAAACTTTACTATAAATTCATTAGTTGTCATTTCGCTTGTATCATTTCTTTCCATAAAATTCATTATTTGCTGTCTTAATCCTCACATTGTTTTATAAGTTATTAATCTAAATTCGGTCATTTGTATACTAACTTGTTAGTCCTGTAAAAATGACATTTAATTCCTTTTTTTAAAGTGCATATCAGTATTTAAAGATTCCTGTATACTGTATCAATATATATTCAGTCTAGCATATAATGTTTTATACATTATTCATGAAATTTCTGATAGTTCTCATATAGTTTTGTATTCTCAATTATATAAATATCTTTTTGTTGTTCTTTTATTTCTTCATTGTTCCTTATATGTAGCCCATTTACAATTTTCTTTACAATAGTTACCATTTACATCTATTCTCTCTATTGTTGTATTATTTTCTCAATATTGATTAGAGTGAATCAAATAAGATTCATACATATCTGATTTAAAACTACTATAAGTTTCCCAATTACATTTAATTCATCTATATCAATAATTCTTATATGCATAATCATTTTTATTATTACATCTTTGTTTTGCAGAGTTCCAACACCTATAAAACCTTGTTTTACATTCCATTCAAGTACTTGAAATAGTTTTTTTAATTATTCAATATTTCTTCCTATAACATGAATTACAAGATGAATAATATCAATCTTTTTTTGATTTATCTTTTCTGAAATTATTTAACTCTAGCATTAAATAACATTTTGAACATTTTTTCATAATGATTTTTCTTATAACAAAAATAAGCCTTCAAGGGATATATAGTCGCTACAACTAACCTTAAAAACTTATTTCTGATTATATATAATTATTGTTGTAGCTATTTAATTATATTTATTTATAGTAATTTTGCAAATATTTTATCGCTTCTTGTCTTTTTCATTCTCACTGTGAACAACTATGGATTTCCTCATGATGTTTACGACACACTAGAACTCATTGATTTTCTTCGTTTCTGTCTTCTCAATAGTTAGTTTCCTGTGAATAGAATACATGATGACAATCAGTCCCAGGATTTCAGCAGAATATACATACTTTATCTCTCATACATATAGCTGTTTTAACTTCAGTTGAGAATTTAGCAGTCTTTCACTTATTCTTTTTCTTTTTAGTTTTTTTCTTAAAAAAGGTTTCGTGCATTTTTATTTAATTAAATCGTAAACATAATTTATACATTCTTCTGACTGTTGTTCTATTGGTAATCTTTTGTTTTTCCAAACTCACAATAATTTAGAATCTAAATAATTAAATTCTACTGGATTTAATCAAAGATTTTCTATTTGATATTCAAATACATCTCCTATATTTACTGGGTGTCATTTAATAATTATATTATCTAAATAATATACATCTATTTTATCAAATTTTTGCCACCTTTTGTTTACCTGACATATCTTTCATTTACTATCAATTCATTTAATAAAATAATTAGTTTTTCAGGCATAAAATAATTTAACTCCATAATCCTTAGTTTGTATCCTACATCAAAAACCTAACTCTTTATTTGCTACCTTTTCATAAATAGCATCTATTTTTTCTTGTTTATTCATACTTATACATTATTTAATAAAACATCATCATTTAAAGAATTATCTTTAATTTGATTTTTGTAACACTTTATATTTACCCATTCTCATTTTTTATAATCTTTTCATACTTGAACTCATACTGTTATATAGTTTCAACAGTCTTGTACATTGTAGTTATTCATAGTTCTTATTTAGTTAATATATTTTCAAATTACAGTAAGTTTAAATTTTCTTTTAGGTTCTTCTTTTAATGTTATTACTCCATCTTTAAAAGTGTATTCTAAAGGTCAGTTATGTTTTTTAACCTTTATTATTTCTAGATTATTAAATCAAAAATTATATGAAACTTGTCATTTTATAGCTTCTGTTGTTAAAATTTCATATTCATCGTGTGGATATTTCATAATCTCTATTTGTTATTATCTAAATTATATTTACTTATTATATATTCTTTTAATTTATATGAATCATTTTTATCCCTTCAATGTACAGAATATAAATATTGTAACAAATTAAAATTTGCAAAAGTATGCTCTATTGTAGTTTTTATAATATCTTTTTTTGATAATCACTTAAATATTGATTTATCTATTTTTTTATTAAATCTATTTAATTCATAATTTTTATAAATATATCAAATACTTATATCAATCAATATATCTCTTTTAGGTAGTAACTCATATAATGTGTTCATAATCTATATTTAAGTTTTAATTTATTATATCACTCTATTTTATTCTTAAAAAGTGATTTTGCATTTCTTCTGTAATATCTGAATCATAGTTTAGATTATATCAGAGTTTTTTTAATTCATCTT
>CBFHLZ010000119.1:0-3594 GCA_965656795.1 Patescibacteria group bacterium
CGTGTCTCTTCCGTAATTGCCGTTGCTTTGAACTCAATTTGCCCAGAGAAGTTATCGATTGGGTTGACGACAGTGCTATTGATATCGCCAGCTGCAATAATATAAACACCATTAACGGGCGTTAACAGATTGCCATTTTGATCCAACAGCTCAAACTTCCCATCACCCTGAATCGCTTCAAGTTCATAGGTAATGGTTTCAGTACGGCTGTTATCTTGAGACTCTGCGTTCAGCTGCAGCGTCACATTGTCCTCATCTTCATTCACTTGATATTGATAAGTGCTGTTCGCATCATCCCAAGTCGCAATATCAGCAACCGCTTCAATTTCAATTCTAAAGTTTGAGTTTACGGTGTGGTCTAGCGAACCATTATTATCAATCTCGAGTTCGTAGTTAATTCGTACACCATTGTTATTCGAACCGTAATTTTGGTCTGGGACAAAGAACAAGTTGTCGATTGTCGCGATGGTGTCTAATGGTTGATTAGTACTTGGAGCAAAGCTCTGCTGCATTTGAGGTGGACCAAACAAGATATCACCGTTTGGTTCTGCCACTAGTTTGTGATATTCCACGCCATCAAAGTAATAGAACGTCCCTCTGTGATTGCCACTCTGGATCGTCAGTTGGCCAATGGACTCGTTGTTATCTTGGTCCTTCAGGTTAACCTGTAACGCAACTTGTGCAGGAGCATCAGGTAACCCACTTTGATTATCTTGGGTATTCTCTAGGCTTGGGGCATCTCCCGTTGCGTAAGGGATTGTAGAGTCTCTACCCGCATCCTCAAACGTAGTCACTTTCAGCGAGATTGCTGAAGACTCTTCATCCGTAATAGTGATGTTCAATGGCGTAGATGACGTATCTAAATCACTGTCTGTCGCTATCACATTGATCGAGAAGTCGATGGTGTCCCCATCATGATCGAGATAATTGGTCGCTCTAAACTCCACTTCACCATTGGAATTTATGCGCAGTCTACCAAGCTCACGAGTATCGATACCGCCACTACCATCGTCGGTTTGTTCGTACACTCGTACTTGTTGGCTACCGCTATTTAAATCGAAACTGCTGCTGTACGGCCCGTTGTTTCCTGTACGGAAAACAATATCTGCACCATTACTGGTAATGCCCTCAATTCGACTCAGTACCGCGCCATCCGCGCCGACATCCGTCGCATTAGCAAACATGTCAACTTTGGAATTACCATAGCCCTGGCCTTCAATTCGTGTGATCGATTGAGTTGTCACCAATGGAACATCATCAGTCACCGTGATTTTCAAATCGATCGCGTTTGATTGGTCTTGATCAAAATCTTCTGCAACAACAGAAAAGTTAAGGTCAATCGCGTTTTCATTCGCGCCATCAGGGTGCTTAAGTGGTTTAAACAATTCAAACTGATAGCTGTTATCCGAGGTATCGAAAATAATCTCAAACACAGCTTCATTACTCGTTGCAGTTTGAGCAACGTAAGTAAATGTTGTGCCGCTTTGTGAAACAGCTAGCCACTCTAAGCTTTCTCCATCGGAGGTTAAGCCAGTCAGAACCAAATCTTCATCAACCAGTTCATACTTCACAACACCATCCGCGCCTTCATCGACAGTGAACAGGCCATTGATAATGGTGTCTTCAGATTGATCTGAACCAATACCAGTAAGATCGTCTTCATCGACAACCGTTTCACCCGTTGGCGCACTCATTACTGGCGCATCGTCTAGCACCTCGATTGGCAATACGTATTGGTTAGAATCATCACCATCGCCATCAACTGCAACGACATCGAACGGTATTGTAAGTGTATCGAGGTTGCTCGGTGTCGTGGCGTGATTGAGAGGACCAAGCAAGGTAAACGTGTAAGCACCATCATCAGTCAGCACTAATGTGAAAATTGGCGTTCCGCCTGGGTCAGTTGCACCTTGGTAGGTGGTCGTGTTAGCAGCACCTGTGATCTCAGTGATCTTAATACCTTCATTGCCAGACGATAGCGTCGCTTCTAGAGTTGAGATATTGCGTAGTTCGTAAACCTCAACTTGGTCGGCACCTTCGGTGGTAACAAACGAACCCGTCGCTTGTGCCAGAGTACCCAAATCATCTTCATCAACCACAAACGTACTTGCGACAGATGTGTCAGTAATGGTTGGCACATCATCAGTAATGGTCACTGTTAGCGGTTTCACCGCTGAGTCAGTGTTGTCTTTGTCGACAGCGATCACTGGCAAGGTAAATATTTGATCGTTATTACCCTGTACTGGCAGGTGATCTAACTCTTCCAGTAAGGTGAATGTGTACTCTCCTAGAACCAGACTGCTAAAGGTGATGGTGAAAATATCCGTTTGGACACCCCCACTTTCTACGAAACCAATATAGTTCCCACTGTTGGCAGGATCTTCTTTTAGCTGAACCACCAAACCATCTGCCTTCAGATCGCCAGACGTGTTGAATTGAGTGGTATCAATACGGAAGTGGCTCACATCGTCACTTCCAGCTGTGAAAGTAATGGTTTCAGTTTGGCTAACAGGTAAACCCGGTGAAGAACCATCAATCAGATTTGCTTCTTCCAACGCGACAGTCGGTACGGTGTCGATAGTTGGTGGCGCGCCATCGGCAATAGTTAACGTCACGGTAGACGTCACGATATCGCCATCTTTATCTTCAGATGTCACCGTAATGGTCTTGACGATATCGCCACCAGAGTGGTCTAGATTGCGATTAGGTTCAAAACGCACATCACCTTCAAGCGTGATAAACAAAGAACCTTCTGCAAATACAAACTTTTGCTCTCCTGTATTACTTTGTACCAGAGACGATTCAGGTTGGCTGCCATAGGTAAACTTAGTGATTGTGGCACCATCCGCACTTTGTGCTGGCATCACATCAAACGTTGTTGTGGTCGGCGTCCCAGTGCTTGGTTCAGTGATGCTAAGGGCACCAGACTGCATTAACTGGACATCATCGGTGATGATTACTGAAAGCGGTTTAGACGCTGAAATATCGCCATCAGTATCTTGCGCATAAACGGAAAGATCAAAACTCAGATCGTTGTTTCCTAAGCCATCAACGTGATCCAAACGCTCCAGCAGCGTAAAGGTATACTGGCTAGGATTAGTATCATCAAAATCTAGGGTGAATATGATTTTCTCACCACCCGAACCATCCGTCGTAAACGCAATGTAGTCGCCAGAACCCGCAGGCTCCTCACGTAAACTCAATTCAAGGCCATCAGACTTCAATACGCCGTTGGTATTGAACAGCCCAACTTCGACGACTATTTTTCCAATGTCATCACTGCTTGCTAGCGAGGTGATAGTCTGAGTCACACTGACAGGCGTTCCGCTAGGTGTCGAACCATCCGCAAGTAAGCTTTCCGACAAGCTGACACTTTGCACAACGTTGATTATTGGTCCATCGCCATCAACAATCGTAAGCGTGACTGTTGATGAAAAGGTATCTTTATCAAAGTCAGAAGACGTAAACACAATCGACTTAACAATGTCGCCCGCAGAATGGTCTAGATTTCGGTTTGGTTCGAACCTTACATCACCGCTTAGCGTGTCAAACAGTGAGCCTTCTGTGAAGGTAAACTCTTGCTCGCCATTGTTA